>CAMBOW010000031.1 GCA_945869365.1 Flavobacterium psychrophilum | reverse complement strand
CGATTTGCTTGTTTACGCCGCTCATTCCGCCATTGTAGGCAGCGGCTGCCAAGGTCCACGAACCAAATTTGGCTTTGGCTTGCAACAAATAATCACAGGCGGCTTCGGTGGCTTTTTCTAAATGGTAGCGCTCGTCAACTGCATCGGTTACTTCCATTCCTTTTTCGCGTGCAGTTTGCGGCATGAACTGCCAAATTCCGCGGGCTCCTGCCGAAGACACGGCATGCACCAAACCACTTTCGATTACCGCTAGATATTTAAAATCGTCGGGTACGCCTTTGCGCTGCAAGATGGGTTCGATGATGGGAAATACGCGGTTGGCTCTTTTGATGATTAATAGGGTACTGGCATCGAGGTTGGCATTCACCAACAATTCACGGTCCAAGCGTTCGCGCACATCGGTAATGTTTAAGGGTGTTACTTCGCCAGCAAAATCAATTTTTGTAGGGAAAAATTGGGGTGTTCCTTCGCGGGTGATTTTGTTTTTATTTTCTACAGAAGTGGTATAGAGCAAAAAGAGGCTGCTTAGCACAGCAAAGGCAAACCAGCCAAGCGGCATTTGTTTTTTCATGGAAAGAATTTTTATACTGCATAAACATACAAAATTGGGATTTAGTATACCGATGCGAGGCTAAAATAATGGAATGCCCCGAGATAAACTAACTGAAATCTGCACTAATTTTTGACTGCTTGCTTTTAATGAAATTTATGCCGGAATTCTCGTTATTAATGCCGAAATTTACGCCTGCTTAATTTTTTACTCCCACTTAGTTTGGTGTAATAAAAAAAAACGAATATGAATTGTCAAGTGCGAAGAGCTCAGGAGCGAGGAACCGCAGATCACGGCTGGTTAAAGGCTAATTTTTCCTTTTCGTTTGCAAATTATTTTAACCCCACTAACATCCAATTTGGCATGTTGCGGGTATTGAACGACGACACCATTGCTGCAGGCATGGGCTTTGGAACCCATCCGCACGACAATATGGAAATCATTACGATTCCCTTGGCCGGAGGACTTCGTCACCAAGACAGCATGGGCAATGAAAAAGTAGTGAGCTACGGCGAAGTGCAAGTAATGAGCGCCGGCACCGGAATACAGCATTCGGAGATGAACGCCAGCTCTACTGAAATGGCCAAAACACTCCAAATTTGGGTGTTTCCCAACCAGCAAAATGTAACGCCACGATATGACCAAAAAGCATTTGATTTAGAAAGCCAGAAAAATTCATGGGTTACCGTTATATCACCCAATACACAGCCTACCGAAGGATCAATTTGGATATACCAAGATTGTTTTTTGAGTATGGGCGTTTTTGAAGCCAATCAAGTAATCAACTACAAAACCAAAATTGCAGGCAATGGTTTGTATATGTTTGTTATAGAAGGCGAAGTGTTGCTTAACGATTTGAAACTTGGTAAAAGAGATGCCGCCGAAATAACCGACGCATCAACTATAGAAATTACGACTACGGTAGCTGCCACTTTATTATTAATTGAAGTGCCTATGCACCACAACTAACATGGATCAGAAAACTACTATTGCTATAAAAGATAATACCTTTGCTCGTCAATTTGAAACTACAGTTGAGTTGGGTCTGATTACGGTGGAATATTCGTTTCAGGAACGCAAAATATTTTTAACCAAGATTCAAACACCCGAAGGATTTACAGACGAAGAGTTTATAAACGATCTTCTCAAAACTATTATGGAAATTGCCTACGAGCGCAAGCTAAAAGTGGTGCCAATTTTTCCGAAAATCGCTTTGTTCTTTAGGAAAAATACACAATACAGAGATTTATTGCCCCCGGGTATAAAGATATAGTTCGGCTAGCGCGGTTATTTTTGTTTCAGGTTTATTCCGCTTCGCTTCATCTGTTCGTTCCGAAGCTTCGGAACTCGAGTCAAGTTTCACGTTCTTTCTTAGATCAAATGTTATATACTATTCACTGAATTATTTTTTGTTCTTAGTATAGTATAACCTGAAACTTTAAACTTGAAACAAAAAACTAGATCTTCTTCATCTGCTCTTTCATCATCGTAATTTGCTCCTTAAGCATCCCTTGCTTGTCAAGCTTTTTGGCTTCGTTCAGCAAGTTGGTCGCTTCGAGTTTACGACGACGAGTAAGCGCAACACCGGCCAGGTTGAGTTTGGCTACGGCCAAGTCCATGTCCATACTTAAGCCCAATTCGATGGCTTTTTTGAAGTAACGCTCGGCTTGGGTTAGGTTGGTTTGCGAAAGCATGATGCCGTGCAGGTAGTTGAAATAGCCTTGTTGTTTGCGTACCAAAGCCGATTCCGGGTTTTTTATTTTGCTCAACCATTTTTGAGCCCCAGCAAAATCCTGTTTGCGCAGTTTCAAAAAGGCCAATAAAATAAATTCATTTTTAAAGTACAAGAAAACAGGAAATATCGTTAGGATAATCAAGAAAATTCCGTTGCCAATATTGTTTTCGGTAAATTGCCAAACGCCAGTAACTACAAGGAGTGCGGCAAGAATGAGTTTTAAAATTTTTGGGTACATAGTGCGTGTATTTTACTGCAGACAAATATAGTAAAATGAATTGAAAATATTTTTATTAAACCACTTGCTAGAAAAAAAAGACTTTGTATATTTGCACTCGGTTTTAGAAGTAGGTCTACTAAAATTACATTCACAGAAAAACAATACCATTTTAAAGATACAAAGCAATGAGCAAAAGAACGTTTCAACCATCGAAAAGAAAAAGAAGAAATAAACACGGATTTATGGACAGAATGGCTTCTGCTAATGGTAGAAAAGTGCTTGCTCGTCGTAGAGCAAAAGGAAGACATAAATTGACTGTTTCTTGCGAACCAAGACACAAAAAATAATGATTAGCAATTAATCAGGATAAGCCGTTACTATTTTTCAGTAACGGCTTTTTTTATATCCTGTTCATAAATTTTAATAATTTTTTAAAGCTATTTCCCGCTGTTCGTTGCAATCTTTTTATTTTTAGCCAAGAGCAAGAAAGAACAAAATTTGGAATTTAAAATAAAAAGGATTTTTCCCGAAATTTCGGGATCATCGGGGCTAATCAAAATACCATACACTAAACGATTTCTATACCATGCCAAAAGACACATCCATTAAATCGGTTTTAATCATAGGTTCTGGACCTATCGTAATTGGACAAGCCTGCGAATTTGATTACGCCGGTTCCCAAGCTGCACGTTCCATTCGGGAAGAAGGAATTGAGGTAATTCTTATCAACTCCAATCCGGCGACGATCATGACTGATCCTTCCATGGCCGATCACATCTATTTAAAGCCACTCACCACCAAATCAATCATTGAAATCTTGAAGGCCCATCCGCAAATTGACGCGGTTTTGCCTACTATGGGCGGGCAAACGGCCTTAAATTTATGTTTGGAAGCCGACGAAAAAGGCATTTGGAACGATTTTAATGTGAAACTCATAGGTGTTGATGTCAATGCCATTAACATCACCGAAGACCGTGAGCAGTTCAAGCAGTTGCTCCATAAAATAAACGTACCTACTGCACCAGCAAAAACGGCTACTTCCTTTCTGAAAGGAAAAGAAATTGCCCAAGAATTTGGTTTTCCGTTGGTGATTCGTCCTTCGTTCACCTTGGGAGGAACTGGCGCAGCTTTTGTGCACAAAAAAGAAGATTTCGACGAATTGCTCACCCGCGGACTCGAAGCGTCGCCCATTCACGAAGTGTTGATAGACAAAGCATTAGTGGGCTGGAAAGAATACGAATTGGAATTGTTGCGCGACAAAAATGACAACGTAGTTATTATTTGTTCGATAGAAAATATGGACCCGATGGGCATCCACACCGGTGACTCGATTACGGTGGCTCCCGCCATGACGTTGTCGGATACTACTTTTCAGAAAATGCGCGACATGGCCATTTTAATGATGCGCAGCATTGGTAATTTTGCCGGAGGCTGTAACGTGCAATTTGCGGTTTCGCCCGACGAACGCGAAGACATTGTGGCCATCGAAATTAATCCGCGGGTTTCTCGATCTTCGGCTTTGGCTTCGAAAGCAACAGGTTATCCAATTGCCAAAATTGCTTCCAAATTGGCTTTAGGTTATCACTTAGACGAATTGCAAAACCAGATTACCAAATCGACGTCGGCCTTGTTTGAGCCTACTTTAGATTATGTGATTGTGAAAATTCCGCGTTGGAACTTTGATAAATTTGAAGGCGCAGATACTACTTTAGGCTTGCAAATGAAATCGGTGGGCGAGGTGATGGGCATTGGCCGCTCGTTTCAAGAAGCCTTGCACAAAGCTACCCAGTCCCTCGAAATTAAGCGCAACGGTTTGGGAGCCGATGGCAAAGGGTATAAAAATTACGAGCAAATTATAGATAAACTCACCCATGCCAGTTGGGATCGGGTCTTTGTGATTTATGACGCCATTCAAATGGGCATTCCGTTGTCGCGCATCCACGAAATCACCAAAATTGACCTATGGTTCTTGAAGCAATACGAAGAGCTCTATCATTTGGAAAAAGAAATTTCAAAATACAAAATAGATACATTGCCCAAAGAATTGTTGTTGGAAGCCAAACAAAAAGGCTATGCCGACCGTCAAATTGCGCACATGTTGGGCTGTTTAGAAAGCCAAGTCAACAAATTGCGGGAGGAACAAAATATCAATCGGGTTTATAAATTGGTCGATACCTGCGCCGCCGAGTTTACGGCCAAGACACCTTATTACTATTCTACCTTTGAGGCCGATATTGAAACGGCAACTGGTGAACGCTATGTGCAAAACGAAAGTATTGTAACCGACAAGAAAAAAATTGTGGTATTGGGCTCGGGCCCCAACCGAATTGGGCAAGGGATTGAGTTTGATTACTCATGCGTGCATGGAGTTTTAGCTGCCAAAGAGTGCGGCTACGAAACCATCATGATCAATTGCAATCCCGAAACCGTATCAACTGATTTTGATACGGCCGATAAATTGTACTTCGAACCTGTATTTTGGGAGCACATCTACGACATCATCCGCCACGAAAAACCCGAAGGCGTAATCGTACAATTGGGTGGACAAACGGCTTTAAAATTGGCCGAAAAACTCGATCGTTACGGCATTAAAATAATTGGCACCAGCTTTGACGCCCTAGATTTGGCCGAAGACCGCGGTCGTTTCTCCGAATTATTGACGCAATTGCAAATTCCATTCCCGCAATTTGGAATAGCCGAAAATGCCGAGCAAGCTTCGCAATTGGCCGATTTACTTGATTTTCCTTTACTGGTTCGACCTTCGTATGTGTTGGGCGGTCAGGGCATGAAAATTGTAATCAACAAACAAGAACTCGAAGAGCATGTAATTGATTTGCTCAAAAATATTCCCGGAAACAAATTGCTGCTCGACCATTATTTGGACGGTGCCATAGAAGCCGAAGCCGATGCCATTTGCGACGGAGAAAACGTATACATTATCGGGATCATGGAACACATTGAACCGTGTGGAATTCACTCAGGCGACTCCAATGCGACTTTGCCTCCCTTTAATTTGGGTGAATTTGTAATGCAACAAATTAAAGACCACACCAAAAAAATTGCCTTGGCCCTGCGCACCGTGGGCTTGATAAATATTCAATTTGCCATAAAAGACGATGTGGTTTACATTATTGAAGCCAATCCTCGGGCCTCGAGAACGGTGCCATTTATTGCCAAAGCCTATGGCGAACCCTATGTGAATTATGCCACCAAAGTAATGTTGGGCGAGAATAAAGTAACCGATTTCACCTTTAATCCGCAGCTCAAGGGCTACGCAATCAAGCAACCGGTGTTTTCGTTTAGCAAATTCCCGAACGTAAATAAAGCACTTGGACCAGAAATGAAATCAACTGGAGAGAGTATATTGTTTATAGACGATTTGAAAGACGATCAGTTTTATGAGCTCTACAGCCGCCGTAAGATGTACTTGAGTAAATAAAAAAAATCCCAATTTAACGATTGAGATTTTTTTCAATTAGTAAAAGTTAAAATCAATTATAATTTTGTTTTTGTTTCATTCGGATAATCTATAGTCAACTTACTTTTAATGACGCAATTCATTATATTTGGCTCTAATTTTTTTCTATGAACGTACAAGTAAGGCTCACAATTGTTGTTCTTTTTATGAGTAGTGTTTGTCAAATAGGACAGGCCCAAATCCTCATAGACAGTAATTTGCCAATAGTAATTATTTCGACAGATATTGATACCCAAACCAATCAGCCCTTGGAAATTTTGGATGATCCTCGTATTGGAGCTATCATGCAAATTATAGCTCGCCCCGATGGCAGCCGCAATTATGTATCCGATGTTTCTTCGGCCGAATTTTTAAATTACAACGGTCGAATCTCGATTGAAATTCGCGGTTCATCTTCGCAAGCCACCGACAAAAAAGGCTACGGATTAACCACCTTACTTCCCGATAACCTAACCAATAACAACATTGCTTTGCTGGGAATGCCCAAAGAAAATGATTGGATTTTGAATGGCTTGGCTTTTGATCCTTCCTTGATTCGGGATTATTTGTCCTATAATTTATCTAGACAATTGGGTAATTATGCGCCGCGAACACAATTCTGTGAATTGATTATTAACGGCGATTACCGTGGATTGTATGTGTTGCAAGAAAAAATAAAAGTCGATGGCAGCCGCGTAGATATTTCGGATATACTGCCTACATCTATAACTGCGCCAAATTTGACGGGTGGTTATATTGTAAAATCGGATAAAACTACCGGTGGCGATCCTGTAGCTTGGCAAATGCTATCAAATGCGGGTTCAGTTGATTTTATATACGATACACCCGAACCCAATGAACTAGTAAATGCACAAGAAAATTACATCAAGAATCAGTTTTTAAATCTTGGCGTGCAAGCGGGTTTTAGCAATACCAGCCTCACCAATGGTTTTCCCTCTATTATCGATATTCCCTCGTTTGTTGATTTTATGATCAGTACCGAGTTGGGTTCAAATGCCGATGGGTATCAATTTAGCACCTATTTTCACAAAGACAAAGGCGGTAAATTGCGCGCTGGTCCGGTTTGGGATTTTAATCTCACGTATGGTAACGATTTGTTTCAGTGGGGATTCGACAGAAGTAAATATGATGTGTGGCAATTTTCGGATGGAGGAAACGAAGGAGCCAAATTTTGGACCGATTTGTTTAATAGCCCAACCTTTCGTTGCTATTTCACCAAACGTTGGAATCAATTGACACAAGCAGGGCAGCCTCTCAAGCACAACAACTTGGTTGCTTACATTGATGCTATTGTAGCACAAATAAGCGAAGCAGTAGTGCGTGAAAATTTGCGTTGGGTAACAATCCCGGATCATGTTTTGGAGATTGAAAACATGAAATTGTTTTTATACAATCGAATCAATTGGATCAACAATCAGTTGGGTTCGTATACGGCTTGCGCCAATGTGGCTGTTCCAAATTTAGTCATTAGCCGCATCCATTATAATCCTGCTGTGTCAGCAACCTATCCCATTTCTGATGATCAAGAATTTATCGAGATTACCAATGCCAGCAATCAAACCGTAACGCTCACTGGGATTTATTTTAAGGAAGTAGGATTTTCGTATCAATTTCCGGCCAACAGTACAATTGGCGCTAACCAACGCATTTATTTAGCCAGTAACCCGACAATTTTTCAAAGTAAATACGGAAGCACTGCTTTTGGTCAGTTTTACAGAAACTTAGCCAACAGCTCCGAAAAAATAATTATGGCAGATGCCTACGGAAATACCATAGACGAAGTAACCTATGACGATAGTTTGCCATGGCCAGATGCCGATGGAAACGGAGCCTATTTGCAACTCATCTCGACCAGCTTAGACAATAACTTAGCGTCCAGTTGGGTGGCCAATAGTAGTGGTAATTTACCCAATACGTCGTTTGAGTATGGTCAATCTCTACAAATTTCTCCAAATCCGGTTCAGTCGCGAATGGAATTGAGCAGTCTCTATTCTATTGGAACCGTGCGAATTTTTTCGAGTCTAGGACAGGAATTAATTGGCCTGACTACCACGGCAAACAAGTTGGAGGTTGATCTAAGCACATTAGCTAGTGGAGTGTATATTGTGCAAACTCAATCCGATACTGGAAATTCATTTGTCAAATTTATCAAACAATAAAAAAAGGACTGTTCCAGTAGAACAGTCCTTTTTTTATTGGGAGAAATGAGATTAGTTTTTGATAAACTTCTCCGTATAGCGGTTCCCTTGTTTGTCTGTAAATTGAATAAAATAAGTTCCATTTGAAAGCGCGCTTACTTGAATCATTTGGTTTACTAACGCACCGTTTGCGATGTTTCTGCCGCTTAAATCAACAATCTGATACGTGCTTAATTCGGTACCTGCTGCAGTTGCACTAACATAAACCACCTCTTTAGCTGGGTTTGGAGCTAAACGCAATTTGCTTTGTGAGGGACTAACGGTACTCAAAGGGAAAGCTCCTTCAACTACGGTAAGTGATTGGTTGCTAGAAACATTGAGTATTTCGTCAACGGTACCTGAAGGCCAACGCACGATTACTTTGTCAATTCCACTAGCGGTTCCAATTCCAAAATGGGCATTCATCGTGCTCATGTGGCTAAATCCTTGTCCGTTTCTAATTTCACGAATTTGTTTACCCCAAGAACCATAGATTTCTACTCGTGCTGCGATACCGTGTATGTTACTTTCTACACCTTCTAATTGTACTTTTAACCACTTATTTGGGTTCCCACTGTTGAAGTATATTTTTGATCCAATTTGAACATCCAAGAATCCATCGTTGTTCAAGTCACCAAGAGCTCCTTCGCTGAAAGGTAAATCATAGCCTGTAAAAGTCATGTTTCCATTGTTGATGTACAATTCTTTGCCGTTTTGCCAAAAGAAATCTACATAACCATCGTTGTTAAAATCAGCTGCTTGCAATTCCCAAGAACCTACTTGAGCAGCTATTCCAGTTGTGCTGTAAATGTCTGTAAAAGTGCCATCTCCATTGTTTTGGTACATGCGATTTTGATCTGAAATATTGGAAAGTAAAAAATCAATATCACCATCGTTATCAAAATCTTCTGCTGCAGTCGACCATGATTGTGCACCGTCATTTACACCTGCCAAAGGTGCTACATCGGTATACGAGCCGCTTCCGTCATTTTGGTACAAAAGATTAATTCTTCTGGCATCACCAACTGGTGCTCCACCACGACATTTGGCTTCATACATATCTATATCACCATCGTTATCATAGTCAGTCCAAATCGTGGCATAATTTCCTCCTTCGTTACTTGTAGGGAATAAAGAATAATCAAAAATCAAATTTCCATTTCCATCATTTCGGTAGGGGTGGTTTTGATTCACATCATGACAGGCCCATAAGTCCAAATGGCCATCGTTATTGATGTCTACAAAGTTGGTGCGTTGGGTGAAAATATTTTCTGGGTAAGCTACGATAGAATAGGTTGATCCATCGTCACTGGCTTTTAATAAAGTCACACGACTACCGTTTCCGAGCACGATGTCGGAAAAACCATTACGATCATAATCCCCTGCTGCAATACTCCAGTCAGCAATGCTCACTTGACTGTTTAATGGAATGGTTGCTGTTTCAAAAGTACCATCGGTTTTTTGTGTGAATACGCGAACTGTGCTAGACGAAACAGTTACCACATCATCTAAGAAGTCGTGGTTCATGTCGACTACACAGCAAATGTTTGAAGTACCGCCAAAAGTAAAAGGTGTGAATGTAATTCCTTGGGCTAATAAAAGAGTTGAGCTACCAAGTAATGAGCAAATAATGTACAGTTTTTTCATAATTTAAATTTGTAATGGTTATAGTTGGGTGTTATTAAGGACAAGTGGTGTTCATGCTGTTGATCCAATCTTTCACAAGCTGAACCCCTTCATCATGAATGAGTGTTCGGCCAATAATAGGCATCATTTCAGAGCCTTCGTTTGTATTTAATCTATAAATGAGTTCGGAGTGATCGGCATCACCGGCATGAATTACATATGGATTATCGGGCACTTGAAAAAGTGGGGGCAAACATATACCTAGCGTGTAGGTGTCTGTATTACTGAAGTTAAAACGTTGGGGTACATAATCACAATGTCCACCAACGCGATGGCAATGTGCGCAATTTATATCGATATAGGAACGGGCACGTAAAGCAAGAGATTTAGAGGTGTCACGCCAATCTACCGTAGAATAGATAGAAGAAAGTGCGGGCAAGGTATTGTTGATGTACCCCATTTGTTTCCATTTTTCTAATTGGTTCTTGGTGGTTGTTCCGTAGTTGTAAAGAGTATTTAAATTTTGTGGTTTAGGACCTATAGGGGTTTCTTTTTCGCCGTTTGCCGTTTGGTTGATATTTATTTTATGGCAGGTAACGCATTCGGTTTGCGAAGGAATTTTATAAGTCGTGCTTTTGGTGCTGCCATTTTCTATCCAGGTTACGGGAACAAAAATACCATTACCATCGGTATCTAAATAGGCTTCTGTTTGTTGTTCGTTCCAGATGTAATCGTAGAGTTTCCATCCGTCGGCTTTGCGAATAAGTAAACGGGTTTCAATAATTTTGGTCGTGTTGGCCGGTTGAACATTATCGTAGTAAAACGTTTTGATAAGCACTGCGCCAACGGGAAATTCAAACACATTTTCGTCGCCATTGTAGGAAGCCTTGGTATTTTTTGGAAGCCAAACAAATCGCTTTTTGTGCGCGTAATCAGAAAATAAAGAACTAGCAGGTTGATAAGGCAAAACCGCGTAGGCTGGGGTTTGGTTTTTTAATTCACCCACAAAAAAATGATAGTCAGAAAGTTTAGGAAATGGAACCTGCGTTAAATCAAATTTCACGGGCGACGAAACACTGCCGCCATTCTTGGCTGCATCGAGAGTAACGTAGCCTGACTCCTCTTGGCTACACGCCGAGGAAAGCAGAACAAAACAAAACAGTAAAAGATAATTTTTTAACATGCCCTAAGTTAAGTTTCAAAAATAGTAAAAAAAGTAAGTGAACCGCTATTTTTTTTAGGAATTCTCTACTAAATCTCCTAATTCTTCATCGGAATCTCTAAGCAACTGCTCAGGCAATGATTTTTTGGCTTTGGCGCCCATTTTTTTCAATTTTTCTACACTAGTAATCAGGTTTCCTTTTCCTTCTTTTAGTTTGTTCATGGCTCCGTCATATTCAGATTTGCTCTCGTCTATTCTTTTTCCAATGCGAATCAGATCAGTCACAAAGCCTTCAAATTTATCATAGAGTGCGCCAGCTTGTCGGGCAATTTCAACTGCGTTTTCTTGTTGCTTTTGGTTGGCCCACATGCTGTCTATGGTGCGCAAGGTTGCCAAGAGGGTAGAAGGCGTAACTATTACAATATTTTTTTCAAACGCCTTGTTGTACAAGGTGGTGTCTTCGTTCAAGGCTGTTGCAAATGCCGGTTCGATGGGGATAAACAACAATACAAAATCGGGGCTTTCAATTTGGTACAAGTCGTGGTAGTTTTTGTCGCCCAATTGCTCCACGTGTCGGCGAATGGAATTCACGTGCTCTTTTAGGTAAGTTGCCTTCAGGTTGCTGTCTTCTTCGTTGGCATATTTTTCATAGGCCGTGAGCGATACTTTAGAATCGACGATCATTTTTTTGCCGTCGGGCAACTGGATCACCACATCGGGAAATACGCGATTGCCTTGGGGGTCGGTATGGGCTTGCTGCACAAAATACTCGCGGTCTTTTTCTAAGCCCGATTTTTCTAATACGCGTTCCAGGATCAATTCGCCCCAATTGCCTTGCATTTTGCTGTCGCCTTTTAACGCTTTGGTCAAGTTAATGGCTTCTTGGCTCATTTTTTCATTCAAGCTGGTCAGGTTGACGATTTGTTCGCGCAGGGTTACATTGTTCAGTAAAGTTTCTTTGTGAGAATCCTCGACTTTTTTCTCAAAATTTTGAATTTTCAGTTGCAACGGATTGAGCAACTGATCCATATTTTCTTTGTTTTGAGCGGTAAATTTGGTTGATTTTTCTTCAAATATTTTATTGGCCAAATTTTCAAATTCTTTGGTAAACTTGGCTTGTAAGTCGGCAAATTCTTCTTTTTGTTCTTGTTGACGAACTTGCAAATGATCAAAATCACTTTCTTTTCGCGAGAGGATTACGGCCAAGCGCTCCCGTTCGGCGCGGATGGTTTCTTTTTCGTTTTGTAGGCGCTGTATTTGATCTTTGGCTTCGGTGTGGGCCAAGTTTAGAGCTTTGACTTGAGATTCTAAATTTACTTTTTCGGCGCTGCCTTTGGTGGCGAACACCAATTTGCCAATAAAAATTCCGATGCCCAAGGCAACAATAAATAAGAGAAGAGAGATGGCTGTTGAAATCATAATTTTTGATGGTTTAGACGAAGCGTAAAAATAAACATTTCAAGTTGCAGTGTATTTCGAAGTTGCGTCGAGTTGTCAACATTTTTCAATTAGGTATTAACAGATGCCAGTCAAATGAGTAGTTTTACAGGCCTAAATGTAGTCCATGCATCGTCATTTTATCATCCACAAACCCTACGGCTATTTGAGCCAATTTGTCTACCAACTCAAACGCAAGAAAAAGTTGTTGGGCGAATTGTATGATTTTCCTGTAGGCACAATGGCTATTGGTCGTTTGGACGAAGATTCCGAAGGCTTGTTGTTGCTCACCACTGATGGAAAAGTGAGCGATTACATTTGCAGCAGCAAAGTCGAAAAAGAATATTACGCGCAGGTGGACGGACAGATAACTGCTGAAGCTGTAGCGCAATTGCAAGCGGGAGTAGAAATTGGTTTTGAAGGCAAAAAATACCAAACCAAATCCTGTGTAGCATTTATTCCAGAAACGATTCCCGATTTTGGTGCACGCGGAAAGAAAATTAGAGACGAGCGCCACGGACCAACTTCTTGGGTTTCGATTACGCTCAAAGAAGGCAAATTTCGTCAGGTGCGCAAAATGACTTCGGCGGTGAGTTTTCCTACCTTGCGTTTGGTGCGGGTGCGCATCGGATCGATATCTTTGGGCAGCATACAAGCGGCTCAAGTGCTTGAAGTAGATGAATTTAACTTATAAATAGATATACATGCTGAATATCGTTTTAGTAGAACCCGAAATCCCCAACAATACCGGAAATATTGGTCGCTTGTGTGTGGGCACCGAAAGCCGCTTGCATTTGATTCATCCGTTTGGGTTTGAAATCACCGACAAAAACCTCAAGAGATCGGGCTTGGATTATTGGGTGCATTTAGATTGGTTTCAATATGCCAATGTTGCCGAATGGGCTGCCCAAATTCCTGATCATTCTCGGGTATTTCTCTTTAGTTCGCACGCCGAAACCTCCTACCTGGATGCGCAATTTCAAGACGGCGATTGGTTGGTGTTTGGCAAAGAAAGTGTGGGCTTGTCTCCGGTTGTGTTGGCACAATTTAATCAGCACCTCAAAATTCCCATTTCGTCTTTGGTGCGCAGTTTTAATTTGGCCAATGCCTGTGCCTTTGTAATCGGCGAAGCCAAGCGGCAGTTGCAGATTAAATAGTCAAATTAAATTTTTTGCTGGCGGGGTCAAATTGAATGGCATCGTCGGTAAATAAGTCTGCGATCAATCCGGTTTCAATCAACTTTTCAGGAGTGCCTTGCACCACTTGTTCGGGCGTCATAACAATCAATTCGTCACATATTGCCAGGGCCATTTCTATGTCGTGCGTAGAAAATAGGATGCATTTTCCTTGATGTAAACACAGGTTTTTTAAGAGTTTTAGCAATTTTACTTTGTGCACCAAATCCAAATGAGTCGTGGGTTCGTCAAGTACAATTAAGGGCGTTTCTTGCGCCAATGCTCTAGCGATCAATGCTTTTTGCAATTGCCCGTCGCTGAGGGTGTAGTGCTTTTGTTGTTGAATTCCAATCAAATCGGTAGCAATCAAGGCATGATTGATGGCTTGCTGATCTTGCTCGGTCAATTGCCCAATCCAATTGGTATACGGCTGACGTCCCAACGCAACCAATTCCCAAACCGTCAAATTGCTCGGGGGTAATTTTTCGGTCAACACCACACTGAGCTGTTGAGCCAATTCGGAAAGCGGGTATTCGGCTGCATTTTTACCTTGAATGTTCACCTTGCCTTCTAGTGGTTTTTGCAGCTGGCATAGGGTGCGCAATAAAGTCGATTTGCCCACGCCATTTTGCCCAACCAAGGCGATGAGTTGTCCTTTTTTTGCCTGCAAATATAGCCCAGCAGCAAGAATTTTTTGCTGGTTTTTTTTGGTATAGCCTACGGCCAAATTTTCAGTTTGTATGCAAGGAATATCCATTAGAGTCGTTGTTTTTTTACCAATAACCAAATTACAATAGGCGCACCAATAATAGAGGTTATGGCATTAATTGGCAAGAAAATACTCGTTCCTGGAAGCTGTGTGAGTATGTCGCAAAGTAATAATACAGCAGCGCCCAATAGAATTGTTGCGATAAATAATACTTGATGCTGACTGGTTTGAAATACCAATTTGGCCAGGTGCGGAACCGCCAAACCAATGAAGGCAATCGGGCCCACATAGGCGGTAATACTTCCGGCTAAAATAGCGGTGGCTACAATGAGGATATATTTGGTTTGAGTAAATTTTATTCCCAGGGTTTTGGCGTAATTCTCTCCCAACAGCAAGGCATTTAATGCTTTTAACGTGAACACACTAAGCAACAGTCCCAGTGCTACACAACTGCCTAAAATAGCAATGGAGTCCCAGCCCAAATTCCCTAAACTTCCCAAGGACCAAAAGGTAAATTTTTGTAAGGCCTCGGCCGAACTAAAATAGGATAAAACCGCCACCAAAGCGCTGCTAAAACTACCAAACATGAGTCCTACTACCAATATGGCCATGGTGTCTTTGAGTCGTTGTGCGGCGATCAATACGGCCAATAATACCACTAAACTTCCTACGCAAGAAGCCAATATGATGCTGTAGGGTGCTTGTAAAATAGCGGCCAATTGAGGAGGAACCACTGCTGCGCCCATAATTACAACCGCAACGCCCAAGCTAGAACCCGAGCTCAAACCCAAAACATAGGGTCCCGCCAACGGATTTCTGAACAAGGTTTGCATCAACAGGCCGCTCACCGAAAGTCCCATGCCCACCAAAATGGCCGTGATTGCTTTGGGTAGGCGATAGGCCAATACGATATAATCCCAACTGCTATTTTGTGAACTGCCTGCTAGTGCCTGTCCAACTGCCTGAATAGGAATAGCAACTGCGCCCAAGGATAAATCAGCAATAAATAATAAGCCTACAGCGAGGAAAAGTAAGCCAAAAAGGGTGGTATGTTTGGATGAAAAGCTCATTAGCGCAAAGGTGCAAAAAAATACAACTGGTGATGAGGTAGTAACTCGGGATGCAAAATTTTAACCAAATCTTGTAAAACCAAATCCGGTCGATTGGGGGCCAATTCATAATAAATCAAGCCGCCTGTTTTCCCTTTTTTGGTGCTAAATGTAGCCATCTTGCGTTGTTGATAGGCTTTAAATTGGGTGTAATGTGCACTGCTTTGTGCCAATTCTTGGTAGCTGGTATATTGCGCGGGACCGATCCAAAAGTCGGCCTGCGCTGCTTTTTCATATACGGATTCAAAAGGCAAGGCCAAACTTCCACTGCCAGGGCTGTCTTTCCATAAATAGGTTCCGCCGGCTGCAGCTATAAATTGGGCAGCCCAGCTTTCTCCTTGTGGCAAATACCATTGGTCTTGGTACATTGCACCCGAGAGCACCGTGGGTTTGGTTGTAGCTTTTTTGGCCAACGCAACGGTTGCCAAATAGGCTTTTTTAATTTGATTAAATTGCTTCTCGGCAAGCTTTTCTTTGCCATACAATACGCCAAAAAATTTAATCCATTCGGCTTTTCCCAACGGGGACTGTTCGTTCCAATCGCCATTAAACACAACCGCCATCCCAGATTTTTGTACCAATTCTAATCCGGTGTTTTTATTGTCTATCCCGTAGCCAATGATCACATCTGGTCGAAGATCAAGCAAAAGTTCGGTATTCATTTGTTGATTGTTTCCCAATTCGGCTACTTTTTTTTGTTCAATGCGCGTGCGAATGTTTGGGGAAGAAATATAATTGAGATTTGGAAATCCCACCAAGGAATTGCTTTCGCCCAAGAGGTCTAAGGAAGGCAAATGTGTGGTAGAAGTTGCAACCACACGTTTCACAGGAACTTGAATAATAGGAAAGCGGCTCAAGCTATCGGGAACAACTGCGTTTTTTTTGGCAAACACATAGGTGAAGGTTTGGGTAGCTTTTGGCCAAGGGTTGCGCACCGTAACGAGCGTATAGTGATTTTTTGTGAGAATAGTAAAGCCACTGGCGTACTGCACAATCGCCTGTTTGCTTTCCGTTTTTTCAGTTTTTTGGGGCTGCTGACATTGTGTCAATAAAACACAACAACAGTACAATACAAATGAAAACAACTTTTTCATGAAAAATTTTCTTGGCAGCAAAGGTAGTAGGATTGCGTTTTAAATATCAAATTATATTTTGTAGTGGTTGATGTTTGGCTATCTTTGTGGCGAATTTTGGTTGTCGCGGAACTTATTTTCCAAGACATTAAAAGGGAATTGGGTGATTGATTTATTTTTTATTGGTTTTATTTTATTGCAATCTAAAGTCTAAAATCGCAAATCAAAAATCCCAAGCTGTACCCGCAACTGTAAGCTACAAAGCTTGTTATTATCTGCATTACCATTGTTTGCCCAGGCGAATGAGAAGGTGAATAACAAGACGCAAGCCAGGAGACCTGCCCTATTCGTTGAGTAACAAACTTTCGGGAAAAAAAGTTTGAGTATGGGTAAGTTCTGTGCTTTTCTCCCTTTTATCGAATGAATGCCTAACCTAATTAAATGAAAAAATTAGCAATTGGTTTGTGCGCCTATTTATGTGCTACAGCGCTTGTACAGGCGCAACTACAAGACAGTACTTCAACCACTCAACTTAAAGAAGTGGTGGTGTCAGACACCAAATTTGAACTAAACAGTCAAAAATCTGGAAAAATTATTGAGGTGCTCACGGCCCAAGATTTAGCTAAAAAGCAGTGGCAAACGGTAGCCAATGTATTGAGTCAGTTGGCCGGTATTGAGATCAATGGAAATCAATCCTTTGCCGGTAAAAATTTGGGCTACTACATTCGTGGCGGTCGAAATCAGCAAACGGCTATTTATATTGATGGCATTCCGGTGACCGATGCTTCTGGGATTAATTTAGTATATGATATGCGGTTGATTTCCCTTGATCAAATCGAAAAAATCGAAGTGATGAAAGGCGCTTCCAGTACATTATATGGTACCGGAGCAGCTACAGGTGTGATTTCGATTACGTTAAAAAAATCATCACAACAGCAATTTTCAGGTAGTGCCTATGCCACCATCGGCACCCAAAATACGGCTCAACACGCCACGTTGGCCGGACAAGAATTTAATCAAGGGGTTTCGGTAAACGGAACAATTCAAAAAGTGAGTTACTTGACAGCGGTGAGTAGCACAGAAACCAGAGGAATGAGTGAAGCAGCCGGTAATTCGGCCGAAGCCGATGCGTTTTCGCGATGGAACATCAGGCAAAAGATTGGTTTTAAAGCCTCCGATCGGTTGCGATTTGATGTTTTTGGAAATTACGATCGCATCAAAAACAGTTTTGACAATTCGTTTGACGGCATAGCTTCCAACGCCGATGATTTGAATAATGCTAGTTTTTCGGAGCAGTACCGCTTGGGATTGGGTTCGACTTATACTTCTGCTTTTGGTGAATTTGCTTTAAATGCAGGTCTTTCTAAAATAGACAGAACCATTTGGCAAACCAATTCATTTGTAGCTCCACCAACTGTAGACGAATATCGCTACACCGGCAGAACCGCCTCTGTCGATTTTTTTGCTAAACATAAAATTTCCAATCAACTATTCGTGGTATCGGGTGTGCAGTATCAATTTTTGGACATGTCGCAAAAAGATCCCTATACCGATTTACAACGCGAAGCCACCAAATTTGTTTTGCTTGATCCTTATGCTACGGTAGTATACAATTCAGATTTTGGGTTAAACCTAAATGTGGGTTCCCGCATAAATACACACAGCGCCTATGGCAATCAAGTCGTTTTTAATGTAAATCCGAGTTACGTATTTGCCAAAATCCCGCTCAAATTATTGGCCTCGCACAGCACGGCTTTTATCACACCAAGTTTAT
>CAMBOW010000030.1 GCA_945869365.1 Flavobacterium psychrophilum | reverse complement strand
TGGTTACCGATGCTCAATTTACGGCGGTTTTTGGCCAGAGCATGTGGATTATTGTGGGCAGTATTACGGCCTTTATGGTGTCGCAGTTGATTGATGTGACCATCTTCCACTTTTTCAAAAACAGAACCGGCAAAAAAATGATTTGGCTGCGCAGCACCGGGTCAACCGTAATTTCTCAGTTTTTTGACACCTTTATCGTGTTGGGAATTGCATTTTGGCTCACCGGAAAAATGACAACCGAAGTTTATATTACCTCTGCTTTGGCTGGCTATTTCGTAAAATTGGTTATCGCCATAGCCTTGACTCCATTAATTTATGTGGGGCATGCCGTAATCGAAAAGCAGCTTAAAAAAGACCAAGATGAAAACTAAAGTCCGCTGTGGTTGGTGCGAAAAAGACGACCTCTACCGCGAGTACCACGACCAAGAATGGGGAAATCCAATATATGATGACGCAACACTATTTGAATTTTTGTTACTCGAAACCTTTCAGGCGGGCTTGAGTTGGCACACCGTATTAAAAAAACGAGGGAGTTTCAGGACTGCCTTTACCCAGTTTGATTACGTGAAAATTGCAGCTTATACGGAAGAAAAAATACAAGATTTGTTGCAAGATGCGGGCATTATTCGCAACCAACTCAAAATACGGGCTGCCGTAAGTAATGCCCAAGCTTTTATGCATGTACAAAAAGAATTTGGCAGTTTCTCCACCTATATTTGGCAATTCACCGGTGGAAAACCAATTGTAAATCATTGGCAGAGTCTTCGCGATATTCCCGCCTCTACTCCACTCTCGGATGCCGTGAGCAAAGACTTAAAAAATCGCGGATTTAAATTTGTAGGAACCACGGTTGTCTATGCGCACCTGCAAGCAACCGGTATGGTGAACGATCACTTGCTTTCGTGTTGGAAAAGAAGTTCGTGAAATTTATTTGGCCTGAAGAATTTTCATAAAATTATCCCGACTAATTTCAACTCCGCCCAATAAATGCAAATGATCATTGTATACTTGGCAATCCAACAACAAGTAATTATTGGCTTTGAGGTAATTGACTAGCCATACAAATCCCACTTTACTGGCATTGGAAACTTTAGAAAACATACTTTCACCACAAAATACATGGCCTAAATCTACTCCATACAAGCCCCCAACCAATTGGCCATCCTTCCACACCTCAACCGATTTGGCATAACCCAATTGGTGCAGCTCGCAATAGGACGAAACAATATCTTGAGTAATCCAAGTGCCGTCTTGGCCCGTTCGCTCAATTTACTGGCAATTTCGAATCACTTCCTCAAAATTTTGATTGAACGTGATTTGAAATTTATTTTGATTGATTACCGCACGCAAACTCTTGGGTGCTTTATAGATAGCCGGCGCCACAACCATGCGACGCGGAGGAGCCCACCACATTATGGGTTCATCGGCATTAAACCAGGGAAAAATTCCGTTTTTGTAGGCTAAAAGCAAGCGCTCCACCGACAAATCGCCACCCATAGCCAAAATGCCTTCGAGCGAAGCTTCTTCGACAGGTGGAAAATAAAGAAATTTGGTTAGAAATTGCATACAATCTAAAACAAAAGAACTTAGAAAATTGAACGCATACACTCAACTTCCTAAATTCATTTTTTTAAACAAATAGTATAGACTTCTTAGAACGGCAAGTCGTCATGATCTTTTTCGGTAAAGCTTGGCGCCGCAGGAAATGCTGGCGTTTCTGTTGTAGCATTTGGGGCCGATGTTGGTGCGGCTCCGGCGTCTTGCAAACGCTCGATACGCCAGCCTTGAATGCTGTTGAAATACTTGGCTTCTCCTTGTTGGTTGATCCACTCCCGACCGCGTAAGTTGATGGATACTTTTACGCCATCGCCTGCTTTATAATTGGATAACAAATCACATTTGTCTTGTGTAAACTCAACCATGATGTGCTGTGGATACTGCTCGTCGGTAGTGACTACTAATTCTCTTTTACGAAATGTGGCGCTTACTTGTTGTTCGGTATTAATTACTTTGATTTTTCCTGCTACTTCCATGGGTTCAATTTTATAGATTTCTAATTTTATTTTACTGTGCTAAAAGTACTTTCCAAGCTTTTTCTACCTCGTTTTTATGCAGATAGGACAAGGCTAAATTCAGTTGTTTTATATGGTCATCGGCACTTAATACCGCTTTGAGTTCAAAATTTTCTTTGACAAATATAGCAACTTCTGCTGGGCTTGGCAACGCAGCTACATTGGCCAATACGCCCAAATCATTTCCGGTAAACAAGCCGCTGTTTTTAATGAAATCAGGGATGGCATCGACGCCAATTCCTAAAGTAGTGAGTGGTTTGGGTACTTCAAAAAGACCAGCATTGGCTCGGCTGTACCAGTTGCCTCCAAGGCGAGCAACCAGGTCTAATTTCTCTTGAATAATAGCCCCTTTTTCGTCTACTATGGCTTCGCTAATATGAATTTTGAGCACCTCACAAATCACCAAATTGCCCGCTCCTCCTTGGTTGCCCAAGGCAATTACTTGATTGACCTTGCATTCAAATTGTACTGGCGCTTCTTGCACGCGGTAGGGTTTTACGATCATAGATGGAATGGGCGTAAGACCGGCTTTTACAAACTCATTGACGCCTTCGGCATACTCTGTACTGGACAAAGACATTTGTTGCACCATGGCATAATCAACCACATTAATCACAACTTCTTGTAACTCCTGCACATTCATTAACGTATGCTTAATCGAGTTGTCTCGCACCCTACGTGCAGGCGAAAAAATCAAGATCGGCGGATTGGAACTGAACACATTAAAAAAACTAAAAGGCGACAAATTAGGTTGACCTTTAGCATTCATTGTACTCGCAAATGCGATGGGTCGGGGTGCCACAGCGCTCTGCAAATAGGCTTGCAATTGGGCCGAAGACAAATCGTGTGGATTGATGCTTAACATGGGTTGAATTTACACAAAAATAGAAAACTACACGCGCTAATTTTCTATTTATTCTTCACAAAATTGCTCCTTTTTTCAGTAGACGCACCCCTTGTTTTCGAGTACTATTTAAGTATATTTATGCCACAAAACCAAAGTATGCAAATTAGCAAACACAAAGACCTCATTCGTTGGATTCTGATTTTATGTTCCTTTGTGATCATCAGCTTGATTTTGTGGAATACCTATGAGTTTTTTAATTTCTTTAAAAACGAGGAACGCGTCAAAATGGAGTACTGGGCTGAGGCGCAAAAAACCTTGCTCAACGCCGATGAAAACACCGAAGTGGAATTGCCTTTTAAGGTGATCAGCAACAACAAGACCATTCCAATTATGCTCACGAATCAAAGCGACAGCATCATCAGCACATCTAATATTGACGAACTCACCACAAAAGATCCCCAACTAGCGCAAGATTTTTTAGCTGCACTCAAAAAACAGAATGACCCCATTGCCGTTGAATACAGTCCAGGAAAATACCAGTATTTGTACTACGGAAATTCATCCTTGATTAACAAACTCAAATATTACCCGATTGCATTATTACTAATCATAGTGCTGTTTGGCGCCTTGGTATATACGTTTTACAAAAGCACCAAAATGGCTACGCAAAACAAATTGTGGGCCGGAATGGCCAAAGAAACCGCACACCAAATTGGTACGCCTTTGTCTTCCTTAATTGGCTGGCTCGAACTCATGAAAACCGTTCCCTTGGAAGCGTCTTCGGTTGCCGAGATGGAGAAAGACATTGTTCGGCTGCAAACCATAACCGATCGTTTTTCTAAAATTGGCTCCAAACCCGTGTTAGAAACTTTAGACTTGGTGCAGGAAACCGCCGATTCGTATGCCTATTTGCAATCCCGATTTTCTCAACAAGTTGCATTTTCGTTTGATGCGCCCAACGAAAAAATATTCCTCCCACTCAATTCTGCCTTGCACAGTTGGACCATCGAAAATTTGGTAAAAAATGCCATCGACGCCATGAAAGGCAAAGGTTCCTTGAAAGTTAGCATAGAAACCGAAGGCAAGGTGGTGAAAATAAAAGTAAGTGACACCGGAAAAGGCATTCCAAAAAATCAATTTACCCAAGTGTTTGAACCCGGCTTTACCACCAAAAAAAGAGGATGGGGCTTGGGGTTATCCTTAACCAAACGCATTGTGCAAGATTACCACAAAGGCAAAATCAAAGTAATTGAATCTGAGGTAGGCAAAGGAACTACCATTCAGATTTCCTACAAAATTACTTAGCGGACGCGGGTGGTTTTGTAAAATAATTGTTCGCGATCAGCCGGAGCAGTAGCCACATACAATTGTACAAATGCCAACTGTACTTCCCATGCTTTTTTGGTAGAGGCAAATGATTTTTTCAAGCCATTCACTTCCCCTACTAAGGCGCGATCTACCTCTTTTAACGTCAGTAAACTAGTATAAGCCTGTGTAAAATTGTTATAGGGCAGCTGCACATTGGCTACTAATTCCTCGTCTGAAATAGCCGGTTTAAATTGCGCATTGCGAAACAGTACTATTTTGTTATAGGCAGATATGCTTGCATTAAAATCATCCACCAATTGACTCAATTTGTCGGAAGTTGAATTGAGTCCAAAATAGCTAATTTCTCGTATCAAAAAGGCTTCTTCAGTGCGCAACATCCCGTTTATAACACCCATCGTCTGCATATGGTTTAAGGTCATTTTTGATTTTTCAACTTCAGACATGGCCAAAAAGGCCTCAATCTCTACCGCCGGATTACAAGTAATTTTAGGCCCTTGCGGTCCAATTTCGTTGCGCTTAAATTGCTCCGGACTCAACGGATTGGCAACCAATTGCCAGAGGTATTCAAACGGATAGTGCGATTGAATTAAATTGGTGGGATTGGTTCGAAAATAATAGAGATCAAATTTTTCTTGGTACTGATTCTCGACCACAACTCCGGCACCCCAAGTGGGATCAAACAACTCCCATTTCCCGTTGAGTTTGGCCGCACACCATTGGTGGGTTTGGGTACTTATTTTACCGTATTGCTTGGTGTAGCCCGAAACCAATTCGGTAGGAATTCCGCAGGCCACGGCCAGGGCTTTAAACACCTCAGCATAATGCATACACACCCCTTTTCGCGTGCTGAGCGCCGATTGCACTTTATCAGCCGAGGTTTGTGTGTCGTATTGTCCATTGGTGCTGCCGGGCAAATCGTATCAAATGGTATGCGCTGTCCAATAAAAAACAGCCGCGATTTTATCATCATCAGAACTAAATTGATTGCTGATGTAAGTCGCGATAGTGGAAATAGATTGCTCCTGAGCCTTGGGCAACTGTTCCATTTTTTTGCCCACTTCCTGCATAGATTGGGCCTGTACTGAACCCGCAATCAACAACACCAAAAACAACAAGATTTTTTTCATAGTACAGATAAAAAAATCACAAATTGTGCTAAAAACAACTGGTGACATTTCTTTTTATTAAAACTTATAAATTTGCCTGTATGGCCTGGGCCAAGGCGATAAATTCTTCTGGTGACAGGCTCACTTTGTTTTGAAAACGCATTTCATCCATCTCGTTTAAGGGAATCAAATGCACGTGCGCATGCGGCACTTCAAGTCCAATTACTGCCATACCAATGCGTTTGCACGGCACTGTTTTCTCGAGGGCAACGGCCACTTTCTTGGCAAATGCCATCAAGCCCAAATAGGCTTGGTCTTCAATCTCAAATAGTTTATTGATTTCTTGTTTTGGGATACACAAGGTGTGACCCTTGGCATTGGGATTTACGTCGAGGAAAGCCAAATAATTTTCGTCTTCGGCAATGCGGTAACAGGGAATTTCTCCGGCTACAATTTTGGTAAAAATACTGGCCATCTTAGTCGCGCGAAATTTCTATTACTTCAAATTTCAACACGCCATTGGGCACGGTAATTTCGGCAATTTCTCCCACCGATTTGCCCAACAATCCCTTCCCGATTGGAGAAGTTACAGAGATTTTTCCGGTCTTTAAATCGGCTTCACTTTCGGCCACCAAGGTGTATTTCATTTCCATGCCGTTGGCTTGGTTTTTGATTTTTACGTTAGAAAGCACTAACGCTTTAGACACATCAAGTTGAGATTCGTCAATAAGCCGGG
The DNA here is from genome assembly GCA_945869365.1 of Flavobacterium psychrophilum. Taxonomy (GTDB): domain Bacteria; phylum Bacteroidota; class Bacteroidia; order Flavobacteriales; family Flavobacteriaceae; genus Flavobacterium; species Flavobacterium psychrophilum_J. The sequence continues at coordinate 12,752 of CAMBOW010000030.1, read as the reverse complement.
CATTCGCATAGACATCTTCTAATTTTGAAATGCGCATCTCTAATAAGCCTTGTGCTTCTTTGGCCGCATCGTACTCGGCGTTTTCTGACAAGTCACCTTTATCCCGCGCATCGGCTATATCTTGAGACGCTTTGGGACGCATCACGCTTTTTAAATGATCTAATTCTTCCTTCAATTTTTTTAATCCTTCTGCGGTATAATACGATACTGTACTCATAATTTCATTGGTTATATAAATAGAAAAAATCCCATCACGACGGGATTTCTTTTTTCAAAGATTGTATTTTATGTAAACGGTTATTTTATTCGTCTCATTCTAGCGAAGTCAAAGTTAAATAAATTAAATTTGTTTGCAATCAAAACCTAGCACTTATTTTTAGATGAAAAATTGGCTCCTTTGCTTTTTTATCGGGTTGCTTTGTTCCTGCTCTGACGGGATACAAGGCTACAACAATCCGTATTTGCCAAATTATAGTTTTGCCATTACCATAAACAAAAATTTACCGTTATACAGCGGGTTAAATAGCCCTATAAATCCCATCATAATTCGCGAAGCTACTGCTGGAATAACAGGCATTATTGCCATGAAAATATCCGATAACGACTACCGCGCTTGGGAGTTGAGTTGCCCCAACCAAACACCGGTAACTTGCTCGCGAATGACCCTTAATGGACTGAACGCCAAATGCAGTTGCGACAATTTTGAGTACAGCATTTTCACCGGACTGGGCAATGCATCCTACCCGATGAAGCCCTATCGCATAGAAGTTTTGGGCGATTTAATTCGCATTTATAACTAAAACAAAATACTCACTCCTACTAAACCGTGCGTGCCCGCTTGCGGGTAATAATACACATAGCCTCCGCCATAATCGGCGCCGTTGGAACTGTATTTTTTATTCAACACATTGGCAACCAAACCAGAGATCACAATGCTTCTGCAGACGGTTTTGGGTTTTATTTCGTAGCTAAAATTCAAATCATTTACCCAATAATCAGGAAGTTGTGAGCCCACTGTTTCTTCGTTATTCAAGAATTGCGCACTCACGTATTTTTGCAACCAACTCACTTTTAGGGTTTTTGTAGGCAAATAACTCAGTTGGGCACTGGCAATACTGGCGGGCGAAAAGGCAATGGTTTTGCCTGTCCAAGCTTGGCTATCACGTATCAAATTTTTACTGTGCGTAGCATTCGCTTGCAATTCCCATTGTGTTGATAGCAGAAAACGCACGTCAAGTTCTAGTCCCAACCGATAACTCTTTCCGATATTGGCCCGAATCGGATTGCCTACCTCATCAAGCTCGCCGGTTAAAACCAATTGATCCTGGTATCCCATGTAGTAGCCGTTGATGGCCCAGCTTCCTTTGGCCGATTTTTTGCGCCAACCCAATTCAAAATCGTCTAATTTTTCGGGTCTCGGATTGCCATTTTCATAATCGGTACGGTTGGGCTCACGTTGGGCTTTGGCATAGGAAAAATACAACTGATTTTCCTTGTTCCAAGCATAGGTAAGTCCAGCCTTGGGGTTCAAGAAAGCAAAGGTGTCTGAAATGCCGGTTGCCAAAATACCATCGGCCTCGTAATTCACTCGGCGAAATTGCAAGTCACCATAGGCACTCCAGTTTTGACTGAGCTGAAATTGGCCTTTTACAAAAATATTTCCGTCTTTTTTGGTGGCCAAATTGTCGTAGTAATGATCGCCCAATTCGCTGCTGGTGGCCACTCGTGTCCAAATCACTTTTCCAAAATGATTGCCCAAATAGGTGTTCCAACCGCCGCCAACTAGCCATTCGGCAACTGTTCCTTTTCGTTTAAGGGAAAAAGTAGTGCCGTAAAAATCATTATCCAACCATTTTTGATCAATGACATCAGAAATGGATTCTGTACCAGCAGACACCAAATTAAAGGCCGCTAAATCGGCTTCATCATTAAAGTTTTCATAATAGCCTTTGCCTTTGGTGTAATGCAAAGCCAGGGTGCTGCTCCACAATTCAGAAAAGGTTTTGGTGTAATGCAACTGCACATGATCTTGTTGGTAATTGTCAGTTTGGTTGTCGTAAAAACGGGTTTCGCCATTGGCATCGGTATACATGCCCGCATAATTGAAGGTGCGGTTATTTTGCAGCATTAGAGCATCCACGCCATACCAGGATTGATATGTTTTCTCGGTGCCGCCAAACAACAGCACTTTAAACAAACTGGTTTTTCCCACCAAGCTGCCTTGCAAGAAATAGGATTTTAGGCGCGAAGTTGCCCGGTCAATGTAGCCGTCCGTTTCGATGTTTGACAATCGACCCGCCAATTCAAATTGATCATTGAGCAAGCCCGTGCTAAATTTTACCGTATGCTTGCGGGTATTAAAACTCCCCACCGAATTGTCAATTTGCGCATAACTTTTCTCAGCATAGGAATCAGTGAGCACGTTCAAACTCGCGCCAAATGCGCCCGCACCATTGGTCGATGTTCCAACACCCCGTTGCAATTGCACACTGGCCACCGAGGAGGCAAAATCGGGCAAATTTACCCAGTAGGTGCTGTGGCTCTCGGCATCGTTATACGGAATTCCGTTTAGGGTAACATTCACCCGGGTAGCGTCACTTCCGCGCACCCGAATTCCGGTATAGCCAATACCGTTTCCGGCATCTGAGGTGGAAACCACCGAGGGCAAAAAATTGAGCAGCAAAGGAATATCTTGGCCTAAATTGCGGGTGGCTAATTCCTTTTTACTCAAATTGCTGAAACTTACGGGGGTATTTTCGGTAGCCCGTACCGCCGAAACCAATACCTCGTTTAAGGTATTAACCTTAGTGCTGTCTTGGCTTTGAGCAAAAGTGGTTGAGGCAAGAAATAAAAACAAAACAACCACTATAGGTGTGCCGGTGGTAGGTGGTAGGTGGTAGGGTTTTTTTAAAGAAAAAGAAATGGAATTTTTCATTCGTACATACATTACGAATAAAAGGGGCTGTTATTCTTGGTTACAATTAATTGATACGCTCGACAGGACAAACTTGCGCTTTTGTCTTGTCTTTTCCCTAAACAGCATTACCTGTTCCAGGTTCGTTGGGTATAATCTCAGCTCGTTAGTTGGAGCACCCCTTTGAGACGGGACAAATATACTTAAAAAATCTACAAGTCGGGTTTGCGCCGCATTTTTTTTAGAGCCGACCAAGATTGCTTGTCTTGGAGACGTTTGCGAATCGCCGATTTGGGTATTTTGGTTTCTTTTCTCGATTTGGGAACCGCCAATGCAGACTCCAACAACATTAAAAATCGTTTCCAAACGCGCGTTTTATTTTGAATCTGGCTTCGGCTTTCGTCACAAGTGAGTTGCAGCTGAAGCTCTTTGCTAAGGCGAGATTCCCACTTCTCTATCAGTCGTTGCTTTTCATCTGGAGTAATGGCCTGCGAGGAAGCAACATCAAACGTCAAGACAATTTTAGACGACACTTTATTTACATGTTGCCCGCCAGGCCCAGCACTTCGAATGGCTTTGTACTGCACTTCTTTTTGGAGATGAACAAGATCCATTAATGAGATTGGTGTGCCGATTTAAGTAAATCGTTAACCGTTTTTACGGGGTTAAACGTAAATAAGGGAACTTCGACAAAAACAGTGAGCCAACGTGCCATGGATCCGTTCCATAAACCCGGTAATTCATAAGCTTTAAAGTGAACACCATTTTTATTTTTATCTACCACAAAGCCAGTGTTTGGATCGACAAAAGAAGGCAAATCAAATTTTTGGCCGCGGTAATTTTTTAATCCGCAAACCAGGTCAACCGGATTAAAATGTGTAGCGTGTTGCAGGAGCTGTAGCTGCTGGGTATTAGCGGTGTTAACCTGAGATGATTCTATAATTTGCAGCGACAAATTGCCTTTAGAATTGCGCACCCAAAACGGTCCACCTCCTGGTTCTCCTTCGTTTTTCACCATTCCACACACCCGAATTGGGCGGTTGAGTTTATCTTTTATATACCCCCATTTGTTTTCGGTAGTAAATTTGTAAAAATCATCATTTATGGCACAGTTCAAGGTAGATTGCATCCAATTGACTACTCCGCTAATCTCAAATTCAGATATAGTTTGGGAATCTATTTGCTGCAAGATCAGAAAGATTTTTTCTTGCAATTGCAACAAATAACCCGCCAAGGCCTTTTTGTAGAGCGCGATCTCTTCTAATCGATTTTGAATCACGTTGTCTATGTTTTTCACAAATACCAAATCGGCATCCAATTGACTCAGGTTGTGAAGCAACGCTCCGTGACCTGCCGGCCGTATGAGGAGTGATTTGTTATCATCGCGAAACGGCTCGAAGTTTTCGTTGATAGCTAGGGTATCGGTGTGGGCAAACTGATAGGAATAATTCACCTGTATTTGCGTTTGCGCAGCCTTTTCAATGCCAGGCTTTACTTGCTGTACAATAGTTTTAAATAGCGCTTCATGGGCCTGAGAAAAGGTGAAGTGCAAATGAGAAACTCCATTGGCAGAGGCATAAGCGGCACATTCCTTAAGGTGCTCTTCTATGGGGGTGGCCAAATGAGTTGGATAGGTGTGAAAATCTAAAACACCTTTGGGTTTGTTTGCTAAATCTAGTTGATCTGGATGCAATAAACACACAATCAGTTGGTAATTTTTTTGGTCTTGATTCCAGCTGCTATAATCAGCAAAATCCCGCTGAAGTTGGTCTTGAATATTTTTGAAAAAAGGGAATTTTTCTATTCCTGCCAAAAATACTGCCAATTCGTTGTTGCCAGAACGATTAATATAGGCATTGATGGATTCATTTTCAGGCTGAAAATTTGCAAGAAATAAATTTAAGAATTTAAACATTCGGCTGGCTGCTCCCGAGGCCGGCACAAATTTCTGGAGCTTGTGCGCATCTTTATGCCCATCGAAGTAGATGGCCAAATGTTTCATTTGCTCGGCTTCAAAATGCAAAATTCCATCGCCAATTCGAGCAGGACGATCAATCTGTACCGTTTTTGAACCCTGCTTGATAAATTCGATGTGGGAGCTAATTACATCAAGATTGAGTCCGTGGTAGATCAGCTGAACAAAATTGTGAGCCGTAAACCCCAGCGCTTTTGCCTTTTGGTACTCGGTACAATAGTGTATTGCCTTGCTTAAGCGCTCCTCTTTATTTCCCGATAGACGAAGGTAAGGCTTTTGATTGGCTAGCAAAGCCGCTTCAAATTGGACTAATGCATCTTCTCTTTCGTTCGGTTTGTCCCGCAAATCATCAGCTTCCCAGGGCACATCAATATCGGTGAGAAAAAATAAATCGTATTTGTGTTTCCGGGCCGCTTTGTCTAGAATCGGATCACAAAATTGGTAGTATATTTCTGAATAGACTTTAGTAACCAACAGGGTAGTGTCGCAAAAAACAAAATCGGTTGCGGTTTGCAAAGCCTCATTTTCAAGGGCAACTTGACCCATAGCAATAGGAAGTAAATCTTCGGGGGCACAAATTTCTTGGGTAGTGTCCCATTTGTTTTGCAAATATTCACGGGCATATTCGGCTACCCAAGTGGTGCCAAAATGTGCCGCCAATTGTTGAGCCAAGGTAGTTTTTCCGGTACTTTCTGGGCCGTAAAGCGCTATTTTGATGAGGCTCGTGGGCTGTTGTTTAAGTTGTTCTTCCATGCGAGATAACCGTAGAGGGCAATGATAGTAAAAATTAGGTATTGGATGCTGGTAAAGGTATAACCTTTTGCAAAATATAAGGGAATGGAAATCAGATCACCTGCAATCCAAAAGAGCCAATTTTCTATTTTTCGCCGGGCCATGAGCCACATTCCTACAAAAAAGATGCCGGTTACAAGCGTATCCACATAGGATGTCCAATGGGTAAATTTTCCGAAAAATAAATACACCAACACCACAAATACAACTGCAGCGACAAAAAGCAAGCCCGAATACACGTATTCCTTTGGCTGCATGCGCGTGATGGGTAATTCGTTTTGTTGGGCATCTTTTCGGGTCCAAAGGATCCAACCGTAAACACTCATCACTACATAATAGGCATTGATGAGCATATCGCCCAGGAGGTGCCATTTCCACAACAAATACACATAAATGGCGGTATTGATTATGCCTGTAGGAAAAACGGCAATGGTGTTTTTTTTGGCGGCCCATACGCTCCACAACCCAAAGAAAATGGCAGTAAGTTCCAAGGCAATTTCATAGGTTGGGTACTTGGCATATTGGGCAAATAAAAATTCTACCATGAAGCAAAGAATTGAGGATCTTCTTCAAAAGCAGTTCCTATTACCACAATGTCGGCTCCGGCATCAAAGGCCGCTTGAATTTCTCGCTGCGAACGAAGTCCTCCGCCCACAATGAGCGGCACCGCGATTGCCTTTGACACAGCTTGTATCATGTCGATTGGCACGGGAAATTGAGCGCCACTTCCGGCTTCCAAATAGACGAGTTTGGACCCTAAATATTCACCTGCCTTGGCAGTATGCACAGCCAAATCAACTTGGTTTCGAGCTATTGGTTTGGTTTGACTAATGCGCTCCACACTCGTTTCATGTCCGCTTTCGATGAGCAAATAGCCCGTAGAAATCACCTCGAGATCCAGTTGCATCAGGGCAGGTACTGCATCAACTTGTTGTTGAATTAAATAATCGGGATTGCGGCCCGAGAGCAAACTCAAATACAAAATGGCATCGGCATGAGCAGAAACTTGAGAGGCATGTCCCGGGAATAAAACCACAGGCAAGTCGATTGCTTTTTTTAACGCTTGTACCAACTGATCTACTGCCAAGGTACCGTGGTTGCTTCCACCAACCAAAACAAGTTTTGCTGGCGAATGTAGAATGGCTTGCACTGTTGTAGTCCAGGTATCCCAATTTATTTTTTCGGGATCTAGTAATATGGCCAACTGTTTAATTCCGTTGGCTTTGTTCAGACAAAGTTGGGCGTAGAGTTGGTGCATCAGGTGGTTTCAAATGTGTAGACCAACGCATAGTTGGCAAGGAGTTGATACTGTACTGCGAATTGTCTCGGCTTTGAATCAAGGACTAGTGTGGCAGTAGTTTCTTGCGTATTTAAATCAAATGGTGCCACAAAAATATGATTTTTAAAACTAATCCCTTCGCGATTGACTTCTTTGAATACCGCTTCTTTGGCGCCCCAAATTACCGTAAGGCGTTCGGTCTCGGTTGTTAAATCGGGAGCTAAAAACTGCAATTCTGTTGCACAAAATTTAGGCCCAATTTTCGCCACTTTATCACGGACTAATTCTACATCAACGCCCACCGCTTGATTGCTCACGATTACAACTGCCAATTGGTGCGAATGCGAAATGGAGATGAATTTTCGGTCGTGCAAATGCGGTTTGCCGGTCGCGTCATAATACAAATCGGCATCGGTGTAGCCCAAGTGTAAAAGCAATTGGCGCACGCTCAAAAAAGCGCGTTGGTGTAAGTCGGATTTCATCGAATGTAGCCGTTGTTGGCTAAGTGCAGTGAGCTCAACATTGGCAGACAAAACCGATTTGGGCTCGTCAATTGACCAAACCAATAGTTGGGTGTGTGCGTTGGGATATGAATGCAAATACAAAGGCATAACTAAAGCGGGGGATTTTCAAAAACGTTTTCGTCAAATAGAATTAGCGGCTGCCGTAACAATTTTAAAATATTTTGTTGAAAATTAACCGATTACGGGGGTAAACAACTCATAAATCAGTTTAAATATTTTTTAAATCCTAAGTTATTGTCTAAATTTGCCCAAAATTTTCAAATACAAATATACTATAAATGAGTACGACAACTATGCGTTATGTGGCCTACAAAGTAAAAGACATTTCCTTGGCAGCTTGGGGAAGAAAAGAAATTGAATTGGCTGAAGCTGAAATGCCAGGATTAATGGCTTTGCGCAGCGAATACAAAAATGAACAACCCTTAAAAGGAGCTCGTATTGCTGGCTGTTTGCACATGACCATTCAAACGGCGGTATTAATTGAAACCTTAATAGCCTTGGGCGCTGAAGTTACTTGGAGCTCTTGTAATATTTTCTCAACCCAAGACCAAGCCGCAGCTGCCATTGCCGCAGCAGGTATTCAGGTGTATGCCTGGAAAGGACTAAACGAAGAAGATTTTGACTGGTGTATTGAGCAAACTTTATTCTTTGGCGAAGACCGCAAACCCTTGAATATGATCTTGGACGACGGAGGTGATTTGACCAATATGGTTTTTGACCGTTACCCAGAATTGATTGACGGAATAAAAGGATTGTCAGAAGAAACGACTACAGGCGTTCACCGTTTGTACGAGCGCATGAAAAATGGCACCTTGTTTATGCCGGCAATCAACGTAAATGACTCGGTGACTAAATCTAAATTTGACAACAAATACGGCTGTAAAGAATCGGCGGTTGATGCCATTCGAAGAGCTACTGACCTTATGTTGGCCGGAAAACGCGTAGTAGTATGTGGATACGGCGACGTGGGTAAAGGAACTGCAGCCTCTTTTAGAGGAGCGGGTTCTATTGTAACTGTTACTGAAATTGATCCAATTTGTGCTTTGCAAGCCGCAATGGACGGATTTGAAGTGAAGAAATTAAACACTGTTGTTGGAAATGCTGATATCATCATCACAACAACTGGAAATAAAGACATCGTTTTGGGTTCTCATTTCGAACAAATGAAAGACAAAACTATCGTTTGTAACATTGGTCATTTCGATAACGAAATTGACATGGCTTGGTTAAACAAAAACCACGGTGCATCAAAAATTGAAATTAAACCACAAGTTGACAAATATACTATTGCTGGAAAAGATATTCTTATCTTGGCCGAAGGTCGTTTGGTGAATTTGGGTTGTGCCACCGGACACCCTAGCTTTGTAATGAGTAACTCATTTACAAACCAAACCTTAGCTCAAATTGAATTATGGACAAACATCGCCGCCTACAAAAATGAAGTGTATATGTTACCTAAGCATTTAGATGAAAAAGTAGCATTCTTACATTTAGAAAAACTAGGTGTTGAATTAGAAACTTTACGTGACGATCAAGCCGCCTACATTGGCGTAGCCGTTAAAGGGCCATTTAAGCCAGAGTACTACAGATACTAGTTACGAATTTAGTATTAAGATAAAACCCTTACATCGCTGTAAGGGTTTTTTGTTTTTTGCTACGAATGCACGAATTATATAATCCCTAAGTTTCGGGACCAATGTTTGAATCACGACGCTTCGGAATTCATTTTAGCTAGTTGCTAAAATAAGTGGCGGTGATTCTCAATTCAATTTTAATAAAAGCTAAGCAGACCAGCAAGCATGATAAAACCCTTAGATTTTAAGGGTTTTTGATTATATAAGTTAAATGATAATTAATCATTAAACACCAAAGCAAGTTGATACTCAGTTCTCACCGGTTGGTCTTTAATAATCGCCGGAATCCATTTTGTTTTAATTGATTTAAGCATGCGTTCAATGCTTTTTTTCATGTTGTTGCTCATGGCTTGGTCATTTACTGTAATTGCACTCATGCTGCCGTCTTTTTCAATTACAAATGAGACATTGATTTTAGCAAATCCTTCGTAATCCATTTCTGAATTGCTAAACTTCGCATTGATTTTGGCATAAAACTTTTCTAAACCTCCAGGGTATTGAGCAATTTTTTGAAGTTCACTTAATTCTACGTTAACTTTTTTTGCTTCTGCTCCCTGTAAATTTGCTTTTTTGGTTTTAACCGTGTCTGTAATGTGTTTAAATTCTAAAGACTTGACTGTTTTTGACGACATATTTTGACTAAAAACTAAAGCAATCATTAATATTGCAATAAAAAGAACGTTACTTAAAATTGATTTTCTTTTGTTGTTGTTTGTGTTTTTCATAATTCAATTTTTTACTTGTTAATAATTACTTAACTTATAATTCAATTTGGTAACATTAAATTAACATTAAGTTTACGTAAAAGTAACTAATAAAATTAAACAGCCAAGTAATTTGTAGTTTTTTTACTTTTTTTTTAAACAACATGAGTTGTATTTAAAAAATTACCCTAAATAAATTGCCCGGTTTCTAGTGAACTAAGCACCACCAACGAACTCCCAAATGTTTGGAACAAAAAAAGCCCATTCGAATCCGAATGGGCTTTTTTGAAAATGGTACTACTTCTTATGCTTCGAAAGCTTCGATAGAAACATAGGATTTGTTGTCTTTTTTCTTTTGGAACTTCACAACTCCGTCTACTTTAGCGTGTAATGTGTGATCTTTACTGATGTACACATTTTCGCCTGGATTGTGTTTAGAACCTCTTTGTCTTACGATGATGTTCCCTGCAATAGCAGCTTGTCCACCAAAAATCTTTACGCCTAAACGTTTCGATTCTGATTCTCTACCATTCTTGGAACTACCGACACCTTTCTTGTGAGCCATGACGTATTCGTTTTATATTGTTATTATTCTTGTGTATCTTCTTTTTTAGCTTTTGGCGCTTTTTTTACTTTTGGCGCTTCTACTTCTTCTGCAACTGCTTCAACTACTGCTTTTTTTGGAGCAGCTTTTTTAGCTCCTGAGGCAGAAATACCTTCAATTACAATTTGAGTAAGGTACTGTCTGTGCCCGTTTCTCTTTTTGAATCCTTTTCTTCTTTTCTTTTTGAAAACGATTACTTTGTCTCCTTTTAAGTGTTGTAACACTTTGGCTTCTACTGAAGCACCTTCTATAGCTGGGGCGCCTAAAGTAATGTTTCCGTTATTGTCTAATAAAAGAACTTTGTCAAAAGAAACTTTTGAACCTTCTTCATTAGCCAAACGGTGAACATAAACCTTTAAGTCTTTGCTTACTTTGAATTGTTGCCCTGCTATCTCTACGATTGCGTACATAACAATGATGTTTAGTTAATTATAAAATGGACGCAAATATACAACTTAATATCAATCAAACAACTCTTGCTCAAAAAAAGTTTCTTGTGGGCAAATCATCCGTTATTTTGTCTAAGAATTTGAAAATTTTGCTGTAATAAATGCCGTAAAAATACTTACTTTTGATGCACTAAGAGCACTTTTCTTTAGCTGCTTTTTATGAAATCAACCGCAACTTATTAGTAATATTTATGAAAAAATACCTTATGACGTTAAGCGCATCACTACTAGTGGGAACTGCCGCTACGGCACAAAAAGTAGTCTTTGAAGAGTTCACCCTTGACAACGGCTTACATGTGATTTTACACCAAGACAAATCGGCACCGGTTGTAATTAGCTCGGTGATGTACCATGTGGGTGCCAAAGATGAAATGCCCGATCGCACCGGCTTTGCTCACTTTTTTGAACATTTATTGTTTGAAGGAACGCAAAACATTGGCCGCGGCGAATGGATGAAAATCGTAACTGGCAATGGCGGTGTGAATAACGCCAACACCTCCGATGACCGTACCTATTATTACGAAGTGTTTCCGTCAAACAGCTTGGAATTGGGCTTGTGGATGGAATCCGAACGTATGCTGCATCCTGTGATTAATCAGGTGGGTGTGGATACCCAAAACGAAGTGGTGAAAGAAGAAAAACGCTTGCGCATGGACAACCAACCCTACGGTTGCGTGATCCGAGAGGTGAAGAAAAACTTGTTTACCAACCACCCGTATCGTTGGGAAACCATTGGGTCAATGGAGCATTTGGATGCTGCCACACTCCAAGAATTTCAGGCGTTCAACAAAAAATTCTATGTGCCCAACAACGCAGTTTTGGTCGTGGCCGGAAATTTTGAAAAAGACCAAGCCATCGAGTGGATAAAAAAATATTATGCGCAAATCCCCAGAGGAGCTGAGCTTACCAAAACCCAGTTTCCCGAGGAATCCATTACCCAAACCATTCATGCCCAATACGAAGATTCGAATATCCAAATTCCGATGTTGCTCACCGCCTACCGCACTCCTTCAATGAAAACCAGAGAAGCGCGTGTTTTAGAAATGATTTCGGGTTTGTTGAGCGACGGAAAAAGTTCGCGCTTGTACAAAAAATTGGTCGACGAGAAAAAAATGGCCTTGCAAATTGGCGCATTCAGCTTTAGCCAAGAAGATCACGGCATGTATGTAGTTTATGGTTTACCATTGGCCCCATTTACCATCAAAGACTTACAAACTGAATTTGACGCCGAGATTGCTCTGTTACAAAACGAGTTGATTTCGACCAAAGAATTAGACAAACTCAAAAATAAAATTGAAAACCAATATGTAAACAACAATGCATCAGTAGAAGGAATTGCCGAAAGCTTGGCTTCTTATTATCTGTTATATGGTGATGTAAACCTCATCAATACCGACATTGACACCTACCGTTCGGTAACCCGCGAAGAAATTCAAGCGGTAGCCAAAAAATACTTGGGCAACAACCAACGCTTGCTTTTAGAATACCTTCCAACCCAAGAAAAACCGAAAAACTAAAGCGCCATGAAAAAAATACTATTCCTTTCCACTTGCTTGTTTATCTCACTTTATATGACTGCACAAAACAGGACTCAACCCAAACCGGGACCCGCTCCAAGTATCAATATTGGCAAACCCCAATCCTATACTTTGCCTAATGGGCTTCAAATATTGGTGGTAGAAAACCACAAATTACCGCGCGTTTCTTATACGCTCACTTTGGACAACCTGCCTTATGTAGAAGGTGCAAAAAAAGGTGTATCCAATTTAACTTCGAGTATGATTGGCAACGGAACCGAGCAGATTTCAAAAGTTGACTTCAATGAAGAAATCGACTTTTTGGGTGCCGACATTTCGTTTTACAACAGCGGCGCCTCG
>CAMBOW010000029.1 GCA_945869365.1 Flavobacterium psychrophilum | reverse complement strand
AGCAGCAAAAAAATATTGAGCCCCTAAGTACAACACCCCCCAAACCAACGAAAAAAGCGTCCCGAATAAGGAAGCTTTTTTTTACAAGATAACGGTCAATTTTAGTTGGTCAAGGCGTCAATCAATTGGGCTAACGATAGAATTTCTTGCGTGCCAGCCGCCAAGTTTTTGAGCGCAAAGCTATTATTTTGCATTTCGTCTGATCCGGCAATGACCACAAAAGGAATTTGTCGTTTGTCGGCGTGGGCAAATTGCTTGCCCATCTTTACCGCATCGGGATATAATTCTACAGCTACTCCGTTGGCGCGCAATTGTTTGATGGCTTGCAATGCATAAATTGCTTCGGTTTGGCCATAATTCACAAACAATGCGATACAGCTCGCTGCCAGCGATTCGGGAAATAAATTCAATTCGTCGAGCACCAAATAAATGCGATCTAAACCAAAAGAAATTCCTACTCCACTCACGTTGTTCAAGCCAAAAATTCCAGTTAAATCATCGTATCGTCCTCCCCCGCCTATAGAGCCCATGGCCACTTGTTTGGGAGCAGCGACTTCAAAAATAGCGCCGGTATAGTAATTTAAGCCACGGGCTAAGGTTACATCGAGTTCCAATTGCGCCGTTTGCAAGCCTAAGGAATGTATCGCGTTGCCAATGGTTTCTAACTCTGTTATGCCTTGTAATCCTTCGGCCGAATCGGTCAAAAGCAGTTTGAGTTGGGCTAATTTTTCGGCCCAAGTTCCTGTAAAATGAAACAAAGGAGACACCTTGTCTATAGCCGTTTGGCTTAGGCCTTTGTGCAACATTTCTTGTTGCACACCTGCCTCACCTATTTTGTCTAATTTGTCTAAGGCAACGGTAAAATCTATGAGTTTATCAGCCGCACCAATTACCTGTGCAAGTCCCGATAATATTTTTCGGTTGTTGATTTTTATGGTGGTTCCAACTAATCCCAAGGCAGTAAATACTGCATCATACAATTGGATAAACTCAACTTCTTGCCACAGCGATTGCGAACCCACCACATCGGCATCACATTGGTAAAACTCGCGGTAACGTCCTTTTTGCGGACGATCGGCACGCCAAACCGGTTGTATTTGGTAGCGCTTGAACGGGAATTCCAACTCGTTTTGGTGTTGCACCACATAGCGGGCAAAGGGCACCGTTAGGTCGTAACGCAGGGCTTTTTCGGAGATTTTAGTACTCAGTTGTTTGGCGGTGCTGCCAGCCAATTCATCGGGAGAAATTTTGTCTAAAAAATCACCGGAGTTGAGGATTTTAAAAATCAAGCGGTCGCCTTCTTCTCCATATTTGCCGAGCAAGGTCTCCGAATTTTCAAACGAAGGCGTTTCGATGGGTTGAAAACCAAATTGTTCAAAATGGCGTTGAATCACCTGCATGATGTACCGGCGTTTGTGTACTTCGAGGGGTGAAAAATCGCGGGTGCCTTTTGGAACACTTGGTTTGGCTGCCATACTAGCGGGATTTATGGGAAATTAATCTGAGCTGCAAATATCTTATTTTTATACTAATTACACACGCTAATCCCGCAAACTTGTTTCAATTAGTGTAAATTCGTGCCAAATTTTACCCATGTTCAAATTACTCCGCGAAAACATCCGCATTGCCTTAGGCTCTATTAAAACCCAATTGCTGCGCACCATACTCACGGTGCTTATTATAGCCATTGGAATCACCGCCTTGGTTTGTATACTTACCGTGGTGGCTGCCTTAGAAAATACGGTATCGAGTGATTTTGCCTCGATGGGCGCTAATACCTTCAACATCAATCAATATCCATTTGAAAGTCAGCGCCAACGCGGTGGAGAACGCGAAATCATCAACCCGATCATTTCCTACCCCGAAGCAGTAGGATTTAAAGAAAAATACCAGTTTCCGCTCACCCAAACTTCTTTATCCTTTTCTGCAGTATCCAATGCCGAAGTGAAATTCGAATCCAAAAAAACCGATCCCGAAATCTCGGTCTTGGGCGTAGACGAAAACTATTTGGTGAATTCAGGACTGGAAACAACTGCTGGACATAATTTTACTTCTTTTGACATCAAAAACAACACAGCAACCTGCCTGGTTGGCTCTGATTTTTTGAAAGATCTACTCAAAGATGTCAATCCGATAGGAAAAACCATTTCCATACGCGGCGCCAAATTTAAGGTAATTGGCGTACTCAAAGAAAAGGGATCCACCTTTGGCAACAGCCAAGATTTGCGAGTATTTCTTCCGATTCAAGTGGCGCGTTCCTTGTTTACGGCGCCCAACATCAACTACACCTTGAGCGTGATGGTGACCAAAAAAGACATGATGAATGCGGCCTTAGATCACGCCAACAGTGTGATGCGCCGCATTCGCAAGCTCAACCCAATTCAAGACGACAACTTTGGGGTTTCACGCAGCGACGATTTAATCAATAAAATTCTAAGTATTACGCAGTATTTGGGTA
This sequence comes from Flavobacterium psychrophilum, assembly GCA_945869365.1. Taxonomy (GTDB): domain Bacteria; phylum Bacteroidota; class Bacteroidia; order Flavobacteriales; family Flavobacteriaceae; genus Flavobacterium; species Flavobacterium psychrophilum_J. Next base: position 16,792 of record CAMBOW010000029.1, on the reverse strand, counting down.
TTTCGGCCTGGGTAATTGGGATCATCACCATTTTTGGTTCCTCGATTGCACTCATGAATATCATGCTGGTTTCGGTTACCGAACGCACCCGAGAAATTGGCGTGCGCAAAGCCTTGGGTGCCAAGAAAAGCACGATTGCTACCCAATTTTTTATTGAAACCATTGTGATTGGACAGTTGGGCGGATTCTTAGGAATTATCATCGGAATTTCTGCCGGCTATGGCATTGCCTCGCTCCTCACCTTTGCTTTTGTGATTCCGTGGTCGGCAATTACGGCAGCGGTAATAACCACCTTTATTGTAGCGGTAATTTCGGGCTCCTATCCCGCCATGAAAGCTGCACAGCTCGACCCGATTGAAGCCTTGCGCTACGAATAGTTAACGGCTAGCACGAATCATGCGGTCGTTTCCGTACAAGTCTTTTTTGAGTTCTAGGTTTGTAAAGCCAATAGAGCGAAATAACTGCAGGGTATCTTCGCCCAAATACTGATTAATTTCTACAAACAAATTGCCTTTGGGTGTTAAGAAATCAAAAGCCAACTCCCCTATTTTTCTATAAAACAACAAGGCATCGTCATCGGCTACAAACAAGGCCAAATGCGGTTCGTGCTCCAACACATTGGCTTGAATTTCGTGTTTTTCTAATTCCCGAACATAGGGCGGATTCGACACAATTACGTCAAATTGGTGATCTAAGCGAGTTGTTTCTAGTATGTTTTGGCAAATAAAATGAATCTGCACGGCATTTCGTTGGGCATTCAATCGGGCAATTTCTAAGGCTTTATCTGACACATCCAAGGCAGAAACTTGCGCCTCGGGCAGGTTTTTGGCCAAGGCAATTGCAATGCAGCCGCTGCCGGTACCTATATCTAGAAATTTAGGAAAGTAGGTGGTAGGTGGTAGGTGGTGGGCTTGGTTTAAGGAATCTCTGAAACTTGAAACTTTAAACTTGAAACTTTTCAATATCCATTCCACTAATTCTTCGGTTTCTGGACGGGGAATAAGTACCGCCGGATTTACAGCAAAGGGTAATCCGTAAAAAGAAGTGCTTCCCAATATATATTGTATGGGTTCTTGATTTTGTAAACGCAAGCGAATGGACTCCCACTGCTGAAATTGAGCTTCCGAAATTTTATAATCAGGATCTAATGCCAGGTCAATTCTTCGCAGCTGATGCAGCTTTTCGACTACCAAATAAAAAAAGGACTGCGCTTCGACTTCGCCCACCACTGGTAGTAAACTGGAAATAAATTGTGTTTTATAGGTGTTGAGTTGCATTATAATTTTTTTAGCATCCAAACCGGACATGAGGTATGACCCGTATTTCCCATCGGGACATCAATATAATCAAAACCAAATTTGGCATACAGTTTTTGCGCCGCTTGCATGTAGGGCATGGTTTCTATGTAACAATATTCGAAGCCATTAGCTTGAGCAAAATCCAAACAAAATTTCATCATGGCGCTACCTATACCTTTACCTCGGGCTTCGGACAAGAAATACATTTTTTGTAATTCACAGATGGTTTCGGCCTCATTTTCCAATTGCTGAATGCCTGCGCCACCTACAACTGTTCCATTTTGTTCCACTACAAAATAATGGGCACGCGAAGTAGCATAGGTTTGTTGCATATAATCGAGTTGAGGATCGGCATAGGCGGTACCTATTTTGGGTACGTTGTGTTCTACTAAAACCAACCGAATTAGGGCAGCAACTGCTGCATTGTCAGCGATTTCAATGGGACGAATCGTATAGGAAGCTTGTTTATTTTCGCTCATAATCGGCTACAAATTTAGTACAAATTCTACCCAAAACAGGTAAAGCCAACGAAAACTCCTGCTCAATTTTTTTTATAAACTTCGCCGCTGTTCCAGGCAGATTATACTTATTTTTACCTCGTGAATACACACGAAAAATACATGACCCGCTGCTTGGAATTGGCCAAAAAAGACCTAGGAACCACCTACCCAAATCCCTTGGTGGGCAGTGTAATTGTACATAACAATTATATAATTGGAGAAGGTTGGCACCACAAAGCTGGCCAAGCCCATGCCGAAGTGAATGCCATCAATTCTGTACTAAACAAAGCCTTACTTTCTGAGGCTACATTATATGTAAACCTAGAACCCTGCAGTCATTTTGGCAAAACGCCGCCCTGTTGTGATTTGCTTATTGACCAACAAATTCCAAGGGTAGTTATTGGCAGCCTAGACCACAATGCGAAGGTAAATGGCGCCGGAATTGCGCGTTTGCAAGCCGCAGGAAAAGAGGTAGTTGTTGGTGTATTAGCTGCTGAATGTGCCCAACTGAATCGCCGATTTTTTACCTTTCATCAAAAAAAACGGCCATACATTATTTTAAAGTGGGCCCAATCGGCCGACGGATTTATCGCGCCACTCACAAAAGATGAACGCAAACCGGTATGGATCAGCAGTCCCCTATCCCGGCAATTGGTGCACAAATGGCGCAGCGAAGAACAAGCGATTTTGGTGGGCACGCAAACTGTAGTGGATGATAATCCGCAATTGAATGTTCGGGAATGGATCGGCAGAAATCCGATTCGTGTGATCTTGGACCAACATGCACGAATTCCAAAAACAAGTGCTATTTTTAATACAGAAGCTGAGACCCTGGTAATCAGCCAAAATGAACTTGATTTTTCACAAAATGTAGCCACACAAATCGCCGAAGTTTTATACCATAAAAACATTCAATCGGTTATTATAGAAGGCGGCCGTCAAACCTTGCAAACCTTTATAGACAAAAATTATTGGGACGAAGCGCGAGTGTTTACAGGTGGAATTCAATTCGTCGAAGGAATTCGAGCACCTCATTTTAAAGCAGTTCCCTTTTCGGAAGAAAAAATTGATACGGATACCTTAACTATTTATTACCATGATCAAGAACATCCTATTTGATTTTGGCGACATCTTTGTCAATTTGCGCAAAGAGGCCACAGCAACAGCATTTCGGCAACTGGGATTAACCGAATTTTCAGCCGATTTAGAAGAACTAAACAAGGCCTACGAAATTGGCGCTATTTCTGAATTGGATTTTCTTTCCGGGTTTCAAACCCATTTGCCACAGGCTGAATTACTCGAAATTCGCCAGGCCTGGAATACCATAATTGGCGACTTTCCGCTGTACCGGTTGGAATTTTTGCAAATGCTTAAACCCAACTACCGCTTGTTTTTGTTATCCAACACCGATGCGACACACATCAGCTTTTTTGAACACCAAGTGGGCTTGAGCTTCTCTCGAGATTTTTACAGTTGTTTTGAAAAGGTCTATTTTTCGTATGAGATGGGCTTGCGCAAACCCGACCCAGTTTGCTTTCAGACCGTATTGGCCAGACACGAATTACAACCCAAACACACCTTATTTATAGACGACAAAAAAGAAAATACCGATGCAGCAGCAGCCTTGGGCCTATCTGTTTGGAATTTGCATGTAGGCCAAGAAGACGTGGTGCAACTGTTTGATAAAAAAATACTGTAAGCCTTTTGCAAATACTCGACACCTATAAAACATTAGCCGAAGCGACCCAAGAACTGTTGTTTAAAGAAAAAAATAGCAGGTTTTTGGGTTACGCCTACCCGATTACCGCTGAGGACGAAGTGAAACCAATTCTTTTCTTGCTTCGCAAACAGCATCCCAACGCAGTTCATTTTTGTTATGCCTACCAATTGGGTGCCGAACAAATTACCTACCGCGCCAACGACGACGGCGAGCCAAGCGGCAGTGCAGGCATGCCTATTTACGGACAATTGTTGTCGTTTGGAATTACCAATGTGTTGCTAGTGATTGTACGTTATTTTGGTGGCGTAAAATTGGGCGTGGGCGGATTAATCAGCGCCTACAAAACGGCCGCCCAACTCAGTTTAGAATCGGCCATTATAGTAGAAAAAACAATCGATGTGGTGTATGTAGCCCAATTTGATTACGCACATTTAAATAAAGTAATGCGGGTAATCAAAGAAAAAAACTTGGAAATTCTATCCCAAAAAATGGATATGCAATGCGAAATTGCACTTGCAACTCGCAAAAGCAAAGAAGACAATTTGCTAGCCGCTTTTGAAAATCTATACGAGATTAACCTAAAAAAAAGGCCGTAAATTAAGTAGAAATGATAGCCAAAAGATCAGCGGGAGGAATGATCGCTTTACCCAATTTGATATCTACAAAGACCAATATAAATTGAGCCGTTGTTAACAACTCATTTTCGGCGCTCCAAATCTCACAATCAAATTCGATCTTTACCGAACTGTATTGCTTAAATGTAGTTTTCACGGTGAGCAGGTCGTCATAACGAGCGGGTTTTTTATAATTGACAGTCATCGAAACAATCGGCAAAGCAATGCCACTTTCTTCCAAGCTTTTGTAGGAAACCCCTTTATTCCGTAACCATTCCACCCGGCCAATTTCAAAATAGGGAATATAATTTCCGTGATAAACTACGCCCATTTGATCGGTTTCTGAATAACGAACCCGGACTTGAATTTGATGAAAAGACATAAAACTTTAGATTAAATTGAGGTTAAAAAAATGTAAATTTTAATTCTTATACAATAATATTTTTTAATAATCAACTTGAAAAATATTTTTTTTTAACGATTTTTGTTCACATATTTGTTAACCCAAAAAACAAGAACAAACTATCTGTTTTTCTTGTAGAATAACCTAAAAATAAAAACACAAATTTAACCAAATTTATGAGCAAAACTGTACAATCGGTATGGGAAAACTGTCTTTTATTTATAAAGGACAACATCTCTGATCAAGCCTACAAAACTTGGTTTGAGCCGATAAAATCAGTGAAGCTTGCTGACAATGCTTTATACATTCAAGTCCCTAGTAAATTTTTCTACGAATGGCTGGAAGAGCATTATGTTAAATTACTCAAAGTTGCACTCACCAAAGAACTAGGTACCAACGCCCAGTTGATTTACAAAATCAATATGGAAAACACCTACGGCAACAAAATACCTTTCACCGAGCAATTGCCTAGTGCACACCGCAGCTCGATGAAACCGCAAGAAGTTGATGCTCCGTTCAAAAACCTCAACCCCGAATTAAAAAATCCATTCATAATACCAGGCATTCGCAATCTAAAAATCGAATCCCAACTGAATGCCAATTACAGTTTTGATAATTTCCTAGAAGGTGATTCCAACCGATTGGCTCGTTCGGCAGGTATGGCAGTGGCCAATAAACCTGGTGGAACATCGTTCAATCCACTGTTAATTTTTGGCGGTGTAGGATTAGGAAAAACCCACTTGGCTCATGCCATTGGGGTTGAAATAAAAGACAAGTACCCTGAAAAAACAGTATTGTATATCTCTGCTGAAATTTTCACCCAACAATACATTGATTCGGTGAAGAAAAACAACCGAAACGATTTCATTCACTTCTATCAATTGATCGATGTGTTGATCATTGACGACGTGCAATTCCTTTCGGGCAAAACCGGAACCCAAGATGTGTTTTTCCACATATTTAATTACTTGCATCAAAACGGCAAGCAAGTCATCCTTACCTCTGACAAAGCTCCAGTAGATATGCAAGACATCGAGCAACGCTTGTTGTCGCGCTTCAAATGGGGACTGTCAGCCGAGTTACACCAACCCGATTACGAAACCCGTATTTCGATCTTGAAAAACATCTTGTACCGCGACGGTGTAGAGATGCCCGATGAAATCATCGAATATGTGGCCCGCAACATCAAAACCAATGTACGTGAGTTAGAAGGCGCCATCATTTCGTTGATTGCTCAATCCTCCTTCAACAAAAAAGAAGTGACCATTGATTTGGCCAAACACGTGGTAGAGAAATTTGTGAAAAACGTGAAACGCGAAATCTCTATCGATTATATCCAAAAAATTGTATCCGATTATTTCCAATTAGATATCGACACCTTGCAGTCCAAAACCCGCAAACGTCATGTGGTGCAAGCCCGTCAATTGGCCATGTTTTTTGCCAAAAAATTCACCAAGGCTTCTTTGGCGAACATTGGCTCACAAATAGGCGACCGCGACCACGCGACCGTTTTACACGCTTGCAAAACCGTGGACAATTTGGTGTCAACCGATAAACAATTCAAGAAATTTGTTGAGGACATCAACAAAAAATTATCTCTCTAAACATGCCCGTACGAATTGTGATGGTTTGTCTTGGCAATATTTGCCGGTCGCCGTTAGCAGAAGGAATTTTACAATCCAAATTGCACTCGTCCAATTTTATAGTTGATTCGGCTGGAACAGGAAATTGGCATATTGGCAAAAAACCCGATGATCGATCGGTTGCCGTAGCCAAGAAAAACGGACTCGATATCAGCAAACAACGAGGCCAACAGTTTACTGCTGCTTTTTATGATCAGTTTGACTACATTTTTGTGATGGATCAATCCAATTACGAGCACGTAATTCAATTGGCACCATCTGCCGAACACAAACAAAAAGTGCAACTCCTCTTGAATGAGTTATTTCCCGGCGAAAATGTCGATGTACCCGATCCGTATTACGGTTTGGCTAATGGTTTCGAACAAGTATACCAAATGCTCGACCAGGCTTGTGAAGTTTTGGCCCAACGACTGATACAAAACCATCCCTACTAAATGAATTCCAGCGCACCAAAAGGAAAATTATATCTCATTCCAACCACCTTGGGCGAATGCGATCCGTTGGCTGTTTTGCCCTACACGGTGAAACGAACCATCGAATTGCTAGACGATTACATTGTAGAAAACGAAAAAACAGCGCGCAAATTCATTAAAAGAATATATCCAGAAAAAGTGCAGGCCAACTTGTGCTTATTTTCCTTAAACAAACACACTCAAGTTAGCGAACATAACGGAATGATTCAAGCCTGTCTAGAAGGAAAAAACATGGGACTCATGAGCGAAGCCGGTTGTCCTGGGATTGCCGATCCGGGTGCTGTGATTGTGAAATTAGCCCACGAAAAAGGGATTACTGTAGTGCCTTTGGTAGGTCCGTCTTCTATAACCTTGGCATTGATGGCTTCGGGAATGAACGGCCAAAGTTTTGCATTTAACGGCTACTTACCTATTGAAAAATCAGAGAAAAAAGCGGCGCTTAAACAATTGGAACGACTGGCTCAAGACAAAAATCAGTCCCAACTGTTTATCGAAACGCCCTACCGAAACAATAAACTAGTAGACGATTTGCTGCAATGTCTGCAACCCAATACGTTTTTGTGCATTGCCTGCGACATTACCTTGCCTTCCGAATACATCAAAACGATGCGCGTGCAAGACTGGAAAAAAGTAAAAATAGATTTGCATAACCGGCCTACTATTTTTATTATTCACCGCATGTAAAAAAGCCCGTTTGCAAAACAAACAGGCATTTTTTACTATAAAATTGTGATTACTTTACTTTAGGGTTGTTTTTTGCTACGATGCAAGCCGTTTCGAAACCACCAAAATCGCGCATATAAGAGCGTACACTTGACCCATATTGATCTCTGCACTTGCGTTTCCCTTGGCTATACAAAAACCGTTTTACAGAGCGAACGCCACCCAAATGGGCTGCGGCCAAAATTCCTGATTCGGTTATGCAGACACCAGTAATTATTTTTCCAGCAAAGGTGTCAATTTCATCTTTTAAATCCCATTTGTTTTTAGCCAACAAAACCAAAAATGCTTGTTCTTGAAGAATGGGGTTTTGCAAAAAATATTGGTGATTGTAAATGCCAATTTCTCGAAGGGTTTCTGCCCCAAATTGGTACTTGCCCATATAACCCAACGAGTTGATTTTGCGATATTTACCTTGAGATTCTTTGAATGCCAACGCTTCCTTAAAGCCAATAAAATACTTAGCCGTATAGGGTGTGCTTAAAATTTGGTATGCGTGTGGATTGAGGGAGGGAAATAAGTAAGTGGATTGTGACTTAATTAGTTCAGATTTGGAGTAATTTCGGGTTGGAATAAATGTATTAAACCCAGAAGTAAAATAGAGAATTGTTACAAAGACTACGGTGATTAATGCCCATCTTTTTATCATAAATTGTTTTTCTTCTCTGCTGTCACCACGAGAAATTTCTACGGGCCAAATATACAATAAATAGTATGAATCTGAATATCAATTAGTTAAACTTTTCTAAAAATAGAATGGATGGACTATTAACACACCCGAAGTCCCAAATTCAATGGTAGGAGCTGGAATTTTGATCGTATTAAAAACCGAGCAAATAGTCTTGACAAGATGCGATTTGGTTTTAATTCTAGACAAATCTATGTCCAAACTGAAATAAAATTGTCGCGTACGCGTAGTGGGCGACAAACTCGAAATAGGAGATAATTCATCCGCTGAAAGCATGCCCTCGGCACCATAGCCCAGCGCGACATTAAACCAAGCAGGAATGGATTTGGTTTTTATAAACGATTGCACATTAACCGAAAGCCAATAGGTTTGGCCATTGTAGTCTTTGAGCAGTTGTTCTGGCAAAGAAGATCCCAATAGATCCGGACGTTGTGCTGCATAAGCGGTAGTGTGAAACGAATATTTTGGAATAATTCGCTGCTCGTTCCAGCACAATTCTTGCGAGACATAGAGCGCCGTACCAGCAGCATTGGCCGACACATCAGACCAAGATGCACCCCATTGAGCCGAATAGCCGTCCAAAACTTCGACCGCAGTAAGAAAAGCAAAGCCATAGGTGGCGCCATACAGCAATTGATCTTTTTTAGAAACGCCGCTCCAAGCCAAAGCTTCGGCACTGAATCGTCCCAAATGATAACTCGAAAATACGTGGCCCGCTTTGTCGAGTTGTTGCCATTCGTTGGCATCGTCTATAAAATGAAAATCGGAACGCGGATAATCGGCATACCAGAGTTGCGACAAACCCACCAAAGCAGTAGCCGAAAGTGCGATTTCTGAAACCACTACAGCTGTGCGCCGGGAAATATGCAAGGAATCGGCGGGTGTTAAAAATGCGTCAATCCGCTGTTGAGCATGCGCTGGAAAGGCAATCGAAACGCAAACTAACGCAAGCCAAACCCATTTCATTCGTTAGCGTTTGATGCCTTGAGCACTCACCCAAGCCACATATTTTTGGCGGTTTACTTCGTGTTGAGCAGCAGTAACGGCAAATTCGTGGTACCCAAAACGGGTTACGCTCGCACAAAAATAAATGTAGTTGTGCTGCGCCGGATTAAGAACTGCATCAATGGCTGAAATATCGGGCATGGCAATGGGTCCGGGAGGCAAGCCATTGAATTTGTAAGTGTTATATAGCGAATTGGTTTCTAAATCTTTATACAACACGCGTTTGATGACTTGATTAAAATCATTCGAAACCGCTTTTACTGCATAAATTACCGTTGGATCAGCTTCTAATTTTATGCCTTTTTGCAGGCGATTCAGGTATACGCCAGCCACTACAGGACGTTCATCAGCTTTTACCGTTTCTTTGTGCACGATAGAAGCCAAAGCAATAACCTCTTCTGGATTAAGCTGTAATTTTTTGGCTTGTTCTAAACGGACTTTTGTCCAAAATTTTTGGTATTCTTTCAGCATTTTATCCCGAAATACTTCGGCCGAGGTATTCCAAAAAAACTCGTAGGAGTTTGGAATAAAAATGGACAACACATTGTTTTTGTTCAAGCCATTTTGGGCCAAAAATTGGGAATCTAAACAAGCATTCAACACCGACAAACTATCGGCTTCTAATTGGGCCCCGATGCGTCCTGCAAAGTTTTCCAAACGTTCCTGATTATTAAAGGATAATTTTACGGGAATGTTTTGGCGCAACGCATTTACGATCTCGTTGCTGTTCATTCCTTTTTTAATCAAGAACCGTCCGGCTTTATCTTTTCTAGTGGAATATGATTTTTTATGCGCCACTTGATCAAATTTGGCCACATCTTCTACAAAGGGAGCGACTGCGGCTTTTGCCTGCTCATAGGTTGAGCCCGTGGGAATGGTGACATACACCTCAGCTGCAGAAAATTTGGTGTTAGAGGCAAATATGGTTCGGTACAAATAAATGCCGTAAACTGCCAAAGCCATTACAACTAGGGCACAAAAGATGTAGATGATTTTTTTTGTATTCAAAATTCTATATTATTTAGTAAATATATATTGGTATAACCCTTCGTCTTTGAAGGCACCACGCACCAGGTTCCATTGTTTTTTGACACCAATTTCTTGGAAGCCAAATTTAGTAAAAAGTGCTACGCTGGCAGCATTATCGGTTCCAATATTGGCATACAATTGATGCAGATTCAAATGGGTTTGGGCATACTGCATCACCAAAGCCAATGCACCCGATCCAATTCCCTCGTTGCGACAGAGCTTATCGTAAATGAGCACCCCTACTCCCGCTCGATGATGGGCCGGTTCAAAATCAAACAAATCAATCATGCCAATAGGCAATTCATTGGATTGCAGACAAATTACAAAACGCAGTTGCTTGGCTTCATAAATATCTTGTTGGGCGTTTTCCAGGTATTGTCGAATCAAAAAACGACTGTAGGGTGTTTTGGTGTGGCTAATTTCCCATACTGTTTCATCGTTTTCGATTTGGTAAATGAAATCTAAATCTTCGGGCTCGAGTGCCCGCAAAAAAAGGATTTGATTTTGTAGTGTATTCATGTTATTCGGGTGTTGAGATTTCTCCCGTAAACACAAAAACTGCGGGTCCTATGAGACAAACCTGCTCGTATAGGCCATTATTTTCTATAAAAGAAACAGCCAAATTTCCGCCTGGCGTTTTCAAATTGATTTTTTGGGCCGACGTATGTTGTAATTTATGCATGGCAATCGCCACAGCGGTAACCCCCGTTCCACAAGAAAGCGTTTCGTTTTCTACGCCGCGTTCGTAGGTGCGCACGGCAAACGTATTGGCCGAAATAGGCGCTACAAAATTGACATTAGCACCTGCTTCTCCATATAACTCACCATAGCGAATAGCTGCACCAGTCTGAAAAACCGGATAATTATCCAACTCTTTTACCAATTGCACATGATGGGGAGAGCCGGTATTTAAAAACACATAGTCGGGTTGTATCGCAATTTCTGATACCGATTTCATTTGCAAGGCAATTTCACCTGAGGCAGTAAATTGGGCAAAATGTGCGCCATCGGGTGCCTCAAATTGCATTTCGTGTTCGATCAAACCCAATTGCTTGGCAAAGGCCACAAAACAGCGACCGCCATTCCCACACATGGAACTCAAATTTCCATCTGAATTGTAATAGACCATACTGAATTGTCCGGCTGGATTTTCCTCTAATAAAATTAACCCATCGGCACCAATGCCGAGATTGCGATTACACAGTTGTGCAATCCAGTGGTGGGCAGTTTTAGGGAACAAAACTGCTCTATTATCGAGAAGAATAAAGTCGTTTCCGGTGCCGTGGTATTTGTAGAAGGGGATTTTCATCGTGATTTTTAATGCAAACAAATGTACAAATTATCACCAAATAGCGGATGTAAAAAGGCACAAATCAAAACTATTAATAAAACGTTAAGAGCTGTTAAACGAGCGTTAAACTGTTTTTGCTGCAACATAACTTTTCTACTTTTACGTTCGATAAATAACCAATAACCTAAAAATTATTCGTATGAACAGCAATTCAAAACTAGTTTTAGTAGCCCTATTAAGTGGCATTACAACCTTGGCTGGGTACAAAGTATTTCTAGACGACAATAGCGTATTTGCCAAAAGAAGCATTGTGACACAAGCGCCAACTCAATTTGGAAGAACGGTGGGATTGGGTAACGAGGTGCTCGATTTTACCGATGCTGCCGACAAAACCATACATACCGTAGTGCACGTGAAAAACGTATCCTTTCGCTCAGTTTCCAATCCGCTAATGGATTTCTTTTACGGATTTCAAGGCGGACAACTGCAACAGCAAGAACAAGTGGGTACTGGCTCGGGAGTAATTATCTCTGAAGACGGCTACATCGTAACCAATAACCACGTGGTAAAAGACGCCTCAGAAATTGAAATCACGTTGAATAACAAAAAAACATTCAAAGCCAAATTGGTGGGCACTGATTCCAAAATGGATATAGCCTTATTGAAAATTGAGGCCAGCGAAAAATTACCCTATTCTGTGTTTGCCGATTCGGATGCCGTAAAAATTGGCGAATGGGTATTGGCGGTGGGAAATCCCTATAACTTAACTTCTACCGTCACAGCAGGGATTGTATCGGCCAAAGCCAGAAATCTGGACACCAATGGAATTCAATCGTTTATCCAAACGGATGCAGCAGTAAACCCCGGAAACAGTGGCGGCGCTTTGGTGAATACCCGAGGCGAATTGATTGGCATCAACACCATGATTTCATCGCAAACAGGTTCTTATATTGGGTATTCGTTTGCCGTGCCGTCTAACATTACCCGAAAAATCATTGAAGACATCATGGAATTTGGCAACGTACAACGCGGAATTTTGGGTGTAGAAGGCGGTGAACTCAATGGCAATGCCTCTAAAGATTTAGGCATTAGCGAGACCGAAGGATTTTACATTAAAAAAGTGACCAAAAATTCGGGTGCCGAAAAAGCCGGATTGACCAAAGGCGACATCATCAAAAAAATTGACAACCAAACCATCGCCAGTTATGCCGAACTTTCGGGTTACATCAATACCAAGCGCCCCAATGACAAAGTAGTAGTGACCTTTATTCGCAACGGGAAATCAATGACTGCGGCAGTGGTTTTAACCAAAAATGAATTGTTTAACACCGAATTCAAAGGCATCGAAATGGAAAACATTGATGCGGCCGATAAGAAAAAATTCCGCATCGATTCGGGGGTAAAAATCAAAGAAATTACCAACGACAATTTAAAACCCTACTACGAAGAATTGAAAGGCAATATCATTTTGAGTATCGATAATGCGCCGGTGAATGATGTGGAGTCGGCTTCTAGAATTTTGAATAAAAAAGACGAAAACCAAAGCATCAGCATCGAAATGCTCAACAAGTTTGGTCAACGCATTCGCATCATCATTTAAGGATATTTCAACTTCTAATCAAAGGTCTATTGTAGTGCAATAGACCTTTTTTTTGGCAGGTAAAATCGATTGAAAAAAATACCACAAAATCCTTTACGAAATCGATTGAAATGGGTACTTTTGCCGCATTCTAACGCAAACAAAAACCACAATTTTTATCCTTTATGAGTACACTAAGTGCCTACGAAAAAGAAATCGCCTTTCAGTCCAACCGACGACGTGCTGGCGTAGAATTAATTAAAATTATAAGCGATTTGTGGTACGACAAATCGATTGAAATGGTGTTGTTTCGCAACCAATTGCTCAACCTCAACGTGAGTGAAATTTTGAATTTGCACGACTATGCTGGCGAATTTGTGGGCAAACCCATTTCTATTTTTGACTCAGTTGAAATTGCCAAAGCGATTTACTCTCTAAACCTTCCCCCTGCCAAATTAGACATTGGCAAACTCACTTTTGAATTTCACAAAGCCGAAAACAAACACAATAATGCCACTGGTTTTGTATTGACCAAACTAAAAAAAGCGCAAGATTTTAAAAACAACGAACCCAAAGATGTGGTCTTGTATGGTTTTGGTCGAATTGGCCGATTGTTGGCGCGAGAGTTGATGTCAAAAACTGGAAAAGGAACCCAATTGCGCCTGCGAGCCATTGTGACCCGAGATAAAAATGATGCTGTAACTTTAGAAAAAAGAGCCTCTTTATTGCGTTATGATTCGATACACGGCGATTTTGAAGGTTCGGTTGTGGCCGATGCAACAAATAATACGCTCAGCATTAACGGGACAACGGTACATATGATTGCCGCGGCATCACCCGAAGAAATTGATTATACAGCTTATGGTTTTGACAATGCATTAGTGATTGATAACACGGGCGCGTTTACAACCGACGAAGCACTTGCTCGACATTTAAAATCAAAAGGGGTTTCCAAAGTATTGCTCACTGCTCCGGGTAAAGGCATGCCCAACATCGTGCACGGGGTAAACCACTTGGATTACAATCCTGATAAACTGGATTTATTCTCTGCTGCTTCCTGCACCACCAATGCCATTACGCCCATATTAAAAGCCATAGAAGATACCTTGGTGGTGGTAAAAGGACACCTAGAAACAATACATGCCTACACCAATGACCAAAATTTGGTTGATAATATGCACAAAAAATACCGACGCGGAAGAGCGGCTGGATTAAACATGGTGATTACCGAAACGGGCGCAGGATCTGCGGTTGCTAAAGCCTTGCCTTCGTTGGCCGGAAAACTTACGTCAAATGCCATACGCGTGCCGGTTCCAAACGGTTCTTTGGTTATACTCAACTTAGAAATTTCGAGACCCACCTCGGTTGAGGAAATCAATTCAATCATGAAAAAATATGCCTTAGAAGGCGAATTGGTGGAGCAAATAAAATACTCCCTCAATAACGAATTGGTGTCTTCAGACATTATTGGCACCTCGGCACCGTCTATTTATGATAGTAACGCCACGATTGTTTCGGCCGACGGAAAAAATATTGTATTATATATCTGGTACGACAACGAATACGGCTACAGCCACCAAGTAATTCGACTGGCCAAATACATAGCCAAAGTGCGCCGCTATACGTATTACTAATATAGAATCAAGCTCTTATTTATTCGGCTATTTTTATAGGTTGACTGCACCGGTTTTAATTGGCATTATCCTGCACATCTGCAACAACAAAAGCATCATGGGCCAATTTACCAATTCTAAATTCACCAATGTAATTGGTCTAATTACCTTGATGATCATGACAACCGCTTCAGTGGCCTTGCTGTATCTTGAACTCGTAAATTGAAAAAAAAATCCGATGAAATTCACCGGATTCTCTTGTACTTATTCTTTGGGTTTGGTTAGATAATAGACCGGCAATCCCAGCAGCATAATCAACACCCCCCAACCGCAGGTATCCGTTTTGGTGACCAACAAAGCAATAGAAATGGCGCTGGCCAACACGATATACAATGAAGGAATATAGGGATAGCCAAACGCTTTATACGGCCTTTCGGCATCGGGCATTTTTTTGCGTAAAATAAAAATACCGTAGATGGTAAGAATGTAAAAGATCAGTACAATAATCACCACAAAATCAAGTAAATCTCCATATTTTCCGGTAACACATAAGATGGATGCCCAAAAACATTGTGCCCATAAGGCCCAAGAAGGAACTTGAGCTGTGTTTAATTTTGCTGCTTGTTTAAAGAATAATTTGTCTTGCGCCATGGTGTAATACACGCGAGCACCAGCCATAATCAAACCGTTGTTGCAGGCAAAGGTAGATACCATGATCATTAACGCAATTACATAAGTACCCATATGACCAAATATGGCTTGAGACGCGACTACGGCAACTCGATCTGATGGAGCGGTAGCAATTCCATCCAACGGAATCACGGCCAAATACATCAAATTGGCCAACACATAAATTACACTCACGATCAACGTGCCTAAGAAAAGACTCAAGCCCACATTGCGTTTTGGATTTTTCATTTCCCCAGCGATAAAGGTCACGCCTACCCATGCATCACTCGAAAACAACGAACCCACCATAGCTGCAGCGACACCCGTAATTAAGGCGACACCACTTATAGGCAACCAGCTCGCGCTGTCTTTTACATAAGATTGAGTGGCCCAAGCATGAGCCCAATTGGCATCCCAAATTTCAGCTTTGCCTGCCCATAATAAGCCACAAATAATTAAACCCGCCAAGGAAGCAATTTTAATTACGGTGAGTACGGTTTGTAGAACCTTGCTGTTTTTAACCCCTTTACTGTTTAAATAGGTCAATAAAATAATAGTAAAAATAGAAACGAGTTGTGCGGCATTCAATTTGAATAACCCCAAAGTAAACAAGACATTTTCATCACTAAATGGGGCATATAAATAAGCGGCAAATTTAGAAAAGGCCACACCCACAGCGGCTATAGTTCCCGTTTGAATAACCGTAAAAAAACTCCAGCCATATAAAAATGCGATCAGTTTTCCGTAGGCTTCTTTCAGGTAGACATACTGCCCGCCAGCTTTGGGAAACAAAGCACTCAATTCGCCATAACTCACGGCTGCCATCACGGTAATTAATCCAGACAATACCCAAACGGCAATAAGCCATCCGGCAGAGCCTACTTGTCTCACAATATCTGAGCTGACGATGAAAATTCCCGAGCCAATCATAGAACCAACTACCAACATGGTACCGTCTAGGAGTCCTAATTCTTTTTTAAATTCATCTGCTTTGTTTTCCATAGGTGTAGTTTTTGGTTTGTTAAAGTTAGGTCGAGGTTAAAGATATAAAAAAGTCGTTCGGTTTTACAATGGAATCAAATCCATAAAAAAAGCCCCTACCGAAGTAGAGGCTTTTTGGTAAAATTTATTTTCTGATGATTTAGCTGGCAGCCGCAATTAAATTGAGTGCAGATCCCGCTACAAACCAACCAATTTGGCTGTCGTTGTAGGAATGATTGGCCATAATTGTATCCGTTGAACCGTCGGCGTGAGTGAACACTAGACTCAAGGGTTTACCCGGTGCAAAATCAACCAAATCAATAAAATCAATGCTGTCGTTTTCTTGAATTTTATCGTAATCGGCTTCGTTGGCAAACGTCAAAGCCAACATGACTTGTTTTTTCAAATTGGTTTCGTGTATACGCGAAAATGATTTTACCAAGACGGCTTTCACACCCAAGAAACGAGGCTCCATGGCCGCGTGTTCTCTAGAGGATCCTTCACCATAATTGTGATCGCCCACCACGATTGAAGAAACTCCGGCCGCTTTGTAGGCACGTTGCACC
>CAMBOW010000028.1 GCA_945869365.1 Flavobacterium psychrophilum | reverse complement strand
GGCGATTTTGTGACCACCGAAGACGGAACCGGAATCGTACACACCGCGCCAACTTTTGGTGCCGATGACGCCAAAGTAGCCAAAGAAGCCGTGCCCGAAGTACCGCCCTTGTTGGTCTTAGACTCCAACGGAAACCCCGTTCCTTTGGTAGATTTGCAAGGAAAATTTACCGCGCAGCTGGGTCCTTACGCCGGCAAATATGTGAAAAACGAATACTACAATGACAACGAAGTGCCCGAGCGTTCGGTAGATGTAGAAATTGCCATCCAATTAAAAGAAGAAAACAAAGCCTTTAAGGTGGAGAAATACGTGCACAGCTACCCGCATTGCTGGCGCACCGATAAACCCATTTTGTACTATCCGCTCGATTCTTGGTTTATCAAAGTAACCGAGATCAAAGACCGGATGTTTGAACTCAACGACAGCATCAATTGGAAACCCAAAGCCACCGGAGAAGGCCGTTTTGGGAATTGGCTAAAAAACGCCAATGACTGGAATTTATCGCGTTCACGCTATTGGGGAATTCCTTTGCCGATTTGGCGCACCGAAGATAAAACCGAAGAAATACTCATTGGCTCTGTTGCGCAACTGGTCGAAGAAATTCAAAAATCGACGGCCGCTGGGTTGCAACAAACCAATCCGTTTGCCGGCTTTGAAGTGGGCGATATGTCTGAAGCCAATTACAACTTGGTCGATTTACACAAAAATGTGGTCGATGCCATCGTCTTGGTTTCTCCTTCGGGCAAACCGATGCAGCGCGAAGCCGATTTGATAGACGTGTGGTTTGACAGTGGGGCCATGCCTTATGCGCAATGGCATTATCCGTTTGAAAACAAGGATTTGATTGACGACAACAAAGCCTTTCCCGCCGATTTTATTGCCGAAGGCGTTGATCAAACCCGCGGCTGGTTTTATACGCTGCACGCCATTGGCACCTTGGTTTTTGATAAAATTGCTTATAAAAATGTGGTGTCTAACGGTTTAGTTTTAGACAAAAACGGTCAAAAAATGTCCAAGCGATTGGGCAATGCGGTAGATCCATTTGAAACGTTAAAAGAATATGGCCCCGATGCCACACGCTGGTACATGATTGCCAATGCCAATCCGTGGGACAACTTGAAATTTGACATCGAAGGCGTGGCCGAAGTGCGCCGTAAATTTTTTGGTACGCTTTATAACACTTATTCGTTCTTTGCTTTGTATGCCAACATTGATGGATTCACCTATACCGAGGCCGAAATTCCGCTCGAAGATCGTCCCGAAATTGACCAATGGATCATCTCGGAGCTGCATACCCTGATTCAAGAAGTAGATTTGGCCTACGCCGATTATGAACCCACCAAAGCGGCTCGAGCCATTTCTGAGTTTGTACAAGAAAACTTAAGTAATTGGTACGTGCGTTTGTGTCGCAGACGTTTTTGGAAAGGGGAGTATGCCCAAGACAAAATCGCGGCCTACCAAACTTTGTATACCTGCTTGCTCACGGTGAGTAAATTGGCTGCGCCTATTGCTCCTTTTTTCATGGAACAACTTTACAGAGACTTAACCCAAGCAACACATTTAGGAGAATTGGAGTCGGTACATTTGGCAAAATTTCCGGATTTGGTTGAAAACTTTGTTGATAAAAAATTAGAGCGCAAAATGCAAAAAGCACAGACCATTTCGTCCTTGGTTTTGTCCCTGCGCAAAAAGGAAATGATCAAGGTGCGTCAACCCTTGCAAAGGGTAATGATTCCGGTACTTGACGCCAATCAACGCGAAGAAATCAACGCCATTTCTGACCTCATTAAAGCTGAAGTAAACGTCAAAGAAATCGAATTATTAGACGATGCCTCTGGGATTTTGGTGAAGCAAATTAAGCCCAATTTCAAGGCCTTAGGCCCGCGTTTTGGCAAAGATATGGGCTTGATTTCCAAAGAGATACAGTCATTTACGTCAGAACAAATTAACGAATTAGACCGCAACGGCGAGTTGGCTATTGTTATCTCGGGAAAACCAATAACTTTAACACTGGCTGATGTAGAAATTTCTTCGCAAGACATCGAAGGTTGGTTGGTGGCTCATGCAGACGGAATCACGGTTGCGCTAGACATCACCCTTTCGGAAGAATTGATTCAAGAAGGAATTGCACGCGAATTGGTAAATCGAATTCAAAACATCAGAAAAGATTCTGGGTTTGAAGTAACCGATAAAATTCATCTTGTTTTGCAACAGAACGCGCAACTAGAAGCAGCGGTTCGGGCAAATGAAATGTACATCAAATCGGAAACCTTAACCGAATCGATTCAGCTGCAAGCCCAAGTAGAAGGCGGTGTTGAAATTGAATTTGATGAAATAAAAACAAGAATATTAATTACAAAATAATACGATTATGGTAGATGAAATTGCCCGCTACTCTGACGCTGATTTGGCAGAGTTCAAAGAGCTTATCCTAAAAAAAATACAAAAAGCACAGTCTGATTTAGATTTGATCAAAAGTGCCTATATGAATGACTTAAACAACGGAACAGACGATACGTCGCCTACCTTCAAAGCATTTGAAGAAGGCAGCGAAACCATGTCAAAAGAAGCGAATTCGCAGTTGGCTATCCGTCAAGAAAAATTCATTCGCGATTTGAAAAATGCACTTTTTAGAGTAGAGAATAAAACCTACGGCATGTGTAAAGTGACCGGAAAATTAATTAGCAAAGAACGCCTTTTGATTGTGCCCCATGCCACCATGAGTATCGAGGCCAAAAACATGCAACGCTAAGCTGAATTGACACAAAATTAACGCTCCAATCGGGGCGTTTTTTTTAGAAATTAATACTATTTTTGGCCCATCAAAACAATTACATGACCTTACGCAAAGCCTATTTCTTGATATTCATCATCCTCTTAGTTGATCAAGTTTCTAAAATTTACATCAAAACCAATTTTGTGTTGGGCGAAGAACTAAACGTCTTTTCCTGGTTTAAAATTTTGTTTATCGAAAACGAAGGCATGGCCTGGGGAACCGAAATACCGGGTTCTTATGGCAAATTAATTCTCACTTTATTTCGTTTGGTTGCCGTGAGCGCTATTGGCTACTGGTTGTGGGACGCTTCGCGCAAAAACAGTTCCACCTATTTGATTGTGGCGATCGCACTCATTTTGGCGGGTGCTTTTGGAAACATCATCGACTCGGTGTTTTATGGCATTTGCTTTGATGACAGCCGTGTACACCTAGCTACCTTGTTTTCTAATCAGCCTTATGGAACTATATTTCATGGCAAAGTAGTTGATATGCTTTATTTCCCCTTTGTTGATACTCAATTTCCAGATTGGATACCTTTGCTAGGGGGGAAACCGTTTAAATTTTTTAATGCCATTTTCAATATAGCCGACGTGGCCATCTCTACGGGCGTAGGTATTTTGATTGTGTTTAATAAAAAGGCGTTTCAGCCAGCGACTTAGCATTTAGATTTTAGACGAATAGATTTTAGACTGAATTTTTCAATTTTTAAATCCGCTAGACCAAAATAGACAACCAAAAATCACCCCATGCGCAACGCTACTGATTTTATCCCAACCGGAACTCCTGCTTTGGTGAACAGCGGAAACTTTACTTGGACAGCCCCAAGCAACATCGCCTTGGTGAAATACTGGGGAAAATTGTCTCATCAAAAAAACGAATTGGGTCTTGCTGATGCACAAATTCCGGCCAATCCGTCGCTGAGTTTCACCTTACAAAACTGCCATACGGTAACCAGCTTGCAGTTTAGTTTGCGCGAAAATACCAAAACGCCTTTTTCGTTTGAGTTGCTTTTTGAAGGGCAGCCCAAACCCGAATTTCATCCTAAAATGGAGCAATTTTTTGCGCGCATTGCGCCCTATTGCCCGTATTTGAAAGACTATCATTTTGTAATTTCTTCTCACAACACCTTTCCGCACAGCTCTGGGATTGCCTCATCCGCCTCAGGCATGGCGGCTTTGGCCGTAAACATCATGCACTTGGAGCAGCAATTATACCCAGAACTTTCCGCAGATTATGTGGCGCAAAAAGCCTCCTTTTTGGCGCGTTTGGGATCGGGAAGTGCCTGCCGAAGCATAAAAGGCAGTGTGGTAGTTTGGGGCGAAACACCGAGCATAGAAGGCAGTTCAAACCAATATGGCATTTCGTTTCCAGGCGAAATCCACCCGGTTTTTCAAAACTACCAAGACACCATTTTGTTGGTAGACAAAGGCGAAAAACAGGTGTCAAGTACGGTGGGCCATGAGCTCATGCACGGACATCCCCTTGCCCAGAACCGTTTTGATCAGGCGCACGAACATTTGGCGCAGTTGAAAGCTATTTTTGCTTCAGGCAATTTGGAACACTTTATTGCGTTAGTTGAAAGTGAGGCTTTGACCTTGCACGCCATGATGATGACGTCGCAGCCTTATTTTATCTTGATGAAGCCCAATACGCTCGAGATTATTCAACGCATATGGCAATTTAGAGCCCGCACCAACACACCCATTTGCTTTACGCTTGATGCCGGCGCCAACGTACATGTGTTGTATCCGTTTTCTCATCAAGAAAGTTGTTTGCAATTTATTCAGGCTGAATTGATTGGCTTTTGCCAAAAGGAACAGTATATTTGTGACCAAATTGGAAATGGCGCGCAAATGATTGTTGTTTGCTGAATTTTGAATTTTGATTTTTCCCGTGAATTTGGGATTGCATAGAGAAAGGTTATTAGTAGAACGAAAATTATTAATTATTCACTTTTAATTATTAATTAAAAAATGAAAGGTCCTTTATTTTATTCTAAGATTTTACTTTTTGGCGAATACGGCATTATCCGCGATTCCAAAGGGCTATCGATTCCATATAATTGCTACAACGGCGCTTTGAAATCGGATGGCGCGCAAACTATAGAGGCCCTGCAATCGAACGCCAATTTGGCCAAGTTTGCCGTTTATTTACAACAATTGCAAGTCGATCAGCCCCATTTAGTGCAGTTTGACATCACAGCATTAAATGCCGATATTGCCCAAGGACTTTATTTTGATTCGAGCATTCCACAAGGCTATGGCGTGGGCAGCAGCGGCGCTTTAGTGGCCGCGATTTACCACAAATATGCCTTTGATAAAATTACCGTTTTAGAAAACCTTACCCGCGAAAAACTCTTGACCTTGAAAACCATTTTTGGTCAGATGGAATCATTTTTTCACGGAAAAAGTTCGGGCTTAGACCCACTAAACAGCTATTTAAGCATTCCCATTTTAATTCACTCCAAATACAATTTAGAAGCCACCGGAATCCCCAGTCAAAGCACTTCGGGGAAAGGCGCTGTGTTTTTGTTGGATTCAGGAATCGTGGGCGAAACCGCTCCCATGGTAACTTTGTTTATGGAAAACTTAAAAGACCAAGGATTCCGCAAGATGCTCAAAAATAAATTTGTGAAATACACCGATGCCTGCGTAGAGAATTTCTTGGGCGGTGATTTGAAATCTTTGTTTACCAACACCAAAAAATTGTCTCAGGTGGTGTTGCAAAACTTTAAACCCATGATTCCGGAGCAATTTCACGGTTTGTGGCAAAAAGGCCTTGACACCAATGATTACTACTTAAAACTTTGTGGATCGGGTGGTGGCGGCTACATTTTGGGCTTCACCGAAGATTTAGAAAAAGCCAAACTTGCACTCAAGGACTACAAATTAGAGGTGGTTTACCAATTCTAATTTAGCTAGCATGTTAAGCAAAAAACACAAATTGCTTATCAAAAAAAGCATCAGTTTGTTTTCGGTGGTGCGCGGCTACAATATTCCTATTCTAATATTAGCGCAGTATTTATCGGCTATTTTTATATTGGCTCCCGAAAAAGCACCGCTTTCAGTCGTGCTTGATTTCCAGTTATTTATCCTCATTTTGGCTTCGAGCCTCACCGTGGCTTCGGGCTACATCATCAATAATTTTTACGACAGCAAAAAGGATTTGATCAACCGACCAACCAAATCCTATATTGATCGGTTGGTGAGCCAAAAAACCAAACTCCAAGTCTATTTTAGTTTAAATTTTTTGGTGGCACTGATTGCCTTTTTTGTGTCCTACCGGGCGGTACTATATTTTTCAGTTTATATTTTTGGCATCTGGTTTTATTCGCACAAAATAAAACGCTACGCCATATTGGGCAATATGATGGCGGCTTTATTGGCTGTTTTGCCTTTTTTTGCGGTGTTTTTGTACTACAAGAATTTCTATGAAGTGATTGTATTTCACGTCTTGTTCTTGTACATCTTGTTGTTGGTTCGCGAAATGGTCAAAGATCTGGAGAATATTTCGGGCGATTTAGCCAATAACTACAATACCATTGCCATTACCTATGGTGCTCAAACGTCAAAAGCAGTGATAACAGCACTCTTGGTGTTTACGATTATACCGGTTTATTTCTTGATATCAGTATATGATGTGGGCTATATGGATGCCTATTTTTACTTTGGGTTCATGATCATGCTACTCTTTTTGCAAAAACTGTGGTCTGCCCAAACCAAACGCGACTTCTTGCTCTTGCACAACTTGCTCAAATTCCTCATCGTAGCCGGGGTGTTTTGCATCGTGCTCATCAAACCGGAGTTGTTGGAGAAAGGAATCGTGTGGATTGGTAAGTTTATTTGATGAAATAGCTGTTAGCCACGAATGCACGAATAAAATAAATTCAAGCCTTTCAGGAAATAACTCATAATTCCTAACTCATAATTATACAAAAGTACTTAGTATACCTTTTCTCCTACTACCGCTAATCTAAACCCTCCAACCTAAAGACACACCCCCAGCCCGGCTCAAGAGGAGAGTTCTTAGTATACTTCTGAACCTACCGCCTAAATCCTACAACCTACCACCTACAAACAAGAATCTACAACCCAAAAGAAAACCCTATCTTTGCCCAACTTATACTCACACGCCCAATACCCATGAATAAAAAGGACGGTCCATCAAAACGCAGTACTTCCCGCACCGGAAGCGCTAGACCAGGTTCAAGTAAACCAAAACCTGCGATGGCCAAAAGAGCGCAAGGGCCAAAAAAACCTAAGCCAAGTGTTGCCTCAGCTTCTACAGCCGCTGCCGCCAAGCCTGAACGTAAACCCAATCAGGCGCCCAAACGCGCTAAAAGCCCGGATGAAATGCGTTTGAATAAATACATCTCCAATTCGGGTGTTTGTTCGCGTCGAGATGCTGATATTTATATTCAATCGGGGAATGTAAAAGTGAATGGTGTTCCGGTTACCGAAATGGGATTCTTAGTAAAACTAGGCGATGTTGTCAATTTTGATGGTGTAGAACTCACCCCCGAACGCAAAGAATATATCTTATTAAATAAACCCAAAAACTTTACCACCGCTCTTGACGAAGCGCAAGAAAACCGCAATGTGTTGGAATTATTGCGTGGCGCCACTACGTCCAAAATTGCTGCGGTAGGCCGAATGGACAAAAACACCACCGGCTTGTTATTGTTTACCAACGACACGGATATGATTCGCAAGTTTGGTTTGCCCAACCAAAAATCGCCAAAAATCTATCAAGTATCCTTAGACAAAAATTTGAAATTCGAAGATCTAGAAAGCATTTCAACCGGCGTTACCCTTGATGGGCACCGTTTGTATATCGAAGAAATTAGCTACATCGAAAAGGAGCCGAAGACGGAAATTGGTCTTAAGTTGCGCACAGCCAATGTTAAAGTAGTGCGCGCTATTTTTGAAAACTTCGATTATAACGTACTCAAAATTGATCGGGTTGCCTTTGCCGGGCTCACTAAAAAGAATTTACCTCGAGGCAATTGGCGTTTTTTGACCGAACAAGAAATCATCAACCTGAAAAATATGTAATTCTAATTCCTGCTGAAAAGCGGGAATTTTTGCAATAAACCTATGACGACTCCCGAACAAATCGCCTTCAACTGGCTGGCGGCTTTTAATGCTAAACAATTAGAAAATTTATTGGCTTTGTATGACGAAGATGCCGAACATTTTAGTCCCAAATTGGCCCAGCGTCTCCCCGAAACCAAAGGACTCATAAACGGGAAAGCAGCCTTACGTGCCTGGTGGGCCGATGCCTTTGATCGTTTGCCTAGGTTGCATTATAAAGGCTTAACCATCACAGCCAACGAAAATCGCGTGTTCATGGAATACCTGCGTCAAGTAGACGGTGAGCCCGACATGAAAGTGGCCGAGGTATTGGAAATTAAGAATGAAAAAATTGTATTTTCGCGGGTATACCACGGATCATCATTACCACTTTTAAATTACTAAAACACACCGTTTTTGCGCTTTTTGTTGCACTTACTTTAGCCGCCTGTAACTCTAAATCTCCAGTAGAATTTTCGGGGTTTACCCAACAGTACTTTGACGATAAGAATGCGCTTTTCCCCTTGGAAGCCACCCAATACGGACAAAACCAATACAACGACCAATTGCTTTTTGAAATGACCGACAGCTACCGCAAAAAGCTGGGCGAATTTTATGCGAACTACGAAAAAAACACGGCAAGCAATTTGACATCAAAAAATTTCATGAAAAAGTATTGGAGTCGGGTGTGATGCCATTGGCTTTGCTCGAAAGTAAAATGAATGCCTGGATTGAATCGGTAAAATAAACTTACAGTTTAACCACTAAAGAGGTAATGAAACAATATGTGGAATTTTTAGCTCCAAAGAGTGCTGTATTCGATTCGAAATTCTTGACTTCCATTCGCCACAACCAATTTTCACCCATCTGATAATCTAGATTGGAAGATACTCCCAGAATTTGACTACCCGTATTTGTTGTTGTTGGGATAATGAGTTGGTTTTTGTCGCTGTAAAATTCGGTTCGAAAAGCCGTTTTGAGTTTGCTGTTTATTTTTATTCGAGCAATTCCCACAGGGGAATACCAAATACCCGATCTTGAATTTGAAATTTTATCGTTCCCAATATCGAAACCAAAAGTGAATCCCACTTTTTCAGTGGGCTCATAGATGGCGTATACGTTGTGAAAATGGCGCAACGACTGTTGATTTTCGATAAAATTATAGCCAATAAAATTGCTGTAATTGAATTGCAAATTGGTTTTGGGCTTGTAATTGAATTGAAAACCATAGCTCGGACTTTTAAATTCTTTTACAAAATTTATGCGCTGCCAGCCGTTTAAAACTAATGCGGCCAGATTCCATTTTTCGGATGGACTGCTGTAACTCAACTTTATTCCCGTTTCAAAATACGGCGAATTTTCAGCCAAGATACTGCGCGTTAAAGTCCAACAATCGGCACTGATGGCGCTTTCGAATCCAATATGCGAGGGCATAACACCCGCATCAAGCCAAATGTTTTTTTTGTTTGATAATTTTATTCCCACGTTTGCTTCTAGAATGGGTTTCGCCCATTTTGGTTCAGACGATAAATTGTATCTACCGTAATCACCACCCATCAAAGCTACATTGCTTCGAAATCGCTTTTTTTGGTAATTGACTTTCACAAATGCCAAATTAATGCTGGCTTCTTGAACTTTTTTGTGGTTGTAAATAAATTCGGGTAGTGTTTTAGCTGCAGAAAAGGAAGTGGCATTGGCGTAATAGGTTTCAGCATAGGCATTAACTGTAAAATTAGATTTTTTTTCTGTTTGCGCCAGGACAAGATTTGTAACCAACAAAAGGAGAAATAAAGCAGAGCTTTTATGAAAAGTAAAAGGCTGTAAAGATGGAATTTGCATGAAGTTTTTTTGCAAATTAAGTCAACATTTCTTGAAATTTTGATGATTTCTTCAAAATATACGTATCCGATTTGTACGTTTAGTCAACCAGTATTTTTTGAACAACTTGTTCGTTTTCGCGCGTGATGAGTTTTGCGATGTATAGGCCGTGCGCCAAGTTTGCAGTAGAAAATTGGTAGCGCTGCGCGCTGCCCATTTGGTTCTGGTACAACAATTGTTTGCCCGCAAGATCATACAGGGTAATCGACGCTAAGGCTACTGCACTTGGATTGGCTACTTCAAGTGTTTGTGAACCCACTTGGTGTGTAATCACGATGTTAGTCGCGGCATCTACAGGAATGATTCCTAAATTATTCATAAAGGTGAGTTCAAAACGGTTGTTGTAGGTGCCTGCTGGTACATTTACGGTATACAGACTGTTTTTGATGTTGTGGTAACTGCCATCTTCAGCATCATAGAGGTAAATGGGTTGCCCCGCATCAATATTCGAAACTAGACTGGCATCAAAACTAAAACTTGATGCAGTGGTGGTTTTTATTCCGAGTGGAATTCGTTTGGTTAGTTCAAAACTCGTGCCTTGAATCACATATTTATGGTTGTCCAACACAAAATACACCTCGTTGGGTAGCGCATCGCTGTCGGGAGACAAGGCGTCAATCCCGCGATCAACCCCATCAGTTGCCGTGGGCAAGAAAACCAACGCGAGCTGTTTGGTATATTGGTTGTTCATTGTTGCATTCAGCCGAATCACCGCAAATGGATCTCCGGCCGCTTTTTCGATTCCATCCTGTTCGGACGCGCCAGTACCTCTTTCAAACTGAGAATACACATCTGCCTCTTTGTAGTAGCTTCGGTGTGTATTTTTCAAACTGACCGAAACTGGCGCTCCGGATGCTTTCCCTTTTATCATAAAGCCTTGTCCGATTGGTGCATACTTGCGTTGAATGGCTAGTCCCGAGGAGGCGCCAACTACATTGAGCGTGCCGTCATTGTTGTAGGTGTTAAACGTTGCGGGCACATAGACGCCATAGGTGGTAAGTCCGGTTCCAATGGGTGAATAGGTACCATAACCTCCTTGGTAGTTACTTAACACATGAGAATTGACCGTTTTATCTTGCTCCCAATAATAGGCAATTCCGGTGCAATCGGTGTTGGAGGGATCAAGTAAAAAAGCGTTTACGTGCAAGGCCGAGGGATAGGGATTTCCGGTTAAAGTGAGTTTATCGGCGGCCACATTGACAGCAATCGTGCCGTCGTTGGGTTTGCCTCGGAAATCATACCGTTGCGCGCCTCCGGGATTGTTGGATGTTGCTTCGCCTGCTGTGAGCGGATCAGTTCCTGCAGTGCCTTTCATGGTAAAGCCTTGTCCAGCAGCGATGGTTGATGCCGCCGCAGTTTGTACCCATTCGGAGTAATTTACACCCGACAAAAACTTCCATATCCAATAACTGGCAATAGACAAACTGGCTGCACTGGCTGCACCATCATAGCCGGTTACGATAGTTGCCGGATTGCTTGCAGTAGAAGTATTGGGCACATGCAAAAGCGTGATGCCAAAGTTTTCGTTTCCAGCAGCAGCAGAAGCATTCCCAACAGGTGAACACCAGTAATTGTAATCAAAATTGTCGGAGGTGCCTTCTTGAAAAACGGATAGTTTCCCCAATCCTTTATTGGTAGAAGTTCCCGTTGTGCCTTGAATCAGTTGTGCTTCGTTTCGCAAATACAAAAACCCATTATTTTGAATATCAATATCTTGGGTTACATAAACCAGTTCGTTTTTTACAAACAGAGAACCAGTGCTGCCCACATACAGCTGGGATTGCACCAAATTTGTACTGCTACATGCTGCAAAAAGTAAAACTAGTAATTTTTGGGTCATAGGTTTGGGTGAGATAGGTATAGATAATAGCAGACTATTTACGGAAGCAAATCATCCTTCCATTTCAAATATCACGATTTATCTGATAGCAGACAAGTATAATTTTGATTGCTATTTTTCTTTTTGTGTAAAATGGACTGTGATTTACCAAAGGATTACGTAAAATTTTCTTTATTGGGGAGAGAGTTTTCGTTTTTATCACTACTCCCAACATACGCTGTACTTGATTTTTCTGGGGTTTCCCCTGTTTTTTCACGGAATGAAATTTGTAATAAAAAAATCATGCTACTGCTTGGGACAACGATTTGCGCGGATATCTTTTTTTTGATTTGTATAGTTATTATATACGTGTTAGAGATTTATTTAGGGAACTTCTGCGGTAAATTTAAAATTTATTTCGAACGCATAAGTAAATCAAGCAGTATGAAAGCACTTTATTATATGGTTATTTTCTTAGGCCTTTCTGTTCCAGTAGTTGCCCAAGTGGGTATAGGCACATCCACTCCCCAAGGCGCATTAGATATAGTATCACCTGTAGGAGCGCCCAATGGTCTTTTGATACCGAGAGTGCCCTTAACTATTGGTCCCTCCAATGCCTTACCATTGGTAGGGCCTACCACTTCAGAAATGATCTACAACACTAGCATCGTGGGTGGTGCCACGCCAGGTTTTTATTATTGGAGCGGAACCAGCTGGGTGCGTTTTGTAACCGGCGCTGTGGCTGGATGGTTAACGACCGGAAATGCAGGATTAATTGCGGGAACCAATTTTATTGGTACAACCGATGCGGTGGATGTTTCTTTTAAAAGAGGGAGTGTATTATCCGGTTATATTGGCGCAACAAGTACTGCATTTGGTGTGGGCGCCATGCCCAGTGGCGCAGCCACAAACAGTACAGCTTTTGGGAATAATGCTTTGTCGGTGAGTACGGGAGCAAATAATGTGGCCTTAGGTCAAAATGCCTTGCGCGATTGTGCCGGATCAGCTATCTATAATACAGCAGTGGGAACTAATGCACTAAAAGGAATCAACAATGCGGCATCTCAATACAATACGGTGCTAGGTGGCGAAGCCATGGGGCTCACTACTGGCGATGTGAGCAATTGTACGGCGGTGGGTTACCAAGCGCTCAATTCAATCAGTGGAGCAGGCGCTGCTCGTGGACTAAACAACACAGCGCTCGGTTACCAAGCGGGGAGCACCATAACCACCGGCGAGAACAACATCGCAATTGGGTACCAAGCACAGGTTCCCGGTATTACATCCAACAACCAAATTCAGATTGGCAATAGCGCCATCAGTTTGGCCCGATGTCAAGTGGCTTGGACTTTGAGTTCAGATCAGCGATTTAAAAACAACATCAAAGACTCCGAGTTAGGGCTGCAATTTCTGCAAACACTTCGTCCGGTTTCCTATTTGCGTTCCAATGATGCGCAGGCCAAAACGGAGTACGGCTTTATCGCTCAGGAGATTGAGGCCGCCTTTTCTAAAGCGGGCTACCCAAATAATGGTGTAATCTCAAAAGATGATTCGGGATTCATGGGCGTGCGATACAACGATTTTATTTCGATATCGGTAAAGGCAATTCAAGAACAACAACAGCAGATAGAGACACTTCAGCTATCTAATGCCGAATTGCAAAAAACGAATGCTGCCATTTTGGAACGCTTAGCCAAATTAGAACGCAAGTAGACTTCTTTTTTATTTCTTAGAAATAAACTTTGATTTTCAATATTTCCAAAAGCACATCTAATTTTTTTATTAGATGTGCTTTTTTGGTTAAATAAATATGATTTCTCAATTTTTAAGTAAAGATAATTGCTCAAAACTACAGTGCAATAACTCAACATTAGTACAACAACTTAGTATTAGCAGGTTTTGTAAGCGCACAAAAACCAGTAGATTCTTCTTTATTTTAAACTATATCGTTTGCGAGCCCGTTAATTCTGACGGGAGAAATTCGCCTCAATTTTTTGTATAGTTTATATATAGCCAGGATGAAATTATAAAACTTACTCGATAGTATATATTTGAGAAACGATATGTAACCAATTAAAAACCAAACTATGATGAAAAAAATTCTTTTATGTTTATTCCTGATGACTATATCATTAGGGTATGCACAACCTAGTGCATCGCCAACAGATCCTCCAGCAAGAAATGCTTGGGATGTGAAATCAGTTTATAGCGATTCCTACAGCAACCAAGCTGGGGTGAGCTTTTTGGATTTTGGTGGAAGCACCATCAATGCCGATTTTACGCCACCTGGAGGTAACGCTGCCAAGTATTACACAGGCCACAGTTATTCTGGGATGAAAGTGAATACAGCGGGAAGCCTAAATGTCTTGCAGATGACACACTTACACTTTGATGTGTACTCTCCAAACTTTAGTTCGATGGCCATCAAATTGGAATCGTCAACTGGAGCAGCAAGAGAACTTGCCGTTACTGGTGCTGTTGTTCCATCTGCAACAACCAGAAACCAGTGGATTAGTGTAGATTTAGTTTTGAGCACCTATGATACAGGCAATATTTTAACGAGTTTACAATATATTGTACCGGTAACATTTGGTCAAAATGCTACCTTGTACATTGACAATGTTTACTTCTACAGACCGGCTACAATCTTGCCACCAACCTTAGGTGATTTTACAGTTCCTTCGCAATTGATAGGCGCTGCGCCAATTACCTTAACTGCACCCACCTCAAATAGTGCTGGTGCATTCACTTTTACCAGTAGTAATACAGCAGTAGCAACCATTAGCGGTACTACGTTAACTATTGTAGGGCTTGGTTCATCTAACATTACTGCGACACAAGCAGCTGATGGCGGATACGGAACTGGAACGGCAATTTCTGTTTTTAACGTTACACCTAATGCCGCACCTGCACCACCAGCTCGTAATACCTGGGATGTAATTTCCTTGTACAGCGGTGCCTATACGAATCTTGCCAATACAAATTTTAACCCGAACTGGGGTCAATCTGGTTTTGGGGCATTTTCTGCTACTACTTTTGAAGGAGATGATGTGTTGCAATACCCAAATCTTAACTATCAAGGTACTGAAACAGCTGCCGATGTAAACGCAATTGCGATGACCAAAATGCACATCGATATTTTCTCGCCAACTTTAACGTCTATTCGTTTGTCGCTAATTAAAACTACCGGTGGCGCAACTGAAAAACCAATCACTTTGCCTTTAACCGCAGGGGTTTGGAACAGCTTTGACCTTGATTTGACTTCGGCCACATATACGGGCTTAGATTTTACTAAAATCCGTCAAATTAAATACGACGCGCCATCTGCTGCAGGTCAGACGTTGGTTGTAGATAATATTTATTTCTGGAGAACTGCTACAACTTTGCCTCCAACTTTGGGCGCATTTACCGTTGCTCCACAATTAACGGGCGCAGCTCCATTTCAATTAACAGCGCCTACCTCAAACAGTAATGGTGCATTTACGTTCAGCAGTAACAACACTGCTGTTGCGACTGTAAGCGGAACTACCGTAACTGTTGTTGGAGTAGGATCTGCTGTAATTACTGCTACTCAGGCTGCTGACAGCGGTTACGGCGTGGGAATTGCAACGGCTACACTTGATGTTACGCCAACTGCAGCACCTACACCTCCAGCTCGAAATACTTGGGATGTGATTTCGTTGTATAGCGGCTCGTATACCAATGTAGTGGGAACCAACTTCAATCCAAACTGGGGACAGTCAGGATTTGGTGCTTTTTCAACCGCTTTTTATGAAGCGAATGAAGTATTGCGTTATCCAAACTTAGGCTATCAAGGCACCGAAACGGCTGCAGATGTGGATGTTTCGGCCTTAAATAAATTGCACATCGATTTGTTTTCGCCAACCTTAACTTCTATTCGTTTGTCTTTGATCAAAACAACCGGAGGTAACGTAGAAAAACCAATCACTTTGCCTTTAACCGCTGGTGTTTGGAATAGCTTTGATATTGATTTGACAGCTGCCACATTTGCTGGCTTGGATTTCACCAAAATCCGTCAACTTAAATACGATGCGCCATCTGCTGCTGGACAAACTTTGTCGGTAGATAATATTTACTTTTGGAGAGCTGCAACTACGCAACCACCAACTTTAGGAGCCTTTACTGTGGCTGCTCAATTGATTGGCGCTGCGCCATTTGAATTGACTGCTCCAACTTCAAACAGTGCTGGTGCATTTACCTTTAGCAGTAGCAATACAGCTGTAGCTACAATCAGCGGAACTACCGTTACCGTTGTAGGTGCTGGTTCTACAACTATTACTGCAACACAAGCTGCTGATGGCAGTTATGGAACAGGAATTGCAATAGCGACACTTGATGTAACTCCTGCTGCGGCTCCAACACCTCCAACTAGAAATAGCTGGGATGTGATTTCCTTATACAGCGGAGCCTACACACCTTCTTCTGGCCCTAACTGGGGTGCAGCTGGAACCGATGTTTCTTTATCTGGTGATACTGCACGATTCTTCAATGGATTTACTTTGGCACGTTTGGCATTTGCCGCGACCAATGTATCTGAAATGACACACATGCACATAGATGTGTTCTCCTTGAATCAAAATCCATTGTGGTTTGAATTAAATGGAAACCGACGCGTAACCAGTACACCTGTAAATGGATGGGTGAGCGTAGACATTGCACTTTCTGAATTTGTAGGATTGAATCTTACTAACGTAAGCTTTTTTGATTTAAACAACCCAACTGGAGCTTCAGCACCTGTAAAACAAGTGTATTTAGATAATATTTACTTCTACAGAGCAGCATCATTGCTTCCTCCAACTATGGGTACGTTAACCGTTCCAACAGGAGTAACTATGGGAGATGCACCATTTGTATTGACCAATCCAACCACGAACAGTAGCGGAACTTTTTCGTATACTAGTAGCAACACAGCTGTCGCTACAGTAAGCGGAAATACCGTAACGATTGTAGGCGGTGGTTCTACAATTATCACTGCCACAGTATCTGCTGACGGCACATACGGAGCAAGAAGCACTTCAGCTACATTAAACGTTACTTTTGCAGCGCCTGGGGCTTCACCAATTCCGCCAGCTAGAGAGGCGGCTAGAGTAATGTCAGTATATACGGGAACTCCGGCTCAAGTATATGCAAACAGTCCTGCCTATAATTTAGTACGTTCAAACTGGACGGCAGGTACAACGGCTAATTTTAATTTTGCCAACGGAGACAACACTTGTATTCAAGTAAATAATCTTGGATTTATTGGTTTGGTTGATCAAACCGAGCGTCGTTTAAATGTAACCGGAATGTCGCACTTGCACTTAGACGTGTATTGTAATGCGCCATTGTCTAATTTATTCGTATTCCTTTTGGCTCCTGGCGATAGAAATTACAACACCGGACCATTAGTGGCTGGATGGAATTCATTGAGCATTCCGTTGTCGTCTTACCCAGGTGCATTGAATGACATTTACGGGTTTAAAATAGAGCAAAACGTTGCGCCAAATACCACGCAGATTTACCTTGATAACATTTATTTCAGTAATGATATTTATACCTATTACCAAGATACTGACGGCGATGGATTTGGAAACTTAGCAGCTTCAACCACTGCGGTTACTGCTCCTTCAGGTTATGTAACCAATAGCACAGACTGTGATGACAATGACAATACAGTATGGCAATCAGGTAGTTTTTATGTTGATTTTGATAACGACGGATACCATTTAGATCTTTCTCCTTCTGCTTCAGTTACAACCTTATGTTATGGAGCTACTTTAGCACCTTACTACATTGCGACTACACTTGGTGCTGACTGTGACGATACTAGTGCCTCTGTTTGGAGAACGGGTAGCTTTTATGTTGATGCTGACGCTGATGGCTATTCACCAAACGCTTCTTCAGAAACTTTATGCTACGGTGCAAGTACGCCTTCTGGTTATGCAGTAGCTACTCTTGGAGTAGATTGTAACGACGCCAGCGCTTCTGTTTGGAGATCGGGTAGTTTTTATGTGGATGCTGATGCTGATGGCTATTCGCCAAACGCTTCTTCAGAAACATTGTGCTACGGTGCAAACACCCCTTCTGGTTATTCTGCAGCTACTCTTGGAGTAGATTGTAACGATGCTATTGCAGCTGTAAATCCAGGTCATGTTGAAGTATTGTACAATGGAGTTGACGACAACTGTGATGGACAACTAGACGAAGGTTTCCAATTGACTACCAACTTACAATCTGTTTCTTGTGGCGTGACTTTGCCATCAATGGGATCCTTGATTTATGCTAACATCAACTATTCTGCAAGCGGATACCGCTTTAAAGTTGTAAACACTACTACTGGTGCTATGCAAACAATCAACAGAAATCAACACTGGTTTGCATTGAACATGCTTGCTGATTACCAGTACGCAACTACTTACACTATTTCTGTTGAATTGCAGAAAGCAGGTATCTGGTTGGGTTACTTTGGAACTACATGTGACGTTTCTTCGCCAGCTATTTTGTCATCAGCAGGTGCTTTACAAGTAAATCCATCACAATGTGGAGCTACTTTAGCTAGCATTGGTTCAGTGGTTGCTACTACACCAGTAAGCGGAGCTACAGGTTACCGATTTAGAGTAACAGATGTTACTGCCGGAGCTACAGGTGATAATTTAATTCAAGTGAAAGACCGTTCATACCACTGGTTTACTTTGCCAATGTTATCCCGTTTCAACTATGGTTCTACCTATTTGATTGAAGTATCGGTGAAAACTACTGCAGGTTATTCTGGATATGGTTCAGCTTGTACGGTATATTCGCCTGCAGCCCCTGTATTGGCAAACTGCGGAACAATTGTTCCAACAGCAGGTTCATTGGTGTATACAAGCTCATTGAATTCGGTTTCACAATACCGTTTCCAAGTGACTAAAGTGTCTGATCAGACAACCGTAACATTTGATACGAATAAGTATTGGTTTAGCTTCCGCGTAAATGTACCGGGCTATACTGCTGACACTGGGTATTCAGTTCGCGTTGCAGTAATGACAGCAGGAAATTGGTCTCCTTATGGTGATGCCTGCGAAATTGTTTCGCCATCTGCCTCAACAAGAACAGATGAAGCTGCGTTACCAACTTTTGAAGCATTAGCATTCCCGAATCCATTCTCGAATGAATTCAAATTGAATGTAACCACTTCAACAGAAGGAACTGTAGAATTAAAAGTGTATGACATGTTAGGTAAATTAGTTGAAGCACGTTCAATTAACACCATTGACTATAGCTCAGAAGACTTTGGATCTGCTTATCCAGCGGGAGTATACAATGTAATTGTATCACAAGGAGAAAATGTGAAATCACTTCGAATGATTAAGCGATAGATCGCATTTAATATTAAAGCAAAAGCCCCTTCGGAAACGGAGGGGCTTTTTTTATTAACGATTTATGATTTATGATGTTTGATTTTTGATTTATACTAAGAACGGCTGTTTGCTGATAGCTTTCAGCTGACAGCTTATAGCGGGAAGTTGGGAGTTGGAAGTGGGGAGCGGGTAGTTTCTTTGATCAACTCTAAACCCTAAACTCTAAACCCTAAACTCTAAACTCTAAACTCTAACCTCTAACCAAAAAGACGAATAGTCTACTAGATGAGAGATAAAAGACAGTTCTTAGAAAGTGAGCCTACCACCTAATACCATTTTTACAACGTCGCCGAAGACTTCTCTGACCATAGGATTTGGCAGGCGTCCCGAAGCGTCTGGACCAGTTCGTTGAAGTATACTATG
>CAMBOW010000027.1 GCA_945869365.1 Flavobacterium psychrophilum | reverse complement strand
ATAAATACATCAGTATTATAGGAATTTTGAAGCATGTCAGATGCAGTACTTCAAGCACTCGGAAAAGTAATACAAGAAAAAGCTAAAGCTAAATATAAAAGTAATTTAGAGTTTGCTTATGCCTGTGACATCGACGAAAAAAGCATCCGTCGAATCTACAAAGGAGAACAAAATTTCTCCATACTCATTTTTTTAAAAATCAGTACAGCCTTGGGAGTTAAAATGTCTGATCTACTTCGGGAAGTGAATGGCTGATAAGCTGGAAGTGGGAAGTGGGGAGTTTTTCTGTGTGTACTAAGAACGGCTAGTAGAAATTCCAATACTGATCCCGAAGCGTCGGGACCAAATTCCAACATCCATAGTAGCACTACCGAAGACTTCTCCGACCATAGGATTTGGCAGGCGAGCATCAAAAAGGAGAAACTTCCGTTAAGAAACTCGAACTGTTTGAGCCCGCGAGTTTGCGAGTGGGGGAGTTTTTGAGTTTTAGGAAGTGAGCCTATTTTGATCGCCGAAAATCCCAGGTCTTGATTTTTTGTTTCTTTTTCATCAAGGAAAAAGAAAGGATTAACGATCAACGACTTTTGATTGTTGATTTTTGATTAGTAAAGTATACTAAGAACAATTGTAAACTTAAAACTGTACCAAACAAAAAAGCCCCTAATTTTCATTAGAGGCTTCTGTACTCAGAGCGGGACTTGAACCCGCACGAACATTGCTGTTCACTGGATTTTAAGTCCAGCGTGTCTACCAATTTCACCATCCGAGCGGATATTGGAGCGAAAAACGGGGCTCGAACCCGCGACCTCGACCTTGGCAAGGTCGCGCTCTACCAACTGAGCTATTTTCGCATGACTTGTGTAAAAGAACGTTGCTATCTGTTTGTAATAGCGGAGGCAAATTTAATACTTTAATTCAAAGTTGCAAGTCTTTTCTCTAAAAATAAAACGGCATTTTTTTAATCGATTGACTGCCTAATTGTTAGTGTAAAATGGGTCTATTTTTTAGTGAGCATGCGCTTTATTTCATTGAGCTTCATGAGTGCTTCTATGGGCGTTAGGCTGTCCAAATCGAGCGATAATAATTCTTCTTTGATTTCATCGAGCAAGGGATCGTCTAGCGTAAAGAAACTCATTTGCATATCGGTTTTATCGGGCGCTAGGCCTTGCAGTTCGGCGCCCGAATGGTTTTTCTCCAGTTTCTTCAACAGCTTTTGTGCTTTGAGTAATACGGTTTGTGGCATGCCGGCCATTTTGGCTACGTGTATTCCAAAGCTGTGTGCGCTGCCGCCGGGAACCAATTTGCGCAAAAACAACACATTGTCTTTCAGTTCCTTGACCGACACATTGAAGTTTTTGATGCGTGGCAACAAGGCGCTCATTTCGTTGAGTTCGTGGTAATGCGTGGCAAACAGAGTTTTGGGTTTGGCCGGATGTTCGTGCAAGTATTCGGCTATGGCCCAGGCAATCGAGATGCCGTCATAGGTGCTGGTTCCGCGGCCAATTTCGTCGAGCAAGACCAAACTGCGGGCCGAAATGTTGTTCAAAATCGAGGCAGTTTCGTTCATCTCTACCATAAAGGTTGATTCACCCATCGAGATGTTATCGGAGGCGCCCACACGGGTAAATAATTTGTCAACTACACCCATCTTTACTTCATCGGCGGGTACAAAACTTCCCATTTGTGCAAGCAAGACAATCAAAGCAGTTTGCCGTAAAATGGCCGATTTACCCGACATATTTGGTCCGGTAATCATGATGAGTTGCTGGGTTTGGTCGTCGAGATAGACATCATTGGCAATGTAGGGTGTGCCCATGGGCAATTGGTTTTCAATTACCGGGTGACGCCCATTTTTGATGTGTAGCGAAAGCCCTTCGTGCAATTCGGGACGCACGTATTTTTTTTCTTGGGCCAACTGCGCAAACGAAGCCAAGCAATCTAATTGGGCTACTACTACCGCATTTTGTTGGATCTGCTGAATGTAACCACTGGTCCACTGCACCAATTCGTCAAAAAGTGCGACTTCCAATTGGTATATTTTTTCTTCGGCGCCCAAGATTTTATTTTCGTATTCTTTGAGTTCTTCGGTTATGTAGCGCTCGGCATTCACCAAAGTTTGCTTTCGAATCCAAGTCTCGGGCACCTTGTCTTTGTGTGAGTTGCGCACCTCGATGTAGTACCCAAACACCGAGTTGAAGGCTATTTTTAGTGAGCCAATGCCCGTACTGGCTGATTCCCGTTGTTCTATTTGCTCCAAATAATCTTTGCCCGAAGTCGAGATGGCGCGCAAGTCGTCCAATTCGGAGTTTACTCCAGTTGCAATGGCATTTCCTTTGGCTACCGCTACCGGTGCATTGGGATGAATGGTGCTTCTAATTTTTTCGCGCAGCAAGTCGCAGGGATGCAAACTGTCGCCCAAGGCTTTTACAGCTTTTTGCTGGCTTTTGCTGGCCACAGTTTTAATAGGAATCAAAGCATCGAGCGAGTCGGTGAGTGTGAGTAACTCTTTGGGAGAAATTTTCCCGGTTGCGATTTTGGATACCAAGCGCTCCAAATCGGATATCATTTTGAGTTGTTGCTGCAGCTCTAGTGCAATTTCGGTTTGTTCAACCAAATACTGCACCACTTCATGTCGCTCCCGAATGGGTGCCAAATCCTTCAGGGGCAAGGCCAACCAGCGTTTTAGGAGTCGGCTGCCCATGGGCGAAATGGTTTTGTCAATCACGTCGAGTAGGGTCACAGCATTCGGATTATAGCTGTGGTACAACTCGAGGTTGCGCAGGGTAAATCGGTCCATCCACACATAGGCATCTTCGGCAATGCGGTTGATGGAGGTGATGTGTTGTAGTTTGTTGTGCTGGGTTTCGGATAAATAAAATAAAATTGCGCCGGCTGCTATGATGCCTTCGGTGAGCGCTTCGATGCCAAAGCCCTTAAGCGAATTGGTCTCAAAGTGCTGCATGAGGCGTTCGGTGCCATAGGTTTCTTGGTATACCCAATCATCCAAAAAGAAGTGGTGGTAGTGCGCGCCAAAATGATCTTTGAACGCATTTTTATAGGCTTTCGGCACCAATACTTCGCTGGGATTGAAGTTTTGCAGTAGTTTGTCAATGTATTCTTCGTTGCCTTGGGCTGTGAGAAATTCACCGGTTGACACGTCTAGAAATGCAATTCCTAGGTTTTTTTTGCCAAAACTCACCGCCGCCAAAAAGTTATTGGATTTAGATTGCAACACCTCGTCGTTGAGCGAAACACCGGGCGTTACGAGTTCGGTTACGCCTCGTTTTACTATAGTTTTGGTGGTTTTTGGGTCTTCCAATTGATCACAAATGGCTACCCGTAAACCGGCTTTTACGAGCTTGGGCAAATAGGTGTTCAAAGAATGATGCGGAAATCCAGCTAGGGCTGTTTCAGTCACCGATCCCGCGCCGCGTTTGGTGAGTACAATGCCCAAAATCTTTGAAGCCCGCACAGCATCTTCGCCAAAGGTTTCGTAAAAATCGCCCACGCGAAACAACAAACAGGCATCCGGATATTTCCGTTTGATCTCGTTGTATTGTTTCATTAAAGGGGTTTCTTTGATTTCTTTTTCTTTGGAAGCCAAGATAGTTCGGTGTTTTTTAATTTGAATAGGAAGCGAATTTAGAAATTTAATGCGACAGTAGCGGTGTCTACTTTTAAAATAAATTTAAGAAACATTTAAGGAGTGGTTTTAAATTTTTAGTTAGATTTGTCGAACAAATTTTTAAAATTAATAGCAATGAAAAAGTTAGTTTTAGTAGTAGTATTAGCCGTATTCGGAATCATGACCGCTAATGCACAAGCCAAAAAAGCAGCTGCTCCAAAAGTAGAAGGCGCAGGAATGGCTTTTGAAACAGAAACCGTTGATTATGGAAGCATTCCACACAACGCCGAAGGAAAAAGAGAGTTTGTTTTTGTAAACAACGGAAACAAGCCTTTAATCATTACCAATGCAGTTGGATCTTGCGGTTGCACCGTGCCAACTTTCCCAAAAGAGCCCATTGCTCCAGGAGCGAAAGCTGTAATCGGAGTAAAATATGACACTGCTCGTGTTGGTGCATTTACTAAGACCGTAACCATTACTTCTAATGCTGCTGGACAAGAAACCAAAACAGTTACAATTAAAGGTACAATTGAAGCTGACCCAGCTCCAAAAGGCTAATTATAATTCACACCATAAATCAAGCTTCCTAATTTCTAGGGAGCTTTTTTTTATCCCAATTCCTTGCTCATGCGTAAATTAGAAAACAACGAATTGCCCCGAAAATCTGTAGCTGATTTTAAAATGGCCACCAAAACGCCTGTCATATTAATTTTGGATGATGTGCGCAGTTTGCACAACATTGGCTCGGTTTTTCGCACCGCCGATGCCTTTTTGATCGAGAAAATTTACCTCTGTGGCATTACCGCCACGCCACCCAACAAAGAAATTCACAAAACAGCCTTGGGCGCTACCGATACTGTAGCTTGGGAATATGCGGCGAATGTGCAGGAAGTGATTCAAAATTTGCAATCCCAAGACGTTTTGGTCTATGCGGTAGAACAAGTAGAAGGCGCCTTGTTTTTACAGGATTTTGCTGTAAAGGAACAGCAAAAATACGCCCTAGTTTTTGGAAATGAAGTATTTGGTGTAAATCAAACGGCGGTTTCGCTTTGTGATGGGTGTATCGAAATTCCGCAGTTGGGCACCAAGCATTCGTTGAATATCTCGGTGAGTACCGGCATTGTAATTTGGGATTTATTCACCAAGTTGCGCTATACAAAATCTCAGTAAACAGGAACTATCTTCTCCTGAATTTTATTTAAAATATACACGTAATCTTCTTGATTTTGCACAAAATCGCGATCGGAAACATCAATGAGTAACACGTTGAGGTCGGTCTGTGATTTGATGTAATCCAAATACCCCTGATTGATTTTGTCCAAGTAATCGGCAGCAATTTCTTGCT
Source organism: Flavobacterium psychrophilum (assembly GCA_945869365.1). Classification (GTDB taxonomy): domain Bacteria; phylum Bacteroidota; class Bacteroidia; order Flavobacteriales; family Flavobacteriaceae; genus Flavobacterium; species Flavobacterium psychrophilum_J. Next base: position 14,733 of record CAMBOW010000027.1, on the reverse strand, counting down.
CATATTCGCGTCCTCTTTTTTTGATGTTGGCCAACAAGCGATCGGTGTTTTGGTACAAATAAATATACAAATCGGGCTTGGGCATTTCTTTGTAAATAATTTCAAACAACTTTCTATACAAGCGGTACTCGTCGTCGGTGAGGGTTACCTTGGCAAAAATGAGCGACTTAAAGATGTGGTAATCGGCCACAATAAAATCTTTAAATAGATCAAATTGCGCCAAATCATCGGAAATTTGTTGGTACCGATCGGCCAAAAATGACATCTCGAGCGGAAAGGCATACCGGTTTTGGTCTTCGTAAAATTTGGGTAAAAACGGATTATCGGCAAAGCGTTCCAGTACCGTTTTGGCATTAAAATCATCGGCAATTTTGAGTGCCAAAGTGGTTTTTCCAGCACCAATATTTCCCTCAATGGCCATGTAATTGTATTGCTCTAATGGAATCGATTTTAGAGGAGCAATCAATTTTTGCACCAACACACAATTGCTTTTGTCTTCGGATGCTTTGAGCAAATCGGGCAAGTGTTTTTGCAAAATCGGATGACGCCAATCCAATTGCAAATCGCGCATGGGCAACAACACAAACAAGCGATCTTGCATGAGCGGGTGCGGTACCTGCAGGTTGGTGGTGCTGATGATTTCTTCGTTAAATGCAATCACATCAATGTCAATGATGCGCGCTTCGTAACCCGGTTTGGTGTGAGCTCTGCCCATTTCTAGCTCAATCGCTTGACAAGATTCCAGTAGCGTATTGGCTTCTTTTTGGGTGTGAATTAATACGGCACAATTATAAAAAGGAGTGCTCTCAAACCCCCAGGAAGGCGTTTCATAAAGCGCGGATACCTTAACCACGGATCCCACTTTGCTATGCAATAAGGCAATGGCGGTTTCTACGTTTTGTAGCCGATTGCCCAGGTTGGTTCCCAGTGATAAAACTACCGTGTTTTGTGTGATCATATTAACCACAAATTAACTAAAAGAATTTTAGAATAGAAGTATATTTGTGCCCGGTGTTGATAAATTTATTTTGTAAATTTTCCACCTTTTTATTCCATGTAATATAGTTGTTTATGAAGTTTTTAAGTCAGGTTGCGGCTACGCTTGTCGGTATTTTTATGTTTAGTGTATTGGCCTTTTTTGGGTTATTGGTAATCGGTGCTGTATTGGGCAGCAACTCTAAAGGAACCGAGCTAAAAACCAATTCGGTCATAGAATTAGATTTGTCTATGGTTTCGGTAGATTATGCCGGTAAATTTGATTACAAAGATTTTGATTACTACGAAGCCAATCACGACGGACTCACCGATGTATTAGCTGCAATCCGTTCAGCCAAAACAGATAGCAACATCAAAGGGATTTCTATACTAAACGACAATTCCAATTTGGGCATGGCGCAATACAAAGCCCTGCGTGACGCCTTGCACGATTTTACGCGTTCGGGCAAATTTGTGATGGCTTATGCCAATTCGCTTAGCCAAAAAGAATACTATTTGAACTCGGCGGCGCAACAACTGTACATAAATCCCTTGGGTGAATTAGATTTTAAAGGCCTCTCTACCGAATTACTTTTCTTTAAAGATTTTCAAGAAAACTATGGCATCAAAATGGAAGTCATTCGCCACGGCAAATACAAAAGCGCCGTAGAACCCTTTCTAGAAAACAACTTGAGTGCAGCCAATCGTTTGCAGACGGAATCATTGTTGCAGTCGGTTTGGAATTCAATGGTAAACGACATCGCCCAAAGCCGCAAATTATCGGTTACTCAACTCAACCAAATTGCCGCTAACTTACAAGCCCAAACGCCCGAAAGCGCAAAATCGTTGGGGTTGGTTGATCAGGTGGCTTATGAAGATCAATACCACGCCGCCATCAAGAAAAAATTGGGAGTAGCTGCTGCTAATTCCTACAACACCATTTCGATTTTGGATTATGCCGAAAACAATGCCACCACTGCGACTGATTACAACGCCAAATCTAAGATTGCCGTGGTCTATGCACAAGGTGACATTGGTCGAGGAGAAGGCGATGTAAGCACAGTAGGCGAAGGGTCTATGCGTCGGGCCTTGCAAGAGGCGCGGGATGACGAGGCCATAAAAGCCATAGTGTTGCGTGTTGATTCGCCTGGCGGTGATGCGTTGACATCAGAACTCATTTGGCGTGAAATTGAATTGACCAAAAAAGTAAAACCTGTAATCGTGTCTATGGGTAATTATGCGGCTTCGGGTGGCTATTATATTGCTTGCAATGCCGATCGTATTTTTGCCGAAAACACAACCATTACGGGTTCAATTGGCGTGTTTGGCTTGTTGCCCAATTTTAGTGCGTTAACCAATAAACTAGGTATTCATGCCGAGCAGGTGTCCACCCATCAAAATGCCGCCGAGTACAGCGTGTTTCAGCCCATAACGCCCGCCTACGCAGCTACTGCACAAAAAGGAGTGGAGCGCGTGTACACTACTTTTTTATCGCGTGTAGCGGCCGGACGCAAGATGAGTGTTGCGCAAGTAGATTCGTTGGCGCAAGGACGGGTGTGGTCGGGAGCCGATGCCAAGAAAGTTGGCTTAGTTGATGAAATTGGTGGCTTGAATGCAGCCGTGGCCTATGCCGCACAAAAAACCAAAACCAAGGACTACCGCACCCAAAACTACCCCGAATACAAACGCGATTTTAGTGCCTTTTTAGGGCAGTTGGGCATGCCATTTTTCAGCAGCAAAGAGGCGCTCCTGCAAGAACAATTGGGCGCCGAAAACTACCAACTCATTCAACAACTCCGTAACGTACAAGCGCGCAAAGGCATTCAAGCCGCTTTGCCTTTTGAGATTCAATTTCATTAAAAGTCAACTCCTTATGACAGCCAAAAACAAAAAAATACTAAAAATTAGCGCCGGAATCCTAGGCGGATTTATAATCCTTTTGCTCATAACCCCATTTTTGTTCAAGGATCAAATTCAGTCGCGGGTTACGCAGGCGATCAACGAAAACATCAACGCAACCGTTTCGTTTCAGGATGTTTCCTTGAGTTTGTTGCGCAATTTCCCCAATGCAACGGTTACTATTTCTGATTTAAAAATCATCAACAAAGCACCTTTTGCCGGTGACACCTTACTTTCTGTGAAAAAATTGGGTCTCAAAATGGCTATTACCGAATTGTTTAAAGGCAAAGAAAGTCCCATGGCGATTCAGTCTATTTTGGCCGAATCCAGCAAATTAAATTTGATTATCAACAAAGAGGGAGTTGGCAATTACGATATCTCGATCAAAAAACCGGCAGGCGAACCCGAAAAACCAAGCCAGTTGGCGCTAAAAATAAAGAGCTATCGTCTACAAAATTGCCGTTTGTCTTTTTGGGATCAGGCGACAAACAATAAAATTTTGCTCGACAAATTGGATCATTCTGGCACGGGTGATTTCACTTCTTCCAAGCTAGATCTCACGACTGAATCGGCTACACAAGTGTCGGTTTTTATGGGAAAAACCAATTTCATGAATCAGGTGGAATTTAAATGGGAGGCCGTTTTGGGAATTGATTTGGCCACCAACACCTACACCTTCAAACAAAACAAGGCCTTTATTAATCAATTGCCGCTCATTTTTGATGGCTCAATTGCTATAAAACCAACCGGTCAAGTGTATGACATTAGCTTTGAAACGCCCACCTCCAGTTTTCAGAATTTCTTGGGTTTAATTCCGGCAGCCTATGCGCAATCACTTGAAGGAGTTACTACTACGGGTGATTTTAGCGTAAAAGGATTTGCCAAAGGGCTGTTATCGGATACCACAATTCCTGCATTTTCGGTAGCCATGGCGTCTCAAAACGCCTCGTTTCAGTATCCTAAATTGCCCAAAAAAGTAAAGAATATTTTTATTGATGCTCAAGTGGCCAATACTAATGGAATTACTAAAGACACCTATGTGCAGGTGAATGCGTTTGGGTTTCAGATTGATCAAGATGTGTTTAAAGCTTCGGCACGCATCACGAATTTAACCGATAATCCGGCGGTAACGGCACAAATAAACGGCACGCTCAATTTGTCCAATTTTGCCCAAGCCTATCCCGTAAAAACGACGATGCCGTTGTCGGGTGTGTTGCAAGTGGCGCTTTCTACGGCATTCGATAAAAAAGCAGTCGATACCAACAGTTACGAAAAAATGAAAAACTCGGGCTCGGTAATTCTTACTGGATTTAACTATGCCGATGCCATCAGAAAAGTGACGCACATCAATAAAGCCCAGGTGCAATTTACCAACACCGCTATTCAGCTGAAGGAGTTAAACCTCAGTTCGGGTAAATCAGATATACAAGTGCAAGGGGTGTTGACTAATTTCTACGGCTATCTCTTTAAAAATGAAGTGCTCAAAGGGAATTTTCAGTTGCAATCGCAGCAGTTGTATGTGGCCGATTTTATGACTACCGAAACCGCAACTCCCGAATCAACCAAACCTACGGCCCTAAAAATTCCAGCAACTTTGGCTTGTAGCCTCACCGCCAAAGTAGGGAAGGTTTATTATGATAATTTGGTATTAGAAAACATGTCGGGAAAAGTGTCTATACAAAACCAAGCTGTGGCGTTAGAACAAGTAAAAGCGCAGTTGTTCGAAGGTGTTTTATTGGCCGACGGAACCATATCAACTTCGGCTAAAGTGCCTGAATTTGCCATGAAATTAGGAATGCAGCAAATGAATATTGCGCAAGTATTTACGCAGTTGCCTATGTTGCAAAAAATGGCGCCCATTGCCAGAGTGATTACAGGTCAATTTACAAGTACTATTCAGGTTGCGGGTAATTTGGACACGTTGGTGTTGACGCCCGATTTAAAATCGATCAGTGGCGATTTGATGGGGTCGTTAAGTAATGCTAAAATCACTGCCGAAAATGCTCCGTTGTTGAGAAAATTAGACGAACAATTGCCGTTTCTGGACGTCAACAAATTAAATTTGAACGACATCAAATTGAGCATGCAATTTAATAAAGGTCAGGTAGCCGTAAAGCCGTTTACCATGCATTACCAAGATATTGCGGTAACGATAGCCGGAAACCATGGTTTTGACCAAAGCATGAATTATGCTTTAAATTTTGATGTGCCGGCCAAATATGTCGCAAAAGAATTGAATGGAATTTTGGGAAAAACCTCTGCCGCCGAATTGGCCAAATTGGATAACATTCCGCTTATGGCTTCTGTTACAGGTACCTTTAAAGCGCCCAAGATAAAAGCAGATACCCGTGCTATGCTGGTCAATCTAACCGGACAGTTGGCCAAAGGTCAAAAAGATAAGTTGGTAAACCAGGGGTTGAATGCCTTGCAGGGGTTACTTGGAAACAAAAAAGATTCTACCAAGACCAATAATACAAACAAAGATCTAAAAGAAAAAGCGGGGAAATTATTGAACGGTTTGTTTGGAAAATAAACCATCAACATAGAAATTATAATGCATAAAAAAAGCCACGAATTTCGTGGCTTGATTTTTTTCTGTTCAGCTAATTATTTAGCAGCAGGAGCTTCAGCAGCAGGAGCAGCTTCAGCAGCAGGAGCAGCAACAGCAGCAGAATCAGCTACAACAGCAGCAGAATCAACAGCAGGAGCTTCAACAGCAGTTGAATCAACAGCTACTTCTTCAGCAACAGCTTCAGCTTTTTTACAAGATACTGCAGTTAATACAGCGATAACAGCTAAACTTAAAAATACTTTTTTCATCTTTTTAGTTATAAAAGGTTAATTATTAATTCGAGGCAAAGATATAATTTTTTCGATTGGTTACTTTTTTTTTCAAAAAATTTTTAAAAAAAATATCAGTTGCAACGTGTTTTCTATTTACAACAACCGTGCCAAAGAATAATCATTGGTTTTAATTATTGTTAAATCAACAAAAATTTAATTTTAACAAAGAATAAACGATTAAAATGTTCATTCCCTGATTATTATTTTTTCTTCTTGTGTTTTGGATGAACAATCTTTAATTCGTCAATTAGGTTTTTTGCGCCAGCATACTTGTCCATGATGAACAAAACATACCGAATATCCACCATCACGTTTCTGCAGATGGCCGGATCGTAATACAAATCACTCATGGTTCCTTCCCAAACGCGGTCAAAATTAAGGCCAATTAAATTTCCGTGCGCATCGAGTGCCGGACTCCCCGAATTTCCTCCGGTGGTGTGGTTGGTGCCAATAAAACAAACGGGCATTCCCCCTTTTTCGGCATAAGGACCGTAATCTTTGGTTTCGTATAATTCAATCAGTTTTTTCGGCACGTCAAATTCGTAATCGCCGGGAATGTATTTTTCCAACACCCCATCCAAATAGGTTTTTGATTTATAGGTGGTGGCATCTTTTGGATCGTATCCTTTCACTTTTCCGTAGGTTACACGCAAGGTGCTATTGGCATCAGGAAAAAAGCGGGCGCCTTTGTTGAGCTCCAATTGGGCTTTCATATAGGTGCGTTGCAAGGCCGAGATTTTAAGCGCAAGTTCCTCATATTTGGGAGCCACCTCTTTTACATACACATCGGCCATGGTTTTGATGGTTTGGTAGGCGGGATCTTGGTTGAGTTTGTCCAAAACCGATTGTGTATCACCCGATAGCAAATCTTGCACTCCGGCATAGGAAGTCAATTTGCTGTTTTGGTAAATTGATTTGGTTAAGTCGGGAACCGAAACTTGTTGCATCGGCACAGGTACAAATTGTTTGGGCGATTTGGTTGTGTACAAGGCCATCAATTGTTCAAACACTTTTTCGTCTACCGCAGCATTAAAATCTTTGTAGAAATCGGGTAGACCTTTCAATAAATTGGCTTTGCGTTCTGTAAAAGCTTGCTCGCCTTTGGTTTCCAACAATTGCGTTAGCTGATACATTTTGTAGGAAACATTGAGTAATTCGGTGTTGCGCAGCACGATTTCTACAAAATAATCACGGCTCAAGGCATAAGGCGCAATGGCTTGGTAGTTGGTTTTAAAATCGGCCAGCAAATTGCCGTACTCGGCTTGTTTCCCTGTTTTACTTACTTTTTCTTGAAACGCTAATTCTTGTTTTTGTTTGGCCGCTACCGCATTTGATTTTTTGAGCCCCATACTCTCGCCAATCCATTTTTTCCAATAATTGGCAATGCTGGCATACTTGGAAGCGTATTGAATTTTAATGGCCGGATCCTTACGCATAAAGCCATCGGCTACTTTAAGGGCCTTGTCTCTGATTTCAATTTTAGCCGGATTCAATTCGTTGAGAATCTGCTCCAAAGCTACAGCCGGTAAATACTCGTTGGTTTTTCCAGGATATCCAAATACCAGCGTAAAATCATCGTCGGCTACGCCATCAAGCGAAACCGGTAAAAAGTGCTTGGGCGTATACGGCACGTTGTCTTTAGCATAAGCGGCCGGACGGTTGTTTTTGTCGGCATAAATCCGAAAGAGCGAAAAATCTCCCGTATGTCTGGGCCAAACCCAGTTATCCGTATCCGAGCCAAATTTACCAATCGAACTGGGTGGAGCGCCCACCAGACGTACATCTTTGTAGGTTTCGGTCACAAACAACAGGTATTGATTGCCCTCATAAAAGGTTCTAATTTTATTGTCTTGCCAGGTTTCTTTGGGGTAATTGGCGGTCAAGGCAGCCGTGTTTTCTTTGATTTTTTGTTGCTTCTCTGCCTCGGTGGCCAGGCTGGCAGTGCCTTCGGTAATTTGTGCGGTAACATCTACAATTTTTACAATAAAAGTCACTTCCAAGTCTTCGTTGGGCAATTCTTCGGCCAAAGAATAGGCCCAAAATCCGTCGGTTAGGTAATCGTGTGCTACTGAAGAGTGCGTTTGTATCGCATCAAAACCGCAGTGGTGGTTGGTGAGCAAAAGGCCTTTGGGCGAAATCACCTCAGAGGTACAACCGCCGTTAAAGTGCGGCACGGCATCTTTGAGACTCGATTTGTTCACGTCATAAATATCGGCCACCGACATTTTCATGCCCAGGCTTTTCATTTCTTTTTCATTCATCCCTTGCAGCAACGAAGGGATCCACATGCCGCCTTGTTGGGCTTGTACTTGAACAAAAACGAGCAGGAATACTACAATACTTTTTTTCATGGAGTTTAGTTTTGAGTGGTAGAATTGATAATTTTTTGAGTAGCGCCGGTATTCATTTGCACAAAGGTTTGGCAAATGTGTCCTTTTTCATGCCGAATATCGGGGTTTTGGATCAGGGTATCCAATGCTTCAAGTAAATCTTGTGGGGATTGGATCGAAAGGCAGCCGCCCATTTGCACCAAAGCAGTGGCTTCGGCAAAGTGACTGTAATGCGGTCCGCAGATAATGGGAACGCCAAACGTAGCGGGCTCCAACAGATTGTGTACGCCCGGATGGCCAAATCCGCCGCCCACATAGGCCAAATCGGCATAGCTGTATATTTTGGTCAAGATGCCAATGGTATCAATGATAAACACCTCGTAATCGGCCAAATTTTTGCCTTCGCGTTCCGAAAAAAAGACCGTTTTTTTAGTAATGGATTGTGCCAGCGATTTGATTTGCTCGGGCTTAATGTTGTGCGGGGCAATGATCCATTTGAGCGCGTGCGTGCTTTGATTGAGGTAATTTACCAACAAAGCCTCGTCTTTGGGCCACGAACTGCCCACCACAACAGTTGGCGTATCGTTTTTGAATTCGGCAATAAAATCAAGGAGATTGTCTTTTTCTAAGATGGTGGCCACCCGGTCAAATCGCGTATCGCCCGAAACCATCACATTGGTTTTGCCCAAGTGCTGCAGCAAGGTTTTGGAGCTTTCGTTTTGTACAAAAAAATACGTAAAGGCATTCAACGCTTTGCGGTAAAACCCGCCGTACCACTTGAAAAACAACTGATTTTCTCGAAATACGCCCGAAATCAAATAGGTTTTAATCTGTTTGTTGGCCAACACCTTCAAGTAATTGGGCCAGTATTCGTATTTGATAAAAAACACCAACTCCGGATTTATTTTGCGGATAAACCGCTCGGCATTTTGTGGGGTATCCAATGGCAAATAGACCGTTACGTCGGCAATTTTATTGTTTTTACGCACCTCATAACCCGAAGGCGAGAAAAAACTCAACACAATTTTGTGGTTGGGGTAGTGGGCTTTTATGGCTTCCATCACAGGCAAACCTTGCTCGTATTCGCCCAAAGAAGCCGCGTGAAACCAGATGCAGTTGTCGTTTTTTTGGATTGCCGCGGCCAAACTTGCAAAAGTGGTTGATCGGCCCGCTACAAATAGCTTCATTTTCTTGCTGAAGAAACCCGAAAGAGGCAAGACTTTTTCGATTATGCGCAGCAATAAAGAATACAGAAAATACATAGGGTAAAAATTGTGTCGCTAAAATACATCAATTCTATAATTTTTAGGGTGATCCGCATTAAATTAGTAGTTTTGCGCTGTTTTAAAACTCACTTTCTGATGAAAAAAATCCAAATGGTCGACCTCAAAGGTCAGTACGAACACATCAAAGAAACCGTCAATACGGCCATCCAAGAAATACTGGATAACACCTCTTATATTAATGGACCGCAAGTGCATGCGTTTCAAAAAAATCTCGAAGACTATTTGGGTGTCAAACACGTGATTCCTTGTGCCAACGGAACCGATGCCTTGCAAATCGCCATGATGGGATTGGGCCTTCAACCCGGTGACGAAGTCATTACTGCCGACTTTACCTTTGCTGCCACGGTAGAAGTGATTGCCTTACTGCAACTTACCCCCGTTTTGGTTGATGTGGAGTTGCACAACATGAACATCTCAATCGAGGCCATCAAAAAAGCCATTACCCCCAAAACCAAAGCCATTGTTCCCGTACACTTGTTTGGTCGCGCCGCCAATATGGAAGCCATCATGCGTGTGGCTCAGGAACACAATTTATACGTCATCGAAGACAACGCCCAAGCCATTGGCGCCAACTGTCGTTTCTCGGACGGCACAAAAAAGAAAGCCGGTACCATCGGACACGTGGGTGCCACTTCTTTTTTCCCATCCAAAAACTTAGGTTGTTACGGCGACGGTGGAGCGATCTTCACCAATGATGATGCCTTGGCACACACCCTACGTGGCATCGTCAATCACGGCATGTACGTGCGTTACCATCACGATGTTGTGGGTGTAAATTCCCGTTTGGACAGTATTCAAGCGGCGGTGCTCAATGCCAAATTGCCGTTGTTAGATCAATATAACGCCGCGCGCCAAAACGCCGCACGCGCCTACAGCAAAGCCTTTGAAGGCCACGCCAATATTATCGCGCCCAGCATTTGCGACATCTGCGATTGCCACGTGTTTCACCAATATACCTTGCGGATTATCAACTCCGACCGCGATGGCTTGATGCAACATTTGCTCGATCAAGGCATTCCCTGCGCGATTTATTACCCGATTCCGTTGCACAGCCAAAAGGCTTATGCCGATGCGCGTTATCATGAATCCGATTTTCCTATTACCAATCAATTGGTCAAAGAGGTTTTGTCGTTGCCAATGCACACCGAACTCGATGCCGAGCAAATTGATTTCATCACTAATGCCGTTTTAACGTATTTAACTAAATAGGAGCTATTTCCTGCTTTCGCCTGTATCTCGCTAAACCGCGAGGATGCCGGCTCTATCAGGGCTAATCATAACTAAATTACACACATGAAAGTAGTCGTTACTGGAGGATTAGGATTTATCGGATCACACACCGTGGTCGAATTGCAACACCAAGGATACGAGGTGGTGATCGTCGATAATTTATCCAATTCCTCGACCGAGGTCATCAACGGAATTGTAGCCATTACCGGCATCACACCCCAGTTTGAAGAACTTGATTTGCGTCACAAAGCGTCGGTCGAAGCCTTTTTTACCAAACATGCTGATGTTGCCGGTTTGATTCATTTTGCTGCCTCCAAAGCGGTTGGCGAATCGGTAGAAAATCCGTTGTTGTATTACGAAAACAATATCAATGCGTTGGTCTATGTGTTGCAAGCCTTGCAGCAACAAAAAGAAGCCCATTTTATATTTAGCTCTTCGTGCACCGTGTACGGCCAAGCCGAGCACATGCCCATCACCGAAGACGCATCCATACAAGTAGCCATGTCGCCCTACGGCAACACCAAACAAATTGGCGAAGAAATCATCCAAGACGTGGCCAAAGTGAGTTCCATCAACGCCATTTTGTTGCGTTATTTTAACCCCATTGGCGCGCATCCTTCGGCCGAAATTGGCGAATTGCCTTTGGGCGTTCCTCAAAATTTGGTGCCGTTCATTACCCAAACAGGCATTGGTTTGCGCCAAGAATTGTCGGTTTACGGCAACGATTACCCCACTCCTGATGGAACCGCCATCCGCGATTACATCCACGTAGTCGATTTGGCCAAAGCCCACGTGGTGGCCTTACAGCGATTACTCCACAAAAAAAATACCCAAAAAGTCGAGGTCTTCAACTTGGGTACCGGAACCGGTAGTTCTGTACTCGAAGTGATTGCTGCTTTTGAAAAAGTGAGCGGACAAAAATTACCCTACAAAATCGTCGGTCGCCGCGAAGGCGATGTGATTTCGGCCTACGCCAACACCGATAAAGCCAATATTATTTTGGGCTGGAAAGCGCAATCTTCGCTCGAAGATGCTTTGACAAGTGCGTGGAAGTGGGAGAAGAAGATTCGTGATTAACGGTTCTCGGTTGTCTGTTGTCGGTTGTCTGTTATAGAAGGATACTAAGCACGTCATTGCGAGGAGGAACGACGAAGCAATCTTATTTAGTCGAAAGTCTTAAAGTCGAAAGGGAAAAAGTATACTAAGAACGGTTATTGGTTCTCAGTTGTCTGTTCTCGGTTGTCTGTTATAGAAGTATACTAAGCACGTCATTGCGAGGAGGAACGACGAAGCAATCTTATTTAGTCGAAAGTCTTAAAGTCGAAAGGGAAAAAGTATACTAAGAACGGTTATCGGTCATGAAGATTTAAAGATTGAAAAATTGAATGATTTAAAGATTTTGCGCTAAGTAACAGTTTGGTCCCGAAGCGTCGGGATTCTTAAAACCGTCTCTCATCTCATATCTTTACATCTTAAATCTAGTTAAAAAAGAGTTTTTCAACTAAAACAAATCCGAGTGGGTGCCGGTATTGGTGAAAAGTAGGGTTAGTTCATGGTCGTTTTGTTTCCAAATCAACAACCAATCCGATTTGATGTGGCATTCCCAACAATCGGCGTAATTTCCGCTCAATTTATGCGGCTTGTATTTGGAAGGCAATTTCCCGTTTGCTTGCAAGAGATCAATAACTTCTTTGAGTAATTGTAGATTGAAATTTCGTTTTTTACACAATTTCAAATCTTTTTCAAACCGATTTGTGGTGTAAATCTTATACATTCAAAACTTTGTGAAAGAGGTCATCACTGTTTTTATAGTGGTTTGTTTTCCCCTGTTTTTCTTCGGCTAATGAAATGTCAATCGCGGTTTTTGATTTTGCAGGAGTTCGACTTGGTTTAGCATTAATCACTTCAACAAAATCAAAAGTTTTAAGCATCTCGATAAGTGCTTTCGCTTGCTTGCTGTTTCCTTTAATTGTCATTGTAATCATGATTTTTAATTTTTGTCACACAAATATACAAAAATCGGGTTTGGTGCTTTGGATTGGAAGATTTAAAAATTGAATCATTGAAAGATTGCTTTGTCGTTCCTTCTCGCAATGACGTTCTTAGTATACTACTACAAATCATCCCGAAGCTTCGGGACAAAAATCAAACATCAAAAATCGTTAATTAATTCCGTTCATTCGTGGCTAAAAGCTACTCGCTGACCGCTCAACTACGCATTAATCGTCACTGCCTCTTTATCAATTTTATTAATCAATCCAGCCAATACTTTTCCTGGGCCTACTTCGGTAAACGAGGTGGCGCCATCGGCGATCATTTGCTGCACCGATTGCGTCCATTTTACGGGTGCGGTGAGTTGGATGATGAGGTTCTTTTTAATTTCAGTTGGATCAGCTACGGCGCTGGCGGTTACATTTTGGTATACCGGGCAGCTGGGTGTAGAAAACACCGTGGCTTCAATGGCGGCGGCCAATTCTTCGCGAGCGGGTTCCATCATAGGCGAGTGAAACGCTCCACCTACAGGCAATACCAAGGCACGACGCGCACCAGCCGTTTTCAAGGCCTCGCAAGCGGCTTCTACCGCAGGAACGGCACCCGAAATCACGAGTTGTCCGGGGCAATTGTAATTGGCGGCTACCACTACGCCTTCGGTTTCGGCACAAATTTGCTCCACGACAGCATCGTCTAGACCCAATACGGCTGCCATGGTTGAAGGAGCCAATTCACAGGCTTTTTGCATGGCCATCGCGCGTTGCGAAACCAAACGCAAACCGTCTTCAAACGACAAAGTTCCGTTGGCTACCAAGGCAGAAAATTCACCCAAGGAATGTCCAGCTACCATTTCGGGGACAAAATCAGTTAGGGTTTTGGCCAAAATTACCGAGTGCAAAAACACCGCCGGTTGGGTTACTTTGGTTTCTTTTAGCTCTTCGGCGGTGCCGTTAAACATGATATCGGTGATGCGAAATCCGAGAATTTCGTTTGCTTGTTCAAAAAGGGCTTTGGCTACAGGAGATTGTTCGTACAAGTCTTTACCCATACCGGTAAATTGTGCTCCTTGTCCTGGAAATACATAAGCTTTCATAGTCTTTTATTTTATGTTAAGGATTGACGGTAACCAATTGTGCAGCGGCTACGGCTTTGTTAACGAGTTCTTCAATAGGAGTATCTAGTTGGTCGGATACCAAGGCCACACCCATGCGTCTGTAGGGTCGTGAGCTCGGTTTGCCAAAGAGTCTAAAATCAGTTTTAGGTAAAGCAGCGATGGCTTCAACGCCGGTATAAGTTGGATTGGCAGAATGGGCGCTGGCCAAAATTACGGCACTGGCGGCTGCTTTTTCTTGGGTAATTTCAAAAATGGGGTAACTCAATATGGCGCGCAAATGCAATTCAAATTCATTAAAATTTTGACTGCCTGCGAGGGTAACCATGCCCGTATCGTGTGGGCGAGGGGATAATTCGGAGAAATAAACGCCTTCATTTGTCAAGAAAAATTCTACCCCAAAAAGTCCGGCGCCACCCAAGGCTTCGGTTACTTTTCTGGCCATCTGTTGGGCTTGGTGCAAATCGCTGTCGGAGATCACGGCCGGTTGCCAACTTTCTTGGTAGTCGCCGCGTTCTTGTCGGTGGCCAATGGGCGCGCAAAATAAGGTCGGGTTGTTGTTTTGGGTTACTGTAAGTAGGGTGATTTCGGCATAAAAATCCACAAATGCTTCTACAATTACTTCTACTACATCGCCGCGTGAACCTTCAACAGCATAGGCCCAGGCTTTTGCGATATCTTCGTTTATTTTGATGGTCGATTGGCCTTTGCCCGAGGAAGACATGAGCGGTTTTACTACGCAGGGCATACCTACTATTTCAACCGCAGCTTGCAATTCTTCGGCCGAGGTGGCATAGCGGTAATTGGCTGTGCGCAAGCCTAAATCGTGTGCTGCCAAGTCCCGAATGGCTTTGCGGTTCATGGTAAAATTGGCCGCTTTGGCCGAGGGCACTACGGTAATCCCTTGTTTTTCGTATTCGTAAAACCGTTCGGTGCGAATGGCTTCAATTTCGGGCACAATAAAATCGGGTTGGTGTTTGGCGATAATGCGGTCGAGCTCGGCACCATCCAGCATATTGATCACTTCAAACCCATGGGCCACTTGCATGGCGGGGGCATGTTCGTA
>CAMBOW010000026.1 GCA_945869365.1 Flavobacterium psychrophilum | reverse complement strand
TTTATTTACGAAGAATTAAATGTGCCCTTGCACGAACGTAAAATTCCAATGCTTCCACTTTCTAGAGAAGCGGCTTTAAAAGCCTTTGAGCTTTGGGAAAATAACACAACAAAAATTACCTATTGATCTACCAAGGAATAGATGCGGTGCGGGTGGTAAAGTAATTAGCTGGCCCACTGTTCCCTCCTGGACTGTTTCCAGATAACAAACGGTAATTGGGCTGATTGCCCCAATAAGCCGGCACATCGTTTAGGATCATGTCTTCGCCGGTGTCATTTGATACAAATCCTGAAATCATGGACTGCCAACCCATGATTCTTATTTTGCTTTTCCCGGCCGTGAAATAATCATTTTGCAGTAAGGTTAAGGATTTTACATAATTTTTATAGGCGGTTTGGTACTGCGGAATGGCCAATATTTTTGTGATCAACGGGCGTTGTGAAGAAGGGCCCCAGTTGAGCGGACTTTGCGTGCCTGAGTTTGACAATATCGCAGAAGTTCCTAAGGAATTGTCGTAATCATACGGAATAAAATAGGCTTTCCCATTGGGCGCAAAGTAAAAATAGAAGTTGTTGCAGTTCACCCAATAATCGTCCCACATACCCAAAACTACACTGGTCGCATAGGTTTTTAGAAAAAGGTCGACATCCATTTGAGTCGCGATCCAATTCTGGAATTCAACGCCTGTTTTCATGTTTAGGTTGGCTATGAACTCAGTTAATTGATTTTTGGCTGTGAGCAATTCGGTTTCGCGGGTTTTTAAATCGTAGGCGTAATATTGGGAAAGCGAAGGAGTTAAACTCACATACTCAACACCCATGCTGTTTACAGAATAGAAATCGGCTTTGTTGCTTCCTAGGTTATAGCCTTTCCATAAAAATCCAGTTCCTGCTCCCCATTGCGCACTTTTTTTGGCAAGAAAATCTTCGTCAACGGCTTCCAATAGTTCATATACACCAAAGTAGGCCGGTGTGGCGTCGCCTTCAACTTCAATCGTGAGTTTGCAATAGGATGCTTTGGGCGCCGTCCAGCAACCAAATCGTCGAAATAAATCATAGGAGTAGATTTCTCTGCTGTAGGTGGCATCATCTTTAAACCACTTTAAATTTACTTTATTAAGACCAGCAAAACGTTGATCGCTAATAAATTTAGAAAAGTCCAAGGCAAAATGAGCGTGGTGCCAATCGGGGTTTGTTGCGTTATGTAATTGACCGTTGCTTCCTTCGGGTCTTCTGCGGCTAGTATTACCTCGTAACTTTAATCCAATGCTGTCTAATTGCACCGAACTACCGTTGGTGGTGAGTGTAAAATTGGAAACTACTTTCTTTTCATTTTTGGGATTCAAATCATAATACTGCAATAATTTATTCCATTCTGCCAGGCTAAAACGCAATTTTATCTCGGGAACCACTTTTAAATTAAACACGTCCGTCTCCACTACTGGCGGCATCGGTTTTGCCACTGGGGGAGTTGCCGTAAATTGATCGCCATTGCTACAGTACATAAGTAATAATAGCGGAAGCAACAAGATGATTTTTTTCATGAGATGATTTCTGGGATTCAAAGATAATCGATGTTCTGTCAACTCAGCTGTTCGGAAAGGCTATTTTATGAGGCGGTGCAAAACAATTGAAGGAAATTCTTAATCGTGGTTGTTTTGCAAGTAATACTGGCTTACAAACAAAAAAACCGGGAAATACCCGGTTTCTTTATAAATATGTTGGTTGTTTATTTTACAATCAAGAATTCAGCTCTTCTGTTTTGAGCGTGTTGCTCTTCGGTACAAGCTTCGCCACAGTTCACTTTTAATTCGGTTTCACCCAATCCTTTGCCCGAAATTCTATCGGCAGCGATTCCTTTAGAAATCACATACTGCACAGTAGCTTTGGCACGACGATCAGATAGATTTAAATTGTAAATGTCACTTCCTCTGTTATCGGTGTGCGATTTAGCCAATACCACCAACTTTTCGTTTGATTGCATCACTTGAACCAATTTGTCTAACTCAAATGCGCCTTCTTTGGTGATGTTGCTTTTGTTGTATTCAAAGAAAATTGGGTTCAAGATAATTTCGGTTTCGGTAATAATCACTTCGATTGGTTTCAAGACAGCGGCTACAGCAATAGCTTCTCCTTTGCTTTTGGTTACGCCAAATGTATTGCTTTCGTACCCTTCTTTTGAAGCTTGAATAGTATAGGATTTATCGCATTCTACTTTGTAGACTACTTCTCCTTTGTCGTTACTCATTTCGGTAGCAATTACGTTGCTTTTGTCGTCCACGATAGCTACGCTGGCATTAGCCAAAATAGCACCTGTTGTGGCATCTGTAACGATAGTTGTTACTGGAACCGCACAAATTGGAATCGCTTTAAAGAAATCATCATTTCCGTTTCTGTTACTAGAAAAGAATCCTAAATTTTTGTCTTTGTTGAAGCTAAAAGAGAAATCGTCTTTCTCTGTATTAACCGGACTGCCTAAATTGGTCGCATCGCCTGAAGCTAAATTGATTTGATAAACGTCAGATCCTCCTAAGCCCGGAAGCCCACTTGAAGCAAAATACAAGGTAGTGTTGTCATCGGCAATAAAAGGGAAACTTTCGTAACCAGCCGTGTTTACTTTTGTGCCTAAATTCTCAGGAGTACCATAAGAACCATCTTCGTTTACAGCTACTTTCCATATATCTACACCACCTGATCCGCCTGGCATGTCAGAAGAGAAATACAAGGTTTTTCCGTCGCGGCTCAAACTTGGGTTGCTGGTAGAATATTCGGTGCTGTTGAAAGGCAAGGAAACTACTTTACCCCATTTGTCGCCTTCTTTAACTGATTTGAAAATGTTGTTGCGGCCTAATTTTAATTTTTTGGCTTTGTCTTTTTCAAACTCTGACTCTCTAAAGCTATCACTGCTGAAGTAGGCAGTATTGCCATCGGCGCTGATAGAGATCGGTCCATCGTGGTATTTGGAATTCAATTGAGAAATCGGCAAGGCATTGGTTACGGTTCCGTCGTCGTTGTAATCGGCTTTATAAATATCCAAGTACGGCTCTTTGTTCCAACCGTAATCTTTTTTAGATCCGCTACGCGCGCTGGTAAAATAAAATTGGTTGTTGTATAAAACGGGACCAAAATCAGATTTATCGCTGCTCACTTCCATGGCCAATACGTCAAACATTTTTTGTTTGTCTAACAAGCGAGGAATGTAGTTTTTGTTTTCATTGAATGAAATAGCGCGGGTGTCAGCAGGAACCAAGCTGGCAAATTTTTGCATTTGCACGTTAGACTCTGCGTATTTACCATTGGCTTTCAACATTTGAGCGTACCTGTAATACATTTCCGGATCTTGGTTGGTCTCCACCGCTTTTTCATACCATTTGGCCGCTTCAGCTGTATTAAACATATTGTAATACAAATCAGCCAACTGATTATAAATGTATCCATCTCCTTTTCCTTTTTCAACCAATTTCAGGTATTCATCGGCAGCAGCTACATACTCGTAACGGTTGAACAATTTGTCTGCTTTTTGCGTGAGTGTACTTTGTGCCGAAACACTTCCGCTCACAATCACAAAACTTAATGCTATATATAAATTTTTCATTTTTACGTTCGATTTATGTTAGAAATACCTTGGTGATTGAGAAACTTTTTTCGGGAAGTTCAAATCAAACAACATGATGAACTCATGAGAGGAAGGTGTTACCACTTTTAAGTCTGACACCACATGGTCATAGGCATAACCCAATCGCAAGTTTGGTGTAATCAAATAGTTTACCATAAACCCAAAACTGTCTTGGAATCGGTAGGTAGCTCCAGCTTCAAATTTGTCGTTGAATAAGAAGTTTGTAGACAAATCAAATGAGGTAGGTGCGCCTGGCGCCATCTTGATCATAGAAAAGGGTTTGAATTTTAACGTTGGATTAATGTCAAACACATACCCACCTGTTAAGAAATAGTGCGAAATTTCACTTCCGTATTTCGTTCCGTTGTAATCCAAATAGGTTGTTTTTAACATACTTGGAAGCGAAAACGCAACATAGTATTTGTTGGTATAATAAAACAAACCGGTTCCTACATTAAATTTTGTAGACGGATTAGCCAACCAGGCTTCGTCGTTGGGGTCTGGTAAGGTTGGAATAACCAAACTAAAATCAGCTTTGTGTAGGGCAAGTCCAGCTTTTAAACCTAAGGCCAAACGTCGCTCACCGCCCAAATTCAAGGTATAGGAGAAATCCCCCGAGATGTTGTTTTCCTCTACTGGTCCAATTTTATCAGAAACCATTGACAAACCAACACCCACGTTTTTACCCACAGGGGTGTTCAAGAAAAAGGTTCCTGTAGAAGGAGCTCCGTCTAATCCTACCCATTGCTTGCGGTATAACAAACCGCCCGTCATGTTTTCCTTTGAACCTGCATAGGCAGGATTTATGGCACTCATATTATACATGTATTGTGTATAATTAGGGTCTTGCTGTGCGGACGTCTCCAAGAATGATAAGAACATCAATAATGCCGCGAAATGTATTTTCTTCATTTTGTGTATTTATAGTTTGTTATAAATTATTGCTCTCTATTAATGTAAATCCATCCGGTTTGTGCAGGCGCATTGTCTTGCTCTACTACATAGAAATAAGTTCCGTCGGGCAACTCGCTTCCGCTGTCCGATTGACCAAACCAATTGTTGCTGTAGTTGTTTTTAGAATATACAATCATACCGTAACGGTTGAAGATTTCTAATTTTTTACACGCCAATTTCAAGAAGTCATTTTTACCGTCTCCAGCACCTGTGCCACTTGGAGAAATACCTTTTTGAATGGTGCAGGTAATGCTAGTTATGTCTCCCGTTGATGTGGTAGATAAACAACCCGCACTGGTAACATTACAGGTATAAATTCCTGGCGCTGTTAATACAACTGAAGCATCGTTTCCAACAACATTGTTTGAACTATCAAGCCATTGGAATGTAGCCGTTGATTCGTCAAAACCTGGTGTGTCTGATGAAACAGTAAGCACATATATTCCATTATCACAACCTCCATCAACAATTAAATTAATTGGCGGAGTTACTACTACACTTAAGGTTTGTGGAACAGCACACTGTCCTGCACTAGGCGTAAACACATAGCTTCCATCAGCCGTGTTGCTTATTGTTGATGGCAACCAGGTTCCATTCACGCCGTTTGGAGATGAACCGATCAAAGTTGGAGCTGATGCTCCAAAACAAATGGGCGCAACATCAGCAAAGTCTGGGGTAACATTTGGAATTACATTTACAGCTAAGGTTTGTGTGTCTGCGCACAATCCTAAAGTAGGTGTAAATACATATGAACCACTTGTTGTATTACTTATTATGGCAGGAAGCCAAGTTCCGTTTACACCAACAGGTGAAACAAGCCCTAAACTAGGTGCTGTAGCTCCTGAACAAAAATTAGGAATTGCAGCAAACCCAGGTTGAGTTCTTGGTGTAATCAATACACCAAGTGTTTGTGTGGTAGCACATTGTCCAGCATTTGGTGTAAATACATACGATCCAGAAGTTGTGTTATCAATAGTAGTTGGTGACCAAGAACCAATAATGCCTATTGGAGAAGTAGTAGCCAAACTTGGCGCTACAGTGCCTGAACATACATCTGGTATAGCCACAAACGAAGGATTAATACTTGGAGCTGTCACATTCACATTTAACGTTTGTGTGGTAGCACATTGTCCAGCATTTGGCGTAAATACATACGATCCAGAATTCGCATTGTCAATCGTTGTTGGCGACCAAGATCCTGTAATACCTGTTGGTGAGGTAGTGGCTAAACTTGGCGCAACAGTGCCCGAACAAACATCTGGAATAACCGCAAAAGATGGGTTAATGTTTGGCGCAGTTACATTCACGTTCAAGGTTTGTGTAGTCGCACATTGTCCTGCGTCTGGCGTAAATACATACGATCCAGAAGTTGTATTATCAATAGTAGTTGGCAACCAAGATCCTGTAATACCTGTTGGTGAGGTAGTTGCTAAACTTGGCGCAACAGTGCCTGAACAAACATCTGGAATAACCGCAAAAGATGGGTTAATGTTTGGCGCAGTTACATTTACGTTTAAAGTTTGTATAGTTGCACATTGTCCTGCATCTGGCGTAAATACATACGATCCAGAATTCGCATTGTCAATCGTTGTTGGCGACCATAAACCAGTTATTCCGTTTGGCGCTATAGTGCCTAAACTCGGAACGGTTGTTCCAGCGCAAATGGATGGAATTGGTGCAAAATCAGGTAAGATAGGATTTGAAATAGTTACCACAACTGTTGTTGGAATTGCGCAAGGCAAAGTCCCGTCTGGGGTAAAGGTGTAATTTGTGGGGCCAATAATTGAAGTGTCAATTGATGTTGGCGACCACGTACCGCTTAATCCGTTTGAAGAAGTTGTGTTTAAAGCTGGAGCTGAAGAATTGTAACATAGTGTTGGTATTGTGGCAAATGTTGGAACGATTTGGTTGTCAATAGTCACTACAAAACTTTCCTCATCAGAGCAAATTGTGGTAGTTCCTGATTGTGCATACACATAAATAGTTTGTGTAGTTGAAATTTGAGTTCCAACAGGAATTTGTACTCCTCCACCAGCAGGTCCGCCTGGCAATGTAAAGTAGTTTCCTACTGTTAATGCCGGCAACGCATATGATGTACAAGAAAATACTGGCGCAATAGGTTGAACAGTAACACTCGTAATATTTAATAAAATATTCTCTGTTTTAGTAGTCACTGTACCTCCACAACCGGTATATACTGCTTGCGCTGTCATGTTGGTGTCTTGGTTGAAGCACACATTTACAGTTGGATTGTTACTCACTACCACACCATCTCTTAACCAAGAGAATTGTACTGTTGAGTTTCCGTCTGGAGTAAAACGCCAGGCTTCATTTTGCGTATTCCATGGTCCTGTGTTTCTTCCTGGAGGGACGTGTGCAATGGTTCCTAAATTATTTTGAAGACCAATTAAACCGCTTCCGCTATTCCAATTGGTACAGGCTGTTCTATCTTGAACATATACTTCAATAATGTTTGATGTTTCATACAATACAATTTGACTGGTTTGTAAACCAACGCTTACACCGCAGCTAAACTGAGCAATGTTGTCATAATTTACAACGAAACTTCTACATGGAGCAGTTCCCAATACTTGGTAGTTGATTGTATGCACAATAGGTGCAGTTGAAACGGATGGATTTATATCCTGATACACACCGTAAATAGCATTACGTATAGGAAAGTTGGCTGCTGGTATTTGCGCGGTAAAAGCCCACGGACAGTTTCCTGGAGCGAGTTGCGGTGTAAATGTCAACACCCCATTTGATCCCACTTGTACTTGTGGGTAGTTTACGCCATAGAAACAAAAATCAAAAGGCAGCGTAAATGCAGGGCCCCAAATATCATCAGTCGCAATATTTAATTGTGTTCCTCCTGTAAATGGGAAAGGTGGGGCAAATGGAATTCCTAATATTGAGTAATCGGTGGTGTCTTTAGAATCGGTATAGGTAGCCGTTAAATCAATACAGTAATCCCCTGGACAAAAATCAATTTGACCTGGAGAAGTAGTCACTACATCAATTTCAACGTCGGCACAAGCTGGTAATGGCGCAGAGATGTAAAAATTAATTGGTCCTGACCAAGCGCTTAAATCTGTACCTGTACAATTTGCACGCACATAGAATTCATAGAACCCAGGAGTTAATGCGCCAAAACACGCTAAGGTATTATATGGTGTCGCATCGGTAGGCAGTGTCGTAACCAAACAACCTGATGTAGGTCCAGGCGCTGGTCCACCAGAAGTTTGTACCATAATGTTCCAACTGGTTGCGGGTCCAATTTCATTCCAAGCTAAATCGGCAGCCTGGAAATTTGTTGCGACATAATGTAAATTCGTCGGTTGAGGACAAGTTGGTAAGGTAGTAAATGTAAAAGGGCCTATCCAGTCCCCAGGCGTTCCATTTCCACACAATGATCTCACATAATAGTCATAGGTGGTGTTTGCTGCTAAGGTATTTGGTGTAGTAAAAGGATGTGCGCCAACATTAGGGTAGGTAGGCGTGCTTCCAATAGTAGGCGCAGCGCCTCCTGTTGGCACCACATATACAGACCATGCCGTATTGTTATTGGCTTGTGTCCAATCTAAAGCAGCATTAAATATACTTGGTACTGCTGATAAGTTTGATGGTGGTAAACATTTTGGGAACAAACAATCAGCTCTTGAATCGGTATAAACAACCGTTCCTACTAAGCCAGCGCTTGCCACATTCATGTTATACAATACTTGAGCAAAAATATTAGTTATCGATACACGAACCTCTCCAGGGAAAGTTCCGCCCGCGTTCCAATTTAAATCAAATGGCACACCGCTACATAAAGGTACATTAACCACTACTGGTCCAGCACCGGCAGTAAAAGTTCCTCCAATGGTAGCTACAAGAATGCCGTTTTGACGCACTTGCATAGTTGCCCCGTTCCATCCATCTCCAAATGAATCGGTCATGGTAAAGGTGTATAGACACTGATTGGCTGGATTACATATTGTAGTACAGAAATTTCTAGGTCCCGACCAAGTACTCAACCCATTTACAGCACCACAATCGGTACGCACGTAGTAATCATAACAGGTTGCTGCCGATAAACCGGTTAAGGCAAATCCAGTATTAGTGTTGGATACAACCCAACCTGTTGAGCTAGCAGTTGGTGCGGCTGATCCTGCAGGCAATACTAAAACTTGCCATAAAGTTCCTGTTGGATTTGTCCATCCTGCAAGAGCAGAATTATCGGTAATTGTTCCTATTGTTAATGCGGTTGGTTTTGGACAAGTAGGTAATGTTGTTGCAGTAGTAGGTAAAGACCAATTACTAATTCCATTTACAGCGCCACAATCGGAACGTACATAAAAGTCATAGGCCGTGTCTGGTGTTAAGCCGGTTACGATGAATGGACTGCCTCCAGTTGCAATTACCCAACCTGTTGTGCCTGCATTTGGCGCAGGCGATCCAGCTGGTAAAGCCAAAACTTGCCAAGCTGTTCCGGTTGGATTGGTCCAGCTCACACGAACAGAAGTGGTTGTAATATTTGCAGTTGCTAAAGCCGTAGGTCTAGGACAAGTTGGCAACGTAGTAAAAGTTACCGGTGTAGTTACCCAAACACTCGGTGAATTTACCGAACAGATTGTTTGAATATATACATCATAGGTTGTGTCTGCCAATAAACCAGTTGTGATGGTGTAATTGTTTGGCGGAGCCAAAGTCGTATAGGTAGGTGGCGTTCCAGCAACTGGCGGAGGAGATCCTGCCAATACTACATATATACCCATTCCTGTGGTTGGGGCTCCTGGGTTGGTCCAGGTAATACGCGCGCCATTGGTTGTAATTTGTGCATTGGGCACGTTAAATGCAGTTGGCGCCAAACACAATGGGTTGAGACAGTCAACTGTCCCTGTATATAAGGTTGTGCCAACTGCCGCTGCATTTCCGCCCGCGTAGGTGTATAAGGTTTGACCAAAACTATTTTGAATGGTAACGGCTAACTCTGTTGGGAAAGTTCCGCCTGTATTCCAAAATAAATCAAACGGAATACCATTACACATAGGGATATTTACGTTGTTTGGTCCGGCACCTACTATTTGTGTGCCCAAAGTGCCTACCACAATTCCGTTTTGACGAACTTGCATGGTACCGCCGTTCCAGCCGTCGCCAAACGTATCAGTCATGATAAAGGTATAGTTACATCCTGCTACATCACAAATTGTGGTGTTAAACACGAATGGGCCTGACCAGGCGCTAAATGTTCCGTTTCCACAATCGGCACGCACCCAATATTGATATGGCGTAGCTGCTGATAAGCCGGTAACTGGGAAGTTGGTGTTGGTATTGGTTTGTGTGCCTGCACCCGCCGGAATTGCTGAGCCTGCAGGTTGTACGGCTACTTCCCAAGAAGTGGAAGTGCCAAAAGTTCCGTTGGTCCAAGAAAGTGTTCCGCTTGATGTGCTGAATGCTCCTGCAGATAAATTGATAGGAGCCACACAATTTACTTGTTGAATAATTAAATTATAGTTGTAGCTAGCTGTTGCAGCAGTCGAAGACAACACAATATAGATAGGTTGGTTTATTGTCACATTAAAAGCTGGAATGTTTCTAACATTAGAAGTGGCGTCTGCTACACCTCCAATACAAGATACTCCAATATTTGCGCAACTGCTGTAAATAAACATTCCTGTATTGGTAGATCCTTGCGGATTCATCGAAATACTAATTAATCCCGTAGCTGTTGGTGTATAAGTGTAAACTACATCATTACCCGCCATAAATGCGCCAGTAGTTCCGCATCCGGTATTTCCTGGCGAAGCAGGGTTAATGTTGTTGCCGTAAGTTAAAGTATTGCTATTTGAAGAATAAGGCAAAGCAGTTACCGGAATCGGCGCCGCACAAGTTGCTCCTAGTGGAGTAGTTGGGAATAAAAACGGCCCTATCCATTCAGAGGTAGAAGCCGGACAAATTGCACGCACATAAAATTGGTAATCGGTAGAAGGAGATAAAGTTCCAGCAGGAATTGTATAACTTCTCGGAGTAGTTGTACTGGTAAAAGGAGCTATTGGAGTTCCTGTTCCTGGTACAAACCCAGATACGCCGTATTCAATTTCAAATTGAGTTGTTGCTGTATTCGTCCAAGTTAAGGTAGCGCCGGTAGCGCTGATGTTATTTACACCTAAAACCGATGGGTCGGTACATCTAATAACCAATTTCACATCGTCTACCAACCAACGGTCACCAAATTGTCCCGCCACTGGTTGTGTATATACTTTCACAAAAGCAAAAAATCTAGCGCCTGTTACGGCCAAGTTGATTACTTTTTCTTCGTAATCCAATTGATCAACAGTCAGGGTACTTAAGGTGGTCTCTGTATATTCAATAATTTGAGTATAAGCGGTCAAATCATTCGGATCTGCAGCGCTCGAAACCATCACTCTGTATTTCGCACCTGTATCGCCAGATATTGTTTGACGCGTAAAGAAGCGCAATTGGCTATTCGCGGCGACAGTTTGCTGGGGCGTAATTAACCATTCTTCTGCCAATACACCTACTCCAGGAGAAGTGGCGTTTGATATTCTTTGGATAAACGCACAACGTGTTCCGCTGTTTGCTGCATATAATGCATTTGGATTGACGTCCCAATTGGGTGCGGCATTCGTTAAATTATCTTTAACTAACCAGCCTGTTGGTGGGAAAGTCGCGCCTTCAAAATCTTCAATTGCAGGCAACTGAGAATACCCGGCAAATGATACTAAAGAAAGCAAAACGATTAAAATAATTTTTTTCATAAAATGAAAATTTAGTTGGTTTAATATAGTTCTTGAATTATTTTTAGAATTCCAAATTTAACAAAATTTATGAAATGTATATCTAAATTTTACTTTTTAACGATTTACCAGCAATTAAGCTCGACGAACTACATCTTTTTTTGCTGATTTATCTAACAATTTATAGCTAGTTTTGCTTTTCAATTTAGCCCATGTTAGAACAAGAAAAAATCAGTTTTGAAAAAACCATTTTGGTTGGAATTATTACCCAAAATCAACCGGAAGATAAATTACTAGAATACCTAGACGAGCTCGAATTCCTCACTTTTACAGCGGGCGGCTCAGTCATGAAGCGGTTTTTTCAAAAAATGGAGCGTCCAAACCCAAAGACTTTTTTGGGCACCGGAAAAATAGAAGAAATACATCATTACGTAAAAGAACACCAAATTTCTACGGTGATTTTTGACGACGAATTGACCCCTTCTCAACAAAAAAATATTACCCGCATTTTAGATTGCAAAGTGCTCGACCGAACCAACCTAATTTTGGATATTTTTGCCCAACGCGCCGAAACTTCCTATGCCCGAACACAAGTTGAGCTGGCACAATGCCAATATTTGCTTCCTCGACTTTCCGGAATGTGGACCCACTTGGAACGCCAAAAAGGTGGAATTGGAATGCGTGGTCCAGGAGAAACAGAAATTGAAACCGACCGTCGAATCGTGCGGGATCGCATTGCCTTATTAAAAGACAAAATAAAAATCATCGATAAGCAAATGTCGGTGCAACGCAGCAACCGGGGCGCAATGGTCCGCGTGGCCTTGGTTGGATATACCAATGTGGGCAAATCGACTTTGATGAATGTGATTAGTAAAAGCGAAGTGTTTGTCGAAAACAAATTGTTTGCCACCCTAGACACGACCGTGCGCAAAGTGGTGATTCGAAATTTGCCCTTCTTGCTTTCTGACACCGTAGGATTTATTCGCAAACTCCCCACCCAATTGGTCGAATCGTTCAAAAGCACGCTAGACGAAGTGCGCGAAGCCGATTTGCTTTTGCATGTGGTTGATATTTCCCATCCCGATTTTGAGGACCACATTGCCTCGGTCAATCAAATTTTGATGGACATCAAAAGCAACGACAAACCTACCATTATGGTGTTTAATAAAATTGACGCCTACCGCCACCTCACCATCGAAGAAGATGATTTAATTACCGAGCGCACCCGCAAACACTACACTTTAGAAGAGTGGAAACGCACTTGGATGGCTGTTGTGGGCGAGAAAAACGCCTTGTTTATTTCGGCTACACAAAAAGAAAATTTCGAAGAGTTTCGCGAATGCGTCTACGAGGCAGTGCGCAGCATACACATTACGCGTTTTCCCTACAATAAATTCTTGTACCCCGACTACAACGAGGCCGTCGAAAAAGAAGATTAATTATTTTTTCTTGTACAAAGGCACAGCCGAGCAGGCTTCTCCATACATGATGCTTTTGGCTAGGGGCTGCAAATACTGCAAAGCCAAAATATAAACGCTTGACGGAACGGGTTTTTTAGAACACCCTTTTAGAATAATTGGTTTTCCTTCAAAAGGAGAATAATCCACAGTAGCCAAAATTTCGGCATACAAAAGTTCATCTATTTTATGTGCTGAACCCAGCACTACTTTTTTGGCATACGGCATCAACTGAACGGCAACCAATTGTTCGGCCCAAGCCGGCAAAATAGCGTCGGTGCTGCAATGAATGGCCACATACTGATTTTGGTATTGACTCCAATCGTACAAAGCCAAGGCTTGTCGAAACTCTTTTTCTCTGAGTAAAAACCCCTCAATTAGCCAAACCGAAAGATCAACTTGGGTTTTGATGCCTTCGGGATAGTAATCCTCTAGATCAAATACCATCAAGGGCGAACTGGCTACTCTATTTTGAATTTCGTCCATAAAATATCTGATGCTTTACAGCATACCTAATTCTAATTTGGCTTCTTCGCTCATCAAATCTTTGCTCCAAGGTGGGTCAAAGGTAATTTCGACTTCGGCACTTTTTACGTTTTCTATCGATCGCACTTTGTCTTCTACTTCGCGCGGCAAACTCTCGGCCACCGGACAGTTGGGAGAAGTTAAAGTCATGAGGATTTTTACTTCGTACGCTTCATTCACCATTACGTCATAAATGAGTCCTAGTTCATAAATATCAACTGGGATCTCGGGATCATAAATGGTTTTGAGTTTTTTTACAATGTCTTCCCCCAATTGGGTCGTATCAATTTCGTATTCCATTTTCGGTTAGTTGTTTTTTGCTTGGTAAGCCAAAGCATATAATTTAATTTGTTTAATCATCGAAACCAAGCCATTTGCGCGAGTAGGCGAAAGCTGGGCTTTGAGTCCGATGCTGTCTATATAATCGGTCGAGGCGTTCAAGATGTCTTGTGGCGTCTGATTGGAAAAGGTGCGCAGCAACAAGGCCACAATTCCTCTGGTAATAATCGCGTCGCTGTCGGCGGTGAAGACCAATTTTCCCTGCTCGTTTTCGGCGTGCAACCACACGTTTGATTGACAGCCTTTGATGGTGTTTTCGGGCAACTTAAATTGCTCATCAATGAGCGGCAAGGTTTTTCCTAAATCAATCAGGTACTGAAACCGCTCATCCCAGTCGTCAAACAAGGAAAAGTCATCAATGATTTCGGCTTGAATTTCAGCGATTGTCATTGGTGTTATTCTGATTTATCAAATGCATTCATAAAGGCAACCAGTTGTTCAATTTCAACAGGCGGGTTACCGTGGTCAAATCCTGCCGTTCCAAAGGTTTCCCCTTTGTGCGTTACGCTCAAATTGCCGATAGCCGCACCGTCATAAAAGCGTTTTTCGGTGGGCGCTTTCAGTTGAGACAAATTGGGCACATCGATGGCTTTTACCATCGCCAACACCTTTTTTTGATCGGCTGCCGTAAGCGGAATTCGAACCGATGGCAAACGCGTTTCTCTGTCTTTACTGATGCGCAACTCCTTGTCCTCTAAAGTTATTTGCATATAATAACCGCGGGTTTCAGCCGTATAGGTAAGGATAGATTTTGAATAATCTTGTTTGGGTTGATTCACACAGCCTTTGCTTAAAAAGAGGGTGAATAGGATATAACTAATTAGTTTCATAATTCTGAATTTTTAAAATTAACGTAGCATCGTTGCTGCTTTTTTTAGTGCCGATACAAAAAGATCAATTTCGACAGTAGTATTGTAAAATGCAAACGAAGCCCGAATGGTGCCCGGTATACCAAAAAAATCCATAATGGGTTGGGTACAGTGGTGTCCGGTGCGCACCGCGATGCCTTTCTTATCAATAATTGTACCTAAATCATACGGATGAATATCGCCCACATTAAACGAAATCACCGAAGTTTTATGGGCAGCCGTTCCGTAAATTTTAAGGCCTTCTATTTGGAGTAATTGTTGAGTAGCGTAATCCAGTAATTTTTTTTCATGTGCCGCGATGGCTTCAAAACCAATGTTTTGCATGTATTGTACAGCCACGCCCAACGCAATTCCTCCGCCGATATTTGGTGTTCCGGCTTCAAATTTATGGGGTAAATCGGCGTATGTTGTTTTCTCAAAGGTGACGGTTTTGATCATCTCGCCGCCGCCTTGGTAGGGTGGCAGTTTGTGGAGCCACTCTTCTTTACCATATAAAATTCCGGTGCCGGTAGGGCCGCATATTTTGTGCCCAGAAAAAGCATAAAAATCGCAATCCAGAGCTTGCACATCGGGCTGCAAATGGGGCACTGCTTGAGCGCCGTCTACCAAAAAGGCTGCGCCAACTTGGTGTGCTTGGGCCACCATTTCTTGAATGGGATTGATGGTGCCTAAAGCATTTGAAATATGGGTAACCGCAACCAGTTTGGTGTTGGGATTCAATAATTGTAAGTAGGCTTCTTGAATCAATTCGCCGTTTTCGTTCATGGGAATCACGCGCAATCTGGCGCCTGTTTTTTCGCACAAAAGTTGCCAAGGCACAATATTGCTGTGGTGTTCCATGGCCGAGATAAGCACCTCATCGCCTGCTTGTAAAAAGGAAGCAAATCCGTTGGCCACCAAATTGATGCCGTGCGTGGTTCCAGCAGTAAACAACACTTCGTGCGCATAGGCTGCATTGAGGTGTTGCCTCATGATTTCACGAGAAGCTTCGTAGGCATCCGTAGCGCGTTGGCTTAAAGTGTGCACCCCGCGGTGAATGTTGGCGTTGGTTTCTTGGTAATAGTTACTAATCGCATCAATCACGACCTGCGGTTTTTGCGAGGTAGCGCCATTGTCAAAGTAAACCAATGGATGTCCATTAATTTCTTGTTGTAAAATGGGAAAATCGGCTCGAACCTTAGTGATGTCTAACATAGTTATTTAAAAAAATTGTACCCACAAAAGTAATAAAATAGCGTGTCTAAAAACGGCAATTGCATGAATATTTACATCGAGCACGAATTAAATCCTTGGGGAAAAAGAAGTTTGATTTTCTTTCAAAAAAAGTACCTTGCATCAAATTTTTTGACATGAAGAAAAGCTTCAAATTTTTAGGATTTATTGTTCTCGCTTTTGTACTTTATTTGGGATATACCAATTACCCTAAACTCGACTTAATCTCGGGCTTTTCGGCCAAAAGCGTGGCCTCGGTGCACTTTATTGATGGGCGGTCGCAAGCAAGCATCGAACATGGCGACAACGACATTCCGTTGGTGAAATTAGCCACAAATCAAATTGACGACAAAGCAAGTTTTGCCACCGCTTCTGTGTTTGGACTCAAAACGCGCAAAGCCATATACCGCAACGGATTGGGCGCAACACTCATTGACGATTCCTTTGACGTGCACAAACCCTATGACGTACCCAAAAGAACGCCAAACCCTTCAAAGCTGCCTTATCCCTATGGAACGAGCGAAGCCAAAGACAGTGTGTTCCCCAATATAATTTATCCCTTATTGCAAAAAACGATAGCCAATGCCTTTGATGTAGATGCCAAAACCGACAAACGCAGCCGCGCCGTTTTGGTGATTTACAAAGACCACATCATTGCCGAACAGTATGGTCCGGGCTTTACCAAAAACAGTAAACTATTGGGCTGGTCCATGACCAAAAGTCTCACGGCTACCTATTTTGGAATCTTGCAAAAACAAGGCAAAATCAACCTCAACGCGCCGGTGGCTATTCCCGAATGGAAAAACGACCAACGCGCCAAAATTTCGCTCAACGACTTGCTGCACATGAATTCGGGTTTGGCTTGGGAAGAGCAATACGACAAAATTTGTGACGCCACCCAAATGCTATTTCAATCCTCAAATATGGGCCGGGTACAACTCGAAAAACAAGCCGCCTTTGCCCCAAACACGCACTGGAATTATTCGTCAGGGACAACCAATTTATTGTCATTGGTGTTGAGCAATCAATTTAACACACACCAAGACTATTTGGATTTTTGGTACAGCTGTTTGATCGATAAAATGGGCATGGAATCCATGCTGGTAGAAACCGATATGGCGGGTAATTATGTGGGATCTTCCTACGGCTGGGCCACGGCAAGAGATTGGGCAAAATTAGGACTCTTGTATTTGCACCGCGGAAACTGGAATGGCGAGCAGCTATTTGACCCGTCATGGGCAAGCTATGTATCTACACCAACTGCCACTTCACAAGACAATTACGGCGGGCACTTTTGGCTGAATGCCGGAGGAAAATTCCCCGATGCGCCCAAAAACATGTATTACGCCAGCGGGTTTCAGGGCCAAATGGTGGCTATATTTCCGAGCCAAGATTTAGTGGTAGTGCGTTTAGGCCTGCGCGAAGACGATGTGTTTGACTTTAATGGCTTGTTGAGTGGGATTGTGAGAAGTATACAGTAATACTGGTTTTAACCCTAACCGCGCTAAACCTTAACCCAATTCCCCTACAAATCAAACCCCAAACTCACGCCCAATTTAGTAGCGATGATCTTGGTGATGCGCTGTTTTAATTCGGGAATTTTGATGCTATCAATCACGTCGTTTGAGAAGGCATACATGAGCAAAGCTTTGGCTTCTTTTTGGGGAATTCCGCGTTGCTGCATGTAAAACAAGGCCGTTTCGTCGAGCTGGCCAATGGTGCAGCCGTGTGAGCACTTCACGTCATCGGCAAAAATTTCCAATTGAGGCTTGGCATTTATCGTGGCTTTGTCGCCAATTAAAATATTGTTGTTTTGCTGAAAGGCATCGGTTTTTTGCGCCTCTTTTTCAACGAAAATTTTACCGTTAAACACGCCTGTGGCGCTATCGGCTATGATGGTTTTGTAGTTTTGGTGGCTTTCGCAATTGGGCGTCGCGTGATTCACCAAGGTAAAATGATCCACGTGTTGTTTGTCGCCAATAATGGTAATGCCCTTTAATGTAGAATCTATGCGTTCGCCAAAATGGTAAAAGTTCAAATTGTTTCGGGTGAGGTTTCCGCCAAACGAGAAGGTATGTATGGAAACATGGCTTTCTTGTTTTTGGGAAATGTAGGTGTTGTCTATTAGGTTAGCCGACTGTAAGTCGTTTTGGATTTTATAGTAATCGACAATGGCTCGTTTTTGGGCAAAGACTTCCGTAACCGAATTAGTAAGTGCCGGATTACCATGTAGGCACTGGTGGCGCTCAATAATTTGCACATGCGAATTTTCGCCCACCACAATCAAATTGCGCGGCTGCACCAACAAAGCCGATTCGATTCCGGTGGTGAAATACATGATTTCAATAGGCTTATCAACCACCTTGCTTTTAGGAACATGAATAAAGGCGCCCTCGGTGGCAAAAGCTGTATTTAGGGCCGTAAGCGATTCTTCTTTGTTGGCAATTTGATGGTAATAGGCATCAATAACCATCTTGTATTTGGGCTTTGCTAGTGCTGATGACATCAAACACACATCTAGCCCATCATGTGTCGTGGCCGACAAAAACGAACTGAATACGCCATCAATAAAGACCACTTTGTAGGTGTCTATCTCGTGCAAAAAGTATTTTTTTACGTCCGAAAATTCGATTGTATTCTCGTGTTTGGGGAACACCGAAAAATCATTTTTCAGCACCGAATTTAGGGAAGTATACTTCCACGCCTCCTCTTTTTTGGTTGGGAATCCTTTTGTTTCAAAGCATTTTATGGCCTCCAAACGGCTGTCATGCACGCTCGCATTTACATCTACTTGGGCTTCAAAAGCCAGGAAAGAGGAAAGGAGTTTTTCTTTTAGGTCCATGGAATTAGTTTCAGGTTTAAAGTTTAAAGTTTCAGGTTATTGAAACTTGTTTCCTTTAAAATCCTTTTTATTTAAATAGGTGATGAAGTTTTTAATCTTCCCACTCAAGGTTTCACATATGTTTTTTAACGCTATAAATCGTTCTTCGCTAATGTATTCGTAATCAAAAAGTCGATAAATCTGCGATCTTGTTTCGCCTGCTGAACCTTTTGCAATGGATAAAAATTGTCGAAATTCGATCGTTCCGTCTCTTTCAAATCCCTCTGCAATATTATCCATTATTGAGCCCGACGCAGCCTTTATTTGTTCTTTAAATCTAAAATCTGTTTTCAATGCCGTTTCATTTGAAATGACATAAATTTCTTTTGCTAATTGTCTTGCCTCTTTCCATATTTCGAGGTCCTCGAAAGATTTAATTGTTGCCATGGCGTATATATTTAAGTATTGGATTGTATCTTTATTCTCTTCTTGAAACCTGAAACCTGAAACCTGAAACCTGAAACCTGAAACCTGAAACAACTACCCCATTTCATTCTTTATCCAGTCGTACCCTTTTTCCTCTAGCTCCAACGCCAAAGAAGCGTCGCCCGATTTTACGATTTTGCCGTCCATTAACACGTGCACAAAATCGGGGATGATGTATTCCAATAAACGTTGGTAATGGGTGATTACGAGAACCGCGTTGTGTTCGTTTTTTAATTTGTTTACGCCATTGGCCACAATGCGCAAGGCATCGATGTCTAAGCCCGAATCGGTTTCGTCTAGGATGGCGATTTTGGGTTCCAACATGGCCATTTGGAAAATCTCGTTTCGTTTCTTTTCGCCGCCCGAGAATCCTTGGTTCAACGAACGTGATAAAAACTTGCGATCCATCTCGAGCAATTCTGATTTTTCGCGAATCAGTTTGAGCATTTCGTTGGCCGGCATTTCGGCTTGTTTGTTGGCTTTGCGCTTTTCGTTGATGGCGGTTTTTATAAAATTGGTCACCGAAACACCTGGAATTTCTACCGGATACTGAAACGACAAAAACACCCCTTTGTGGGCGCGTTCTTCGGCTGCCAGTTCGGAGATTTCTTGGCCTTCTAGGAAAATTTCTCCCTCGGTCACGTTATAATTCTGATTGCCTGCAATAATCGAAGACAAGGTGCTTTTTCCGGCGCCATTGGGTCCCATAATCGCATGAACTTCTCCGGCTTTGATCTCCAGGTTGATGCCTTTTAGTATTTCTTTGTCTTCAATTGACGCGTGGAGGTTGGT
>CAMBOW010000025.1 GCA_945869365.1 Flavobacterium psychrophilum | reverse complement strand
TCATAACATACACAACCAATTATTAATTATTAATTCTACAACAACTCCTCAATGTGCTTCTTAATATTCGCCGCAATTTTGACGGTAGGTAAATCATTGGAGTCGGTGCCAAACGGATCTTCAATTTCTTCGGCGATGAGTTCTAAACTGGCCAAGACATAAAAAATAAATACCACTACCGGAATCACCAAAAAGCCCAAACTCAAGGCATAGCCAAAAGGCAATGTCATCACATAGAAAAATATAAATTTCTTGATAAAGGCACTGTAGGAATAGGGGATAGGCGTGTTTTTAATGCGTTCGCAGGCGCCACAAACCTCATTAAATGACTGAAATTCGGCATTCAACAGGATCAGTTGATCGCCTGTAATTTTACCCGAAACATAGAGGTCGTTAATTTTTTGAAACAACATCGCCGCAATTTGATTGGGCACATGTCTATTTGCTTTGATATCCAACTCAACCCCATCAAAGAGCACTTGCCCTACCGCTTCGTTGTTTAAATGTTTGGCCAAAATAGAGGCGTAGGTCGAAATTAGAAACCGCAGGTACTTTTTGTCTTTTTCTTCTTTGAGCATCGCGGCCAGTTTACAGGCCAAATTTCGGCTGTTGTTTACCAAAGTGCCCCATAGTTTTCGGCCTTCCCACCAGCGGTCGTAGGCGGTGTTGGTGCGGTAGGCCAACAACAACGAAATCACAAATCCCAGCATTCCGTGCATAATCGAGATGTTTTTCACCACACTGCTGTCTTTGAGTTGCCAGAGGTTGAGTTCTACATAGGCTATTCCACCTGAATAAAGTCCGATGAAAATCATCATGGGAATCAATTGCCGAAATGTATCCGATTTCTGAAACCGAAAAATAAACGTAATCCAATCTTTTGGGTTGTACTGTACCATAATTTAACTTATATAATTCCAAATATTTTTCTTCTTCACCAATTCTACATATACCTTTCGAACGGCTTGGTGTTCCGGCAGCGAAAGGCTAGGATCTTCTTTAAGCAGTTTGATCGCTTCGTGACGGGCTACTTGCAAAATATCGCGATCGCGCACCAAATCGGCGATGCGCAATTGCAAAATGCCACTTTGTTGGGTGCCCAGGATGTCGCCGGGTCCGCGCAGTTTCAAATCGACTTCGGCAATTTCAAAACCGTCGTTGGTGCGGCACATGGTTTCCATGCGGGTTTTGCTGTCGGACGACAATTGGTGCGCTGTCATCAGAATGCAGTAACTTTGTTCGGCACCTCGGCCCACCCGACCACGCAGCTGGTGCAATTGCGAGAGGCCAAATCGTTCGGCACTTTCGATGATCATCACGCTGGCATTGGGCACATTTACGCCCACTTCAATCACGGTGGTGGCCACCATAATTTGTGTTTTTCCCTCGGCAAATCGCTTCATCTCGGAGTCTTTTTCGGCGGCTTTCATTTGTCCGTGTAGAATTGAAACGGCATACTGCGGAAGCGGAAAATCGCGAGATATTCCTTCATAGCCTTCCATCAAATTTTTAAAATCTAGGGTTTCAGATTCCTGTATGAGCGGAAAAACGATATAGATTTGCCTGCCTTTGGCAATTTCATCTTTGATAAATTTCCATACTTTCAGTCGGTTGGCTTCAAAGCGGTGTACGGTCTGTATGGGTTTTCGTCCCGGAGGCAATTCGTCAATCACCGAAATATCCAAATCGCCATACAAACTCATGGCCAGCGTGCGTGGAATGGGCGTGGCGGTCATGACCAAAACGTGCGGCGGAATTTCGTTTTTTTGCCACAATTTAGACCGTTGGGCTACGCCAAATCGGTGTTGTTCGTCTATGATGGCCAAGCCCAAATTGGCAAATTGCACCTTGTCTTCTAGTAAGGCATGCGTACCTACAATAATCTGAAGTGTCCCGCTTTCGAGTCCTTCGTGTATTTCTTTGCGAGCAGCTGTTTTGGTTGAGCCGGTCAGCAAGCGAATTTCGATGCCCAACAGCGCGGCCAATTCGCCCAATCCCAAAAAGTGTTGGTTGGCCAAAATTTCGGTGGGCGCCATCAAACAGGCTTGAAACCCATTGTCAATAGCCAACAACATACTCATAAACGCCACGATGGTTTTGCCCGAACCCACATCGCCTTGCAACAAGCGGTTCATTTGCGCCGGTTTGCCCATGTCGTTTCGGATTTCTTTGAGCACGCGTTTTTGGGCATTGGTCAGATCAAAGGGCAAATGCTGTTCAAAAAACGTGGTGAATTTGTCACCCACTTGCGTAAAGGCATGGCCCTTAATTTTTTGTTTGCGAATGAGATTCTTCGAAATGAGTTGCAGCTGAATAAAAAAGAGCTCTTCAAATTTCAATCGAAACTGCGCTTTGGCCAAGGCATCGGTGCTTTTGGGAAAATGAATGTTAAATAAGGCGGCGTTTTTGGGAATGAGTTTAAGCTCGTTAAGCAAAGTAGTCGGCAAGGTTTCATCGAATCGCGCCTGTGTTTCCAGAAAAAGTTGCTGCAGCAATTTGTGCATCACCCGATTTGAAATGCCTTTGTTGGCTAATTTCTCTGTACTGGGATACACCGCTTGCAGCGCCGAACGCAAACTTTGTTCGTGGTCTTTCAATAATTCAATTTCGGGATGCGGCATCGAATAAACGCCATTAAACACCGAACATTTTCCGAAAATCACCAGCGGCACGTTTAGTTGCAATTGGTCTTTGATGAATTTATGGCCCTGAAACCACACCAATTCCATCTGCCCGGTTTCGTCCACAAAAGTAGCCACTAGGCGCTTCCCTCGCTTTTGTTCGGCCAGTTTGATGTGGATGAGTTTTCCCACCAACTGCACTTCGGCCGAGCTGGGTTGCAGCTCATTTATTTTGTAATAACGCGTGCGATCAATGTAGCGATTGGGATACAATTGCAGCAAATCAGAATAGGTGTGAATACCCAACTCGCTGCGCAACAACTGTCCGCGGTTGGGGCCAACGCCTTTCAGGTACTCAATGGGAGTTTGCAATGCATCCATGGGATTTCGAAAGTCCGAAGATAGTTTATAATTTGAAATCACGAAAGCCACTCCGCCCGAAAATTGCAGCGAAAGTCTGTGTATATTTGTGTGGATTAAAAAAATATTCTATGCTGCTTCGGTATTGTTTGTTGTTGCTCACGGCAGTTGCGGTTGCCCAATCGCCCAAGTCGGTCGATTTTACCAACTGTTGGTCATCGCTCGAACTCAATCCGGTGAAACGCAATGTAACGGGTACCGTAAAATTTGAATTTACGGTCAAAGCGGTGGTGGATACTATTCGCATTGACGCCCAAAAAATGGAATTCACCCAAGTTTTGCTCAACGGCAAACCCATTTCATTTAGGAACAACCAAAAACAATTGATTCTGTACCAAGGATTTCAACTTGGCCCAAACAGTTTGCAATTTCAATACGAAGCCTTTCCTACTCAAGCCCTGTATTTTGTGAATTGGGATTTTTCGGCCACGGTACAAACGCCCGAACAAGTGCAAGGACAAATCTGGACCCAAGGCCAGGGCAAATACACCAGCAATTGGTTGCCCAGTTTTGATGACCCGAATGAAAAGGTGATTTTTTCTACCACGGTACGCTTCCATAAAAGTTTTACGGTGGTATCCAACGGCGAATTGACTCAACAAAAAGCCATTGGTGATGAAGTGGAATGGCAGTACCAAATGACCCAGCCCATGAGCAGCTATTTGGTGGCTTTGGCGATTGGTCATTACCAAAAACGAACACTTCGTAGCCAAGCCGGTGTGCCACTCGAACAGTATTTCGAAGCCGAAGACGCCGCGCGCATGGAACCGACTTATCGCTATTCGAGGCAAATTATGGATTATTTGGCCAAAGAAATTGGCGTGAAATACCTCTGGAAAATATACCGCCAGGTGCCCGTTCGGGATTTTTTGTATGCCGGTATGGAAAACACCACGGCTACGATTTTTTCGCGCGAATACCTGGTCGATTCAATTGGCTTTAATGATAGAAATTACGTGAATGTCAACGCGCACGAACTGGCCCACCAGTGGTTTGGCAATTTGGTGACGGCCCAATCGGGGAAAGACCATTGGTTACAGGAAGGCTTTGCCACCTATTATGCCTTGTTGGCCGAGAGAGCAATATTTGGCGAAGATTATTTTTACAACAAACTGTTTCAGTCGTCGCAACAGCTCATTCAAGCGGCGAAAACTGACAGCATTCCGGTGCTCAATCCCAAAGCCAGTTCCCTGAGTTTTTACCAAAAAGGCGCCTGGGCCTTGCACGTGATTCGCGAAACGATTGGCGCCAAAGCCTTTCAAAAAGCGGTGAAATCCTACCTCAAAAAGCACCAGTTTACTAACGTCACAACCGCCTATTTTTTGACTGAAATCAACAAAGTGGCTCCTCAATTTAATACGCTTGATTTTCAAAAAACCTGGTTGGAATCGGCCGAATTTCCCAAAGAAGAGGCTTTTGCTTTGTTGCGAAAAAATAAAACGATGGCACAATACATTCAGTTGCGCAATCGCCCCATTTCGCTCACACAACACGACAGTTTGTTGTATTGGATGAACGGAAAATTTCCGGCACCACTCAAAGAATTGTTGCTCTACCAAAACAAAAATGCCCATTTTGAAGACCGGGAATTTTTACTGCAAGCGGCGCTGCAAACCGGCGATGTAGCGGTGCGTCAAACGGTAGCCGCAACCACGCCCGAATTTCCAGCATCATTTCGCGCAACTTTCGAAAGTTTGCTTGACGATCCTTCCTACGAAACCCAAGAAATGGCCCTGTATGCCTTGTGGAAAAACGCCCCCGAGCATCGGGATCGCTATTTGGAGAAGTTTAAAAATAGAACGGGTTTTTTGGACAAAAACCTGCGCTTGGCCTATTTGTATTTGGCCTATTTACACGCCACTGAGCTGCCTCAAAAAAGTGTGTTTTACCGCGAGTTGCTGCATTACACCAGCACCAATTACGATTCCAATTTGCAACAAAATGCCTTGAATGCGTTGTTGAATTTAAAACTCAACACACCCGAAGTACTCAAAAGTTTGGTCTATTCCACGAGCAGCCATCGGTGGCAGTTTGTGAAGTTTGCCAAAGACAAATTACGAGAGCTGATAAAGGTGGCCGAGTACAAAACGATGCTTGAAGAATTTATTCCGCAGTTGCCCATCCGCGAGAAGACGCAATTACAACGTTTATTAGCCGAAGGAAAATCGCTATAAAAACTGCTTGATTTCTGATTTCAGGTAGCCCAATGCAGCCGAACTCGGAGACGATTTATCAAACAATTCACTTAAAATTACTTCGCGCAATTTGTCGGCATTTTCAACTTTTTCGCTCATGCTGGCTTTTCGAATCAATTGTATGGTGGCATTTTTGGCGGTGGTAATCACGGTCCAACAGTCGTCACTCAAGTAGATTTGTTGGGTGAGGTTGTGCTCAAATTCTTGTTCGATTTGGGCAATCACGTAATTTTCGTATTGATTTTTATCGGAGGAATGCGGCGTCACGCGCACCAATAAGTTGGCCGGATTGATGCGTTCTAAAAATAAGGCCATGCGTTCGTAGGCTTGCAATCGCAAGGGCAAAGACGCTTTTTGATTCTCTTTTTGCAGCAACCAACGGCGGTTGTTTTGTTGGTCCTTAAAATAAGCAACAAACAGGTAATAGGCTACGCCACCGGTAATTAAAGAGGGAAGGGTATAGGCAATAATTTCTAAGAGTTTGGTAGAATCCATAGGATATTTTTTAGTTGAACAAAAATAGAATTTTAGTTGATAAATCACTACCAAATAAATTGTATTAACGTGCCAGGAATTCTATTTTTGGTGAAATTACATTTAGTATGCAACGCTACATCAACGAACTCAACGAAGCCCAACAACAACCCGTATTGCAAAAGGACGGACCGATGATCATTATTGCCGGCGCGGGCTCCGGAAAAACGCGTGTGCTCACCGTGCGCATTGCCTACTTGATGAGTTTGGGTGTTGATGCGTTTAATGTATTGGCCCTGACCTTTACCAACAAAGCGGCCCGCGAAATGAAAAGTCGTATAGCCGGCATTGTAGGTTCTGGCGAAGCCAAGAACTTGTGGATGGGTACTTTTCACTCGGTGTTTGCGCGCATTCTCCGTGCCGAAGCCGACAAATTGGGCTATCCGTCCAACTTTACCATTTATGATTCCCAAGATTCGGTGCGTTTGCTCTCGGCGATCATCAAAGAAATGCAACTCGACCGAGACATCTACAAACCCAAACAGTTGTTGAGCCGAATCTCATCCTACAAAAACAGTTTAATTACCGTAAAAGCTTATTTCAACAATCCCGATTTGCAAGAAGCCGATGCCATGTCCAAGAAACCCAGAACGGGTGAAATCTATCAAAATTATGTAGACCGATGTTTCAAGGCCGGCGCCATGGATTTTGATGATTTGTTGCTCAAAACCAACGAATTATTGTCGCGTTTTCCGGACGTATTGGCCAAGTACCAAGACCGTTTTCGCTACATTTTGGTGGATGAGTACCAAGATACCAACCATTCGCAATACCTCATTGTGCGCGCTTTGTCCGATCGGTTTCAAAATATATGTGTGGTGGGTGACGATGCCCAGAGTATCTATGCGTTTCGTGGGGCCAACATCAACAACATTTTGAACTTCCAGAAAGATTACGAAAATGTACAAACCTACCGATTGGAACAAAATTACCGTTCGACCAAAAACATTGTAGAAGCGGCCAATTCGATCATTGACAAAAACAAAACCAAACTCGACAAAGTGGTTTGGACCGCCAATGATTTTGGACCAAAAATAAAAGTCAATCGCAGCATTACTGATAGCGAAGAAGGCCGATTTGTAGCCAGTACCATTTGGGAAGAAAAAATGCAACACCAAATGCTAAACGGCCAATTTGCCATTTTGTACCGCACCAACGCCCAGTCGCGCGCCATGGAAGATGCCTTGCGCAAACGCGACATACCCTACCGTATTTATGGAGGATTGTCGTTTTATCAACGCAAAGAAATCAAAGATGTGTTGTGCTATTTGCGTTTGGTGATTAACCCCAAAGACGAAGAGGCCTTGATGCGTGTGATCAATTATCCGGCGCGAGGAATTGGCGACACGACTGTCGAGAAATTGACCATTGCTGCCAACCATTACAAACGCTCGGTGTTTGAGGTGATGCAAAACATTGATAAAATTGATTTAAAACTGAATTCGGGAACCAAGCAAAAGTTGCTTGATTTTGTAACCATGATTCAGAGTTTTCAGGTGGTGAACGAAAACCAAGACGCGTTTTACCTCACCGACATGGTGACTAAAAAAACCGGTTTGGTACAAGAACTTAAAAAAGACGCTACCCCCGAAGGCATTGCCCGCATCGAAAACATCGAAGAATTGCTCAACGGGATCAAGGATTTTACCGAAGGACAAAAAGAAATTGAAGGGGCACGTGGGGCCTTGGCTGAGTTTCTTGAAGACGTTGCCCTGGCTACCGACCTTGACAAAGATACCGGCGACGAAGACCGGGTGGCTTTGATGACCATTCACTTGGCCAAAGGCTTGGAGTTTCCCTATGTATTTGTGGTGGGATTAGAAGAAGATTTGTTTCCAAGTGCCATGAGTTTGAGCACGCGCAGCGACTTAGAAGAAGAACGACGCTTATTTTATGTGGCCTTGACGCGCGCCGAAAAACAAGCTTATTTAACCTATGCGCAATCGCGTTACCGTTGGGGAAAACTCACCGACAGCGAGCCCTCTCGTTTTATCGAAGAGATTGATGGGCAGTATTTAGAATACCTTACGCCCACCGAAACCAATTACCGCTTTAAACCCATGATTGATGCCGATATTTTTGGCGATGTGGACAAAAGCAAACTGCGACTAATGAAGCCCCAAAGCGGTACTCCACCCAAAAATCCGGAAACGCATACCAATCCGAATATTCGCAAATTAAAACCGATTTCATCAGCGGGTCCTGGTGGATCACAAACCAATTACGATGGTCAATTGGCTCCGGGTACTGAAGTGATGCACGAACGATTTGGCCGCGGTGTGGTGGTGCAACTCAAAGGGGCAGGTGCCGACAAAAGTGCCGAAATTAAATTTGATGTGGGCGGCCTAAAAACCTTGTTGTTGCGCTTCACCAAATTACAAATCATCAGTTAAATTATCCATGGCCGAATTCATCAAAATCTACGAAAATAAACCCAGTGAGGCCGCCATCCAAAAAGTGGTTGCCGTATTGCGCAACGGCGGATTGGTGATTTACCCTACCGATACGGTCTATGGTTTGGGTTGTGATATTACAAATTCTAAGGCGTTGGAGCGCATTGCCCGCATCAAAGGCGTTAAATTGGAGAAAGCCAATTTCTCGTTTGTGTGTCACGATTTGAGTAATTTGTCTGATTATGTGAAGCAAATTGATACACCTACGTTTAAAATTTTAAAACACCATTTGCCCGGGCCGTATACCTTTATTTTGCCTGGAAATAATAGTCTGCCCAAGGAGTTCAAAAAGAAAACTACCGTGGGAATTCGGGTGCCGGCTAATGCCATTGCACTCGAAATTGTGAAGCAGTTGGGCAATCCAATTGTTTCGACGTCCATACACGACGACGATGCGGTGTTGGAATATTCGACCGATCCCGAATTGATTTTTGAGAAATGGCAAAACCTCGTCGATGTAGTAATTGATGGTGGTTATGGCGACAATATAGGTTCAACCATTGTAGATCTTTCTGGTCACGAACCCGTTTTGATTCGTGCCGGTAAAGGGGAGTGGGAATAAAAAAACGCCTTAGTAAGTAAGGCGTTTTTTTTTATTTTATTTTTTCATTTCCTTTTCGATCATCTCGTAAAACTGATCAATTTTTGGCAGAATGACGATGCGGGTGCGTCGGTTGGTGGCGCGATTGGCAGACGAATTATTTTCTACAAGAGGAATAAATTGTCCACGTCCGGCGGCTATTAGTTGTGCTGGATTTACTTTTAAATCGTTGGTCAATACACGAACAATGGCGGTAGAACGTTTCACACTCAAATCCCAGTTGTCGAGCAAAATTGCATTTCCAGTGAAAGGTACATTATCGGTGTGGCCTTCAACCATGCATTCAAAATCGGGTTTGCTGTTGATGATTTTTCCCACTTTGGCCAACACTTCTTTGGCTTTGTCACTCACCACGTAGCTGCCACTTTTAAATAATAATTTATCGGCAATCGAGATAAAAACCACTCCTTTTTCTACATTCACTTCAATATCTGGATCAGCGATACCCACTGCACCTTTAATGCTGGTTACCAAAGCAAGTGTCATGCTATCTTTTCTAGTCAAAGCATCTTGCATGCGGGTAATTTTCAAGTCTTTTTCTTTGATGGTTTCTAAGGCTTTCTCAATGTTCTGTGCGCCTTTGGCTGATAATGTGGTTACATTATTCATGTTGTTGATCAAATCGGTATTTGATTTTTTCAAGAAATCAATTTGTCCGGCAAGTGATTCTTTCTCGGTTAAGCAGGAATTCAAT
This sequence comes from Flavobacterium psychrophilum, assembly GCA_945869365.1. Taxonomy (GTDB): domain Bacteria; phylum Bacteroidota; class Bacteroidia; order Flavobacteriales; family Flavobacteriaceae; genus Flavobacterium; species Flavobacterium psychrophilum_J. The sequence continues at coordinate 11,179 of CAMBOW010000025.1, read as the reverse complement.
TTTACCGTGGCCGAATTCAATAAATCTTGAACTTCTTTGTTTTTGGTTTCTAAATCGGCAATTTTTTTCTTGGTGCCACAAGAAGTAGTTGCTACCAAAGCAACAAGCGATAAGGCAAATAGGGTTTTTTTCATAGTAATTGTATTTATCGGGAGCAAAATTAGGATTTATAAATGAGTATAAAGCAAGATTTTTAAAAGTTTAATTAAAGTAATTCGGAGTAAGATTGTTGCTTTCTTATAAAATAACGATAGACCACACTTTTTATTTTGTAGTATTTTTTTTGCTGTTGTGTTCCGCGTTTTTCCCACATCTTCAGGAACAGGCCATAAAACCCAAAATGAGCTTGCACAATCGCCCAACAATGTTTGCCTTTGCCTTGCAAAAGAAATTGTATGCCCGCCAAACCATCCAGCACGAGGCGTAAAAACAAGATGGGGAATAGTGAACCTAACGGCAAATTTTTGGTGAGCATGCACAAGGAATTTCGGAAATTCAAATAGGTTTTCTGCGGATTTCCCTCTTGCAAAGTAGCGCCTCCTACATGATATACCGTTGATTCTGGACAATAGAGAATTTCGTGCCCTAGGTTTTTGGCGCGCCAACACAAATCAATTTCTTCTTGGTGTGCAAAAAAATCGGAGTCAAATCCTTGAAGTAAATCAAAAATGGATTTTCGGATAAATAAACAAGCACCGGATGCCCAAAAAATAGAGGTTTCATCGTTATATTGGCCCACGTCTTGTTCTAGCGTATCAAAAACGCGTCCGCGGCAAAACGGATAACCCAATCGATCGATATACCCACCGGCCGCTCCGGCATATTCAAATTTAGTTTTGTCTTTGTAATCCAAGATTTTGGGCTGAACGATACCTACATTGGGTTGCTCATGAACTATTTTTTCAAGTGGCGCTAACCAGTTTTCTGTCACTTCAATATCAGAATTGACCAAAACCCAAAAAGGCTCTTGCAGCTGTTTTAGTGCTTCGTTGTAGCCTTGGGCAAATCCGTAATTGGCGGTATTTTGAATGATTTTTATTTGTGGATAGTGCGCTTGTACAAAGGCTACCGAATCGTCAGTCGAGGCATTGTCGGCCATATAAATAGATGCACATTCTGAATGTTGTAGCACCGAGGGCAAAAACTGTTCGAGTAGTTTTTGTCCGTTCCAATTCAAGATCACTACGGCTAGGTTTTTCATGGGCGTTTAGAGCGAATGATGTGACGGCAATTCGGTTATAAACCGGTATTGCTCCTGTTCAAAATCCATTTGACAAAAGTAATGATTCAATCCATTGGTTACCATTAAAAAATCGGCACGCAAGGCTGTGTTGTAGCGCGCAATTTGGTCAAAGGTGGCTTGTGTTATGGATACCCCGGGCGCCTTGCATTCAACCAAAATCCGCAACCGGCCATCGGGATGATACACCACCACATCATAGCGTTTGGTTTGGCCATTCACTTGAATTTGTTTTTCGACGTTGATGAGCGATTTGGGGTATTTTTTTTCGTAAATAAAATGATGCACCACATGCTGACGCACCCATTCTTCGGGGGTGAGTTGGATGAATTTTTTCCGGATTTCATCAAAAATGACGACTTTATTTTCACTATTTTTGAATCGGAAGCGAAATGGAGAAAACTGGAGCTGATGCATGAGGTAAAAGTAGAATTTTTGGTAAGATTAAAAGATTGAATGATTGAAAAATTTAAAGATTCTTTGTCTGACAACCTTATTAGATTAACAAACCGCGAACAACGAAAATCGAACAACGGTAAACGAATAACGAACAAATACCAATGGATGAAGCAGTAAAAATTGTCAATGATATCAAAAACGGACTAATCAAACCCATTTATTTTTTGATGGGTGAAGAGGCGTATTACATTGATAAAATTGCCGAATACATCGAACAAAATGTACTTACAGAAGAAGAAAAAGGCTTCAATCAAACCGTCTATTATGGACGCGATGTGAGTATTGATGACATTGTGAGTTCAGCCAAACGATTTCCGATGATGGCCGAACGCCAAGTGATTATTGTGAAAGAAGCCCAAGATTTGTCGCGCACCATTGATCAACTAGAGAATTACACCAACGATCCGGTACCTAACACGGTACTTGTTTTTTGTTACAAATACAAAATGATCGACAAGCGAAAAAAATTTACCAAAAACATCGAAAAGTTGGGCGTGCTTTTTGAAAGTAAAAAGCTCTACGAAAATCAAGTGGGCGATTGGATTAAACGCTTATTGCAAAGCAAAGGGTATGGGATAGAACCCAAAGCAATGGCCATGTTGGTCGAATTTTTGGGTACCGATTTGAGTAAAATAAACAACGAGCTCGAAAAACTACAAATTGTATTGCCCAAACAAAGTACCGTTACGGCCAAGGACATTGAAGATAATATTGGTTTTAGCAAAGATTTTAATGTGTTTGAATTGCGCAAAGCCCTGGGTGAACGCAACCAACTCAAGGCCTATCAAATTGTAAATTATTTTTCCGAAAATCCCAAAGAAGCGCCTTTTCAAATGGTGGTGACCTTGGTCTTTGGGTTTTATCAACAACTGCTGCAATACCATGGACTCAAAGATAAATCGTCCAAAAATGTGGCGGTGGCTTTAAAAGTTAATCCTTATTTCACGAAAGATTACGAGTTGGCGGCACGCAATTTTCCGATGAAAAAAGTGAGTGCGGTGATAACCAAACTCCGCGATGTGGACCTTAAAAACAAAGGGGTTGGTGCCAATAGCCTGCCTGTTAATGACTTATACAAAGAATTGTTGGTCACGATTTTTAATTAGCCCAAAGGCTGTTTGTATTGCAAGTTGTAATGCTGATATTTGCACAAATTTAAAAGTAAAAGATGAATAAAAATACGGTATTGGGTTATGCTACTTTACTAATGGTTATCATGGGACTGTTGCTCATCGCTTTGGGCGCCTTCAAATATGACGATGTGGCCGGCTGGGGTTTTGTAGCTGTTGGCGTCGGATTTTTAGCCATTGCCTGGGTGTTTAATGCACTAAAAGGGAGAGTATAGTTCAAATTTCATTAGCTATGACATTACCAAAAGTAAAGCACAACCTCTATCTATTTCTGGCTTTTTTATGTCTGTATACGGTTTCCTCTTGCAATTTTGGAGGTAACAATGCAACTCAAGCAGCCTCAGAACAAAACACTACAGCTGAATCAGCGGCAAACAATGCGTTTTCATCAGCCGAGGACTTATTAGCTGCCAACGACTGTGCAGCCTGCCACCATCAAAAAGAAAGCATCATTGGGCCTTCGTATACACAAATCGCCGAGCGCTATACCACAAAAGATATTCCCATGTTGACCGACAAAATCATCAAAGGCGGAAAAGGCAATTGGGGAGAAACACCCATGACGGCTCATCCTGGACTGAGCCAAGCGGAAGCTACCGAAATGTTGAACTACATTTTGAAGATGAAATAAATCGAGTACCTTACACATCAATAAAAATTAATTTTATACCTAATTCCTTATGTCAGACGATAAAAAAGTCATATTCTCCATGCAGCGCCTGAGTAAAACCTACTCCAGCAGCGACAAACAAGTATTAAAAAACATTTATTTAAGTTTCTTTTACGGAGCCAAAATTGGAATTCTGGGACTCAATGGTTCCGGAAAATCGTCCTTGCTCAAGATCATTGCCGGTGTGGACAAAAACTACCAAGGCGATGTGGTATTTGCACCAGGCTACACCGTGGGGTATTTGGAGCAAGAACCGCAACTTGACGACAGCAAAACGGTGATTGACATCGTCCGCGAAGGCGTGGCCGAAACCATGGCTGTCTTGGATGAGTTCAATAAAATCAACGACCAATTTGGGTTGCCCGACGTCTATGAAGATGCCGATAAAATGCAGCAGCTCATGGACCGCCAAGCCGACTTGCAAGACAAGATTGATGCTTTGGGCGCTTGGGAAATTGATACCAAACTAGAAATCGCAATGGATGCCTTGCGCACGCCAGAACCCGACATGCTCATCAAAAATTTATCGGGTGGAGAACGCCGCCGCGTGGCCTTGTGCCGCTTGTTGTTGCAACAGCCCGATGTGTTATTGCTCGATGAGCCCACCAACCACTTGGACGCCGAGAGCGTGTTGTGGTTGGAGCAACATTTGGCGCAATATGCCGGAACGGTTATCGCGGTAACGCACGACCGGTATTTCTTGGACAATGTGGCCGGTTGGATTTTAGAACTCGACCGTGGCGAAGGCATTCCCTGGAAAGGCAATTATTCGTCTTGGTTGGATCAAAAATCAAGCCGCATGGCCTTGGAAGAAAAAGTAGCGTCCAAACGCCGCAAGACTTTAGAACGCGAGTTGGATTGGGTGCGACAAGGAGCCAAAGGCCGTCAAACCAAGCAAAAAGCCCGTTTACAGAACTACGACAAACTCTTGAACGAGGATCAAAAACAACTGGACGAGAACTTAGAAATTTATATCCCCAACGGACCTCGTTTGGGAACCAATGTGATCGAAGCCAAAAATGTGGCCAAAGCCTTTGGCGATAAATTGTTGTATGATAATTTAAATTTCACCTTGCCACAAGCCGGTATAGTGGGGATTATTGGGCCCAATGGAGCCGGTAAGTCCACCATTTTTAGAATGATTATGGGCGAACAAGCGGCCGATGCCGGAACCTTTGATATTGGCGAAACGGTAAAAATCGCTTACGTCGATCAGGCGCATTCAAACATTGACCCGAACAAATCGATTTGGGAAAATTTTTGCGACGGACAGGAACTCATCATGATGGGAGGACGTCAGGTGAATTCGAGAGCCTATTTGTCTCGCTTTAATTTTGGTGGATCCGATCAGAACAAAAAAGTAGCTACGCTATCTGGTGGAGAACGCAACCGCCTGCATTTGGCCATGACCTTAAAAGAAGAAGGCAATGTGTTGTTGCTCGACGAGCCTACCAATGATTTAGATCTCAATACGCTGCGAGCCTTAGAAGAAGGTTTAGAGAATTTCGCCGGTTGCGCCGTAGTTATTTCTCACGACCGTTGGTTTTTGGATCGTATTTGTACGCACATTTTGGCTTTTGAAGGCAATTCAGAAGTGTATTATTTTGAGGGTGGATTCTCAGATTACGAAGAAAATAAGAAGAAACGCTTGGGTGGCGATTTGACGCCCAAACGAATCAAATACCGTAAATTAATTCGGAATTAGGTTCATAAAAAAAACGCTGGTTAATACCAGCGTTTTTTGTTTTGTTTCGATTGTGTCGATTTTCTTGATTTGTGCGCGCCCCCACTTCGATTGGAGTTTTGAGGCGGAGCAGTTTCTTCAATCGGGCTGCCTTCGTGCCAAGGATACGGATGATCGGTTATTACTTGCACATCTACCTTGATCAATTTTTGAATATCTTTCCAGTAGGGTGCCTCGTCTTTGCTGCAAAACGAAATCGCTACGCCGCTGCTCCCTGCACGACCGGTACGGCCAATGCGGTGTACATAAGTTTCTGGAATATTGGGCAAATCAAAATTGATCACAAAAGGAAGCAAATCAATGTCGATGCCTCGTGCCGCAATATCGGTGGCAACCAAAACACCTACTTTTTTATTTTTAAAGGCATCCAACACCCGTTGTCTGGCCGATTGCGATTTGTCGCCGTGAATGGCTTCGGCGGCCACGCCGTGTTTGCGCAGAGCTTTTACCACATTGTCGGCGCCGTGTTTGGTGCGCGAAAACACCAATACATCGCTCAGTTTTTCGTTGCGGATGAGGTGATATAGTAAATTTCTTTTTTCGGTTTTGTCTACAAAATAGATGCGTTGTTCAACCTTTTCGGCGGTAGAAGAAACGGGTGAAACCGTCACGCTGGCTGGATCTTTTAGAAATAACTCAGCTAATTCGCGAATTGCAATGGGCATGGTGGCCGAAAACAATAGAGTTTGGCGGTTGTTGGGCGTGAGTTTCACGATTTTTTTCACATCGTTCACAAAGCCCATGTCGAGCATCTGATCGGCTTCATCAAGCACCAAGGTGTGCAATTGGTCTAAATCAATATATCCTTGTTTGTGTAAGTCTAATAATCTTCCGGGCGTGGCAACTAAAACATCTACTCCTTTGCGCAACACATCCACCTGTGGGATTTGCGAAACGCCACCAAAAATGGTGAGTTGGGTCAGGTTGGTGTATTGGCCATATTTGTCAAAATTTTGTCCAATTTGCACAGCCAATTCTCGAGTGGGTGTAATCACTAAGGCACGAATGGCTTTGGCTTTTTTGGAAGAGCCCACCATGCGGTGCAATTGATGTATAATAGGAATAGCAAAGGCTGCTGTTTTGCCGGTACCCGTTTGTGCACAGCCTACTAAATCGCGGCCGGTTAATACAATAGGAATGGCTTGTTCTTGGATGGGAGTCGTTTCGGTGTAGCCGGCTTCGAATACGGCGCGTTGAATACTCTTGGAAAGGGATAATTCTTCAAATAACATAAGTATAAAATTTCATATCCCAAAATAAGTAATGGAATACGGCGTCAAAGATAGGGTATTTAAATTTGCTTGGTTTTGCCTACCAGTTTACGGTAATGTTTTGGATTTTTTTATCTGCCGGGCTGTTCGCTTTCATAAAATCGGTAACCAAATACCCGATTAATTTACCCACCAATTGCTGATTTTTGTCATCGCCCAATTCGGGAGCACCTTCGCAAATGTGCAAATAGGCTGCGTTTTGATTTTTGCCAAAATGATGCACATACTGTCGGGCTTGTTCTACTGAAAATCCGCTGAGAGTCATCGCACTACTGGCAATATTGGGTATGGCATCTAAATCCAACTCAATTCCAAATGCCGATCCCGCAATAAAGCGTTCGGCGTTTTGCAATTCGGTTTCAAATTTTTTGGCTCCGCGAATGGCAATTTCATCATAGGTAGTGTAACGCACCCGGTGAATCAAGTTTTTTATGTTGGACAAAACTTGTTTGGAAGTATAGTTTTCGTGCAACCCAAAAATAAAATACTGTTGTAAAAAGCCTTCTTCAAACGCATACGAAAAGCCATTGCCGCTGTGACGACCTTCTAAAATGCGAAAATCAGAATGGGCGTCAAAATTCACGGCGCTCACGGCTTGTCCTTTGGCCAATGCGGTTCCTTTAATCATCCCATAGGCGTTGTTGTGTCCACCACCAATTACGATGGGCAGTTTACCGGCGCGCACAATTTGCGTGATGAGGTGTGTAACTTCTTTGTCAACGGCCTCGACCAATTCGTTCATTCGCTTGCGGTCGGCAGTTTGATGAAAATCAAGTTGTTGCACTTCGGCCATTTCTTTTTGCACGTCCAATTGACCCAATACCAGCAGTTCTTTTCCTTTGCAAAATGGATTGTATTGTATGTTAGCAATGCTGCTAATGGCACTTTTCCAAGCCGATGCCGCACCAGGCCTGCCATAATTGGCTCGAACCCCAATGTCTTCGGGGATGCCAAACAACACAAATCGGGCAGGGCATTCTACAAGAAAATCCTCGAGTTTTACCTGTGGCGGCACCGTAAGCATGCGTTCACCAAATTTGATTTCACCGCTGCGGTGGTTGGTAATTTTTGCTAATTCGGAAGCGTGAAAAGGAATTATTTTTTCCATAATTAGTGCGGTAGTGCGGTAGTTGTAATATATTGGCACAAACTTACGTTATTCGTTCAAATATTATTATTTTTGTCGAAACAAATCAAAAAAATTATGGAAAATCAGAAAAACAATTCAAATTTAAAAGCCATCATTACTGTGCTCGCTGTATTGCTTGTAGGAAGCTTGGTTTATATTTTTAAAATCACGTCGGACGCCAAAGCTTTGCAAACTGAATTGACCAAAACTACGTCAGAAAAAGACAGTGTTACCAAAGATTTAGAAGCCTTAAAAGCAACCTATGATGCCGCTATTGCTGAAAACACGTCCATGTCAGATGAATTGATCGCCGAGCGCGAAAAAGTGGTGAATTTGTTGGCTGATTTAAAACGATCAAAAGGAGATGTTGCATCAATGGCAAAATACAAAAAACAATACTTGGAATTGGAAGAGAAAATGAAAGTATTGATGCAGGAAAATGAAGTACTCAAAAAAGCCAACGAAACCTTAACTGTACAACGTGATAGTACCGTAATGGTATTGGGTGAGGCCAAAAAATTTAACGAGGTGTTGGTGGGTGAAAACCAAGAGTTGTCAAAAACCGTAGAAGTTGCATCCAAATTAATCATCACCAATTTAAAAACGGCTGCTTACAAATTGAAAAGCAAAGGCAGACAAATCGCCACCGAAAAAGCCAAAAGTGCCGATGTATTAAAAATCAACTTCACGATAGCTGAAAACAAAGTAGCCAAATCGGGTGACAAAAAATACTACGTACAAGTAATTGACAGCAAAAACAATGTATTGGGTGACAAACAATCAGAGAATTTTAACGGAAATATATTGACGTATAGCTTTATTTCTACCGTGAAATTTGAAAACAAAACAGTTGATGTTTCTCAAGATTTACAAGGCAGCAATTTTCAAAAAGGATCCTACACTGTAAATTTATTCGACAACGGCGAGTTGGTTTCCAAAACCAATTTCACCTTGAAATAATAGCATACCATAAAAACAAAAAAGGAACCAATAGGTTCCTTTTTTTTATGCAATTACTTTTCCGTTCAAGATAATTTGCGAAATCGGATTACTACCAAATGCATAGGGGATTTGGTAGTAGGAAGGTAGTTTTTTGGTGATTATCAAATTGGCTTTTTTGCCAATGGTAATGCTGCCGTGCGTTTCGCTCAATCCCATGGCGTAGGCGCCGTTTAGCGTAGCCGCATTAATAGCTTCCTCGGGCGTCATCTTCATTTTGATGCAAGCCGCAGCCACTACAAAATTCATGTTCCCAGAAGGGCAGGAGCCCGGATTATAGTCTGAGGCCAAAGCCAAGGGCAAATTGGCATTTATAATTTCGCGCGCTGGCGTGTAGGGAATGCCCAAAAAGTAGGAGCAGCCGGGTAACGCCACCGGCATAGTTTTGCTGTTTTGCAACGCGAGAATATCCTCGGCTGTGATAATTTCTAAATGGTCTACCGAAAGTGCATGGTGTTCAACCGCTGCAGCGACTCCTCCAATCGCATTAAACTGATTGACATGAATCTTAGGTGTTAAATTGTATATGGCTCCCGCTTCCATAATTTGAATCGTGTCAGCTACTGAAAAATAGCCCTTTTCGCAAAACACGTCGATAAAGTCGGCCAAGTTTTCTTGAGCAATTACTGGCAACATTTCGTTGCAGAGTAAATTTATATAGCCAGAAGGGCTGTTGGCAAATGTTTTAGGAAAGGCATGAGCGCCCAAAAATGTCGCTTTGATGGCTATGGGGTAATTGGCTTTTAATCGTTGAATGACGCGCAGCATTTTGAGTTCTCCGTCTAGGGTTAAGCCATAACCCGATTTAATCTCGAGTGCGCCAGTTCCCATATGCATTACTTCTTGCAGGCGCAATTCGGCCTGTTGGTACAATTCGTCTTCGGTGGCTAAATGGAGTTTTTCTGCCGAATTGAGAATGCCACCACCTTTGGCTGCGATTTCTGCGTAGCTCAATCCGTTGATGCGGTCTACAAATTCTTGTTCCCGATTTCCCGCATAGACCAAATGACTGTGGCTGTCGCACCACGAGGGCAACACAAAACGGTCGGTTGCGTCAATTACCTCGTGTTGCGCAACATTTGGACAATTGGTCATCGGGCCAAACTGGGTAATGCAGTCATTTTCGATGCGCAAATAGGCTTGTTCGAGTTGCGGTAATTCGGCCATATCGTTGCCAACGACTTTAGATATAGATGCTGGGCGAATCTGAAGCAAGGACTTGATGTTGGTGAGTAAAATAGACATGCCGATTTTTTTTGGTAAATGTAAATTGGAATTTTAAAAACTCCTACCTTTCCCTCAAATTATTCTATTTTGAAACGAGTTAGCTACAAAAAAGTTCGAAAAATTCAACCCAATTATTTTGAATATACGGGTGTGTATACCACCGATCCGGTAGAAATGCAGTTGTTTGTATACAACGAAAAAGGATTCGAAGAATACAAAAAAGTGAGTTTGGATCGCGTAGCAAAAGAACTGCAAGATGAACTGCAAAAAAACGATGTTAAGTGGTTAAATATCCACGGATTACATAACATTGATTTAATTAAAAAAACAGGTGAACTAATTGGACTAGAGCCCCATGTTGTGAGCGATATTCTAAACGTTTCCAAGCGATCCAAAACTGAGGAATTAGATCAAATCTTGTTTTTTAGTATCAAGTCTATTTTGCCAGGGGAAGACGACCAACACGTGCACGTGGAGCAAATAAGTTTTGTGCTAAAAGACAATTTACTAGTCTCGTTTCAGGAGAAGAAAAGCGATTTTTTTACCCATATTCGCGAACGCATCAAAACCCACAGCGGCATTGTGCGCAAAAAACAAAACGATTATTTGTTGTATTTGCTGCTCGATGCAGTTATGGAAAACTTCTACATCACCATTGAGTTCTATGAAGAGGCCATCGAAAAATTGTTGATTAAATCAAAGTCTAACGACGATCCTGCGGTACTGGTAGAGATTGAGGGCTACCGAGAAAACTTGAATTTCCTGAAGCGCTCCATTTTGCCTTTACGCGATGCGTTGTACAATCTAAAAAGCGAACAAGACGATGTTTCGCTGTCAAATATAGACCAAGCTAATTATACGTTCTTTGTGCGTTTGCATCAAAAGTTAATCGAGATTTTAGAGCAAATAGAATACGACATTAACACTTTAGACAGCGCTTCGAGTTTTTACTTTTCGTCTCAAAGTAACCGCATGAATGAGATTATGAAAGTGCTCACTTTGGTTTCGGTAATCTTCATGCCCTTAACCTTTATTGTAGGTGTGTATGGAATGAATTTCGAGCACATGCCCGAACTAGAGAATCCCTATGGTTATTATGTAGTAATAGGATTTATGGCTGTGGTTGCGCTTGGAATGGCGTGGTATTTCAAACGTAAAAAGTGGTTTTAAAATAAGTTTAAATAAAAGCAATTAAAACACTGAAATTCAGCGGAATGATGATTTAGTATAGATTTAACTTATAGTGAAAAATAGGCTAAAATCTGCTCTTATTTACTCAATCGGTGTAGCGTGAACGTGAGCGAAGCCAA
>CAMBOW010000024.1 GCA_945869365.1 Flavobacterium psychrophilum | reverse complement strand
TTGGCTATATCGAATTTGATAAACAAGACAAAAATCCCATTAAAAAAGTAAATCAATTTCGGGAAAAACCCGATTACGAAACCGCCAAGTCGTTTTTGGCCAGCGGTAATTTTTTATGGAACGGCGGTATATTTATTTGGAGTGTACAAGCCATAACGGCTGCGTTTGAAGCCTATCAACCGGAGATGTTTAGTTTGTTTATGCAAGGCTGGCCAACCTTTTCTACGGCTGATGAAGCCGCATTTATTGCCTCGCATTATGCCCAGGCCGACAATGTTTCGATTGATTATGCGGTCATGGAATCGGCACCAAATGTCTATGTGTTGCCCGCCACTTTTGATTGGAATGATTTGGGAACCTGGGGCTCCTTGCACGAAAAATTAGACAAAGATGAGCACAACAATGCAGTCGTGAATGCAAGCGTGTTGTTGCAAAACACCACGAGCAACATCATTAGTACCGCCAAAGATAAGTTGGTGATAATTGACGGCTTACACGATTTTATTGTAGTCGATAAAGACAATGTATTACTGATTTATCCCAAAAGCAAAGAACAGGAAATCAAGGGAATTGTGGCGCAATTGCCCAAATAAAATTGGTTTTTTGCAATGAAAGGATTTTATGTTGTTTGTTTTTGTGTTTTAGGTTTGCAAATTGGAGTTGCTCAATCTAGCGCTTTAGGTACTTGGAATAGTATAAACCTCAAATATAATCAAACAGAGCGCCTCAGTTTTTTTGCAGAAGCACAACTTCGGTCTTTGGCTTTTTACGATCAGTTTCATTATTACGAATACAAAGCAGCGGTAAATTACAAACTACACAAAGCGGTTCGCCTTACTTTGGGCGCTGGAAGTTATCAAACCTACAAATCAGGAGGCAATTTTAGCACGCCAAAAAACAACAACGAATTCAGGTTGTGGCCACAGCTGAGCTTGTTGCAATCCATTGGTTCCATCAAAGTGGAACAACGCTATCGTTCAGAATTTAGGTGTACTAGTGCAGGATTTCGCAACAGATTTCGTTACCGATTGGGAGTTGTCTATCCGTTTGGAAAAGAAACCAAAGGCTATAAACCCTTTCAGTTGAATTTGTCAAACGAACTTTTTTTTACCGATACCCAACCGTATTTTGAACGAAATAGATTGCAACTCACAGGCAGTTATTTTTTGTCCAAACAGGCTTCCTATCAGCTGGGAATTTTGCGTCAATTTGATTATAAAATTAACGACGAGACCGGGAAAGATTTTGTTGTAATTGGGTATTACTTTGAGATTTTTCGCAACAATTCTACCAAGTCAGTGGAGATGGATCAAAATATGAAAGACAATTAGCCTTTCAAATAGGCCTCGCGTACTTTTTTGAACAAATTGGACGAGTACACAAAGTCAACAACAGCTTGGTTGTCCGTATGAAAAATTTCATCTTTTGTCCCCTGCCAAGCTTTTAATCCGTCTTTCAGAAAGACAATATTTTCGCCAATTTCCATCACCGAATTCATATCGTGCGAATTGATTACCGTGGTAATGTTATATTCTTCGGTAATTTCTTTGATTAAGTTATCAATTACAATCGAGGTTTTTGGATCCAAGCCCGAATTGGGTTCGTCGCAAAACAAGTATTTTGGATTGTTCACTATGGCGCGCGCAATGGCCACTCGTTTTTGCATTCCTCCAGAAATTTCAGAAGGAAGTTTGATGTGCGCATCGACCAAGTTCACCCGGTTCAATACAAAATTTACACGTTCTTGTATCTCGGCTTTGGTTTTGTTGGTAAACATTTTGAGCGGAAATCCCACGTTTTCTTCTACTGTCATCGAATCAAACAATGCACTGCCTTGAAACACCATTCCAATCTCGGTGCGCAATTCGCGCTTTTCATTGGCCGTAAGATTCGAATAAATGCGGCCGTCAAACGAAATGGTGCCTTTTTCGGGGGTGTGAATACCCAATAAACTTTTGAGCAAAACGGTTTTTCCAGAACCACTTTGTCCAATAATTAAGTTGGTTTTCCCAGTTTCAAATACGGTTGAAATGCCCTTCAATACTTTGGAATCGCCAAACGATTTCTCTACGTTTTTTACTTCGATCATGAGGTTAGCAGCATTTGGGTGAGAATGTAGTTCATTAAAATAATCGTCACCGATGTCCATACAAACGAAACCGTACTCGCTTTTCCTACTTCGAGGGCGCCACCTTTCATGTAATACCCATGAAAAGAAGGTATGGTTGCGAGCAATATGCCAAACACAAACGTTTTGATAAAGGCATAGACAATGTGAAACGGGATAAATTGTTGTTGTAAACCACTTGCAAAATCTGAACTGGAAGCAAATCCACCATATACGGCTGCAACCCAGCCACCAAAAATGCCCAAAAACATACTGATGCTAATTAAAAAAGGGTAGAGAAGTAAGGCCATTAGTTTGGGAAACACCAAGTAATTTATTGAGTTGACACCCATCACTTCGAGGGCATCAATTTGCTCGGTTACACGCATGGTTCCGATGCTTGAGGTAATAAACGACCCCATTTTTCCCGCCATAATTATCGAGATAAAGGTGGGTGCAAATTCTAAAATAACCGACTGACGTGTGGCAAATCCAATCAATGATTTTGGAATTATGGGGTTGTTGAGGTTTAAGGCCGTTTGAATCGAAACAACACCGCCCACAAAAAAGGAGATGAAAGCCACAATACCCAATGACCCGATAATCAAGTCGTCTATTTCTTTCAGGATGAGCACTTTCATCACCGACCATTTGGTGGGTTTTCTGAATATTTCAATCCACATTAAGGCGTATTTTCCAATTTGCGAGAGATAGCGAATAAGCATCATAGCGGTTAAGTGGTTTTAACAAGTTTTTGTTTCATTTTTTGCCAACGGTATTCACGAATAAATTTGGCTTGTACGGGACTAACCAATAGTGGTTTTCTGGCCCAAAGTGCTTGGCAAAAGCCCAGCATATAATCGATAAATAAGCTTGGTTTCTTTTTCATAAAAGCCAATTTGGCCGAGGAAACACACGTGATAATAAATCCGTACCCCAGGCCGTAGAACGCTTCGCCTTGTTTGTAACGCGCTTTGTTGTTGTAATTGGCTCCCGTAGGTTTCAGGTGTTTTACCTGTAATCGCACATCGGTAACAACCTTCCAGCCGTAGAAATGACAAAGCAATTCGTCTACGGTATCCCAACCCATGGCTGGTTTTAGGCCACCAATTTCCTCAAAACAAGCTCGCCGGTAGGCTTTAAAAGCGCCGCGTATGTGATCTTTATCGGTTAAATTTTCGAGGACCCATTCGCCTTTTTCATTTTCGATGTAAGCAAATCCACCGGCCATTCCTACCGCCATATCGTCATCAAAATAAGTCAAGATGGTTTCAAAATAGTCAAGCGGTAAGATTAAATCGGCATCCAATTTTACCACAATATCAAAGTCCTTTCCTAAGGTGTCAAATCCTACTTGAAAGGCACGTATTACTTTGCTGCCAGGCAAATGTTCGGCCTCGGATATAGTATTTATCAAAGAAATATAGGCGTATTTTTGGGAAAATTCCTGTACAATTTCAGCGGTAGTATCGGTCGAATTGTCATTCACCACAATCACTTTATAAGGCAAATACGTCTGATCTACTATAGATTGCAGGGTGAGTCCAACAAATTGGGCTTCATTATGGGCAGGTATAACGACAACGTATTTTAGGTTCATGGCGTTGTTTTTTCGGCGTAGACAATATAATAACGGTTGGTAAAATAGCGGAGTAATGGGCGAAATCCAATTTTTTTGACTGGATGGGTAAATTGCTCGCGAGCAATTATTTTCCAGCCTGTTTTTTCGAGTAGCCAATCCAATTGCCAGTCTTCAAATTCGTGGTAATGTCTATCCCAAGTGTCGGTTTTGCTGCGGTAGGCCGGCGAAAACCAAAGCCGCATCGGAATCGAAATGAGCAATTTGTTTGCCTGTATGGATTGTAAAATCGTAAACGGATTGAGTAAATGCTCAAAGATTTCAAAGGCAGTCACAACCTCGGCCTTGTTTTGTTGCAAAGCAGTTTGATCTACATCTAGGTCTTCGCCTGATGTGTTACTCACCGTATATCCTTCTTTGCGCATGATTTTTGAAAACGGGTTGTCTACACCCAAATCCAAAATGGTTTCGCTTGGCGAGATGTGTTGTTGTAAAAAGGCCAAAGTGCGTTGAAATCGCTTACTGGGATAGGTGTTTTCGTACATGAGTTAGGCGGTTGAATCGGTCGGTAAATATACAAAGAAAACTAGTTTGGCTTTATTTTTTTGCCTCAGCTTTTCCTGCAGTAAAGGCCTAATGTTTATAGACAAATGCGTTGACGTTCATGCCGGCTCCTACTGAGGCAAAGAGTAAAATATCACCTTTGTGTAGGGTTTGGCCCTCAAATTTTCCTTGCAACAACAAATCATATAGTGTAGGAATGGTGGCCACGCTGCTGTTGCCCAAAAACGAAATACTCATGGGCATAATGCCTTCGGGTGTTGTTTCGTTGTATAATTTATAAAAGCGATTCACAATGGCTTCGTCCATTTTTTCGTTGGCTTGGTGAATCAATATTTTCTTAATGTCTTTGATGTGTATACCCGATTTGTCTAGACATTCTTTCATGGCTTGCGGCACTCGGCTTAGGGCAAACTCATAAATTTTTCTACCGTGCATTTTTATATACCGCACATTAGAATCCAATTCGGAATTGAAGGAATTCCCGAAATACAAATAATTGGCTTCGTCGCTGGCATAGGTAGCACTCTCAAATGAGAGTAAGCCATCATGATCGTCACAGGCTTCCAATACGGCTGCCCCAGAACCATCGGCATAAATCATACTATCGCGATCATGAATGTCAACTACGCGAGAAAGGGTTTCGGTGCCAATTACCAAGCATTTTTTGGCCATGCCCGATTTGATGAGCGCATTGGCTTGCAATACACCTTCTATCCAGCCTGGGCATCCAAACAAAATATCATAGGCGACACATTTGGGGTTCTGAATTTTTAAGTTGTGTTTTACTCGGGTAGCCAAGCTGGGTAACATATCCGATTGGATGGTATTGGGTTTCACGTCCCCAAAGTTGTGGGCAAGGATAATGTAGTTTAATGTTTCTGGATCAATTTGGGCATTTTCGATCGCTTTTTGTGCGGCAAAAAAGGCCAAATCGGATGAGCATAAATCAGCAGGAGCATAGCGGCGTTCACCAATCCCGGTGATGCTTTTAAATTTCCCAATCACCACTTCGTTTGAATAGGCAAAAGCGGAGCCATCTTCATTAAAAAAAGTGTGTTGATTAAAATCAGTGTTTTTTACTACTTGGGTGGGAATATAACTTCCGATGCCGGTTATCTTGATGTTCATTTTGTTAAGCGAATGTTAACCGAATTTAGCAATTAAATTGGAATGCGATTGAAGAAATAGATGTTTTTCATCTATTATTGCGAATTGCGCAACATTCAAATAAACTTGCTGCGTATAATGTAATTATTTCTTGTTTTCTTGGGCGATTTTAATTTGCATCACCGTGGCCAAATTCAAGGCTTGTGTTTTCATGCGTTCGCAGTTGAATCCCTGAAAATGGGCATCAATGGCCGCATAAAAATGAGTGATCCAAATGGCAAATAGTTCAGGTTTCAAGGCTGATTTGTGGTGCACATCCAAATGTATTTGTGTCAAGTTTTTGTAATACCCGCCCGTTCCCAAAAGTGCTTGCGACCAAAACGTAACCAAAATAGGCAAATGTTCCTCCAATTGAATTTTTACAACCTCCGTAAACACATAACTAATGTGTGTATCGGCAAGTAAGTAGTCATAAAACGTGGCGACAATTTTATGAATGTCTTCGGGAGTTTCAAGGTCTTTCATCGGTAGAAAAATAAAAGCCCTCTAGATTACTAAAGGGCTTTGCATATTAGGTATAGGCTTCAATTGGTGCACAGGAGCAAACCAAGTTTCGGTCGCCATAGGCATCGTCAGCTCGGCGCACCGTTGGCCAAAATTTGTTCAGTTTAATGTACTCCAACGGGAATGCAGCTGCTTCTCTAGAGTATGGAAAATCCCAAGAATCAGCAGTGACCATGTTAAGGGTGTGCGGAGAATTTTTGAGCACATTGTTCGGATTTTCAGCAGTTGCGGCTTCAATTTCTTTTCGAATAGCAATCATGGCATCACAAAAACGGTCCAATTCGGCCAAGTCTTCACTTTCTGTAGGCTCAATCATCAGCGTGCCGGCTACAGGAAAGGAGACCGTTGGCGCATGGAAACCATAATCCATCAAACGCTTGGCAATGTCGGTCACTTCGATGCCTTTTTGTTTAAACGGACGACACTCCAAAATCATTTCGTGAGCAGCACGGCCCATTTCACCAGAATACAAGGTGTCGTAATGGCCTTTTAATCGTTCTTTGATGTAGTTGGCATTCAATATAGCGTAGCGTGTGGCATCGGTTACACCTTCGGCACCCAACATGCATATGTATCCATAGGAAATCAAACACACCAAAGCCGATCCCCATGGAGCAGCTGATATGGCGGTAATTGCCTCGGTTCCTCCGGTTGGAATTATTGGATTTGTAGGCAAGAAAGGAACCAATTGTGGGGCTACACAGATTGGGCCCACACCTGGACCACCTCCACCATGCGGAATGGAAAAGGTTTTGTGCAAATTCAGGTGACACACGTCAGCCCCGATAGTTGCCGGATTGGTGAGTCCCACTTGCGCATTCATGTTGGCGCCGTCCATATAGACTTGGCCACCGTTGTCGTGAATGAGTTGGGTAATTTCGCGAATGGCACTTTCAAAAACCCCATGCGTAGACGGGTAAGTAATCATCAAACAGGATAAATTATCTTTGTATAACAAGGCCTTTTCGCGTACATCTTCCACGTCAATGTTTCCGTTTTCTAAGGTTTTGGTTACCACAACATGCATACCTGCCATCGCTGCCGAAGCTGGATTGGTTCCGTGTGCCGAAGAGGGTATTAAGGCAATATTTCTATGGTGATCGCCACGCGATTGGTGGTAAGCACGAATAACCATGAGTCCAGCATATTCCCCTTGTGCACCCGAATTGGGTTGCAAGGTTGTGCCGGCAAATCCGGTAATTGTGTTGAGTTGTGTTTCTAATTTGCGCAACATTTTTTGATAGCCTTGCGCCTGATCAAGTGGAGCAAACGGGTGAATGTTGTTCCAGTTGGGGCTGCTCAACGGAATCATTTCGGCGGCAGCATTCAGTTTCATCGTGCACGATCCCAAGGAAATCATGGAGTGGTTTAAAGCCAAATCTTTGCGCTCGAGCATTTTAATGTAACGCATTAAGGCCGATTCTGAATGGTAAGAATTGAATACTGGGTGTTGTAAAAACGCCGATTGGCGTTTCAGTTGAGCGGGATATGCCGTGTTATTCTCTAAAGCCGCTATAGATACAACGGATGTTGAGGTAGCTTCTGCAAACACCTTGCAAATGGTATTCAAATCGGCTAAACTTGTGGTTTCATTCACAGAAATCGAAACAGTTGTATCGTTTATATAGTAGAAGTTAAGTTGGTGCGCTTCGGCAATTACTTTCACTTGGGCCGCATTGGCAGTTACAACAATCGTATCAAAGAAATGACTATTTTGTTGGGTGATTCCCATTTGTTGCAAGGCTTTGGCCAAACTCACTGCCGAGGCATGTACTTTTTGGGCAATAAAGTGCAAACCTTTTGGTCCATGGTATACGGCATACATCCCGGCCATTACCGAGAGTAAAACCTGGGCGGTACAAATATTTGAAGTTGCTTTGTCGCGTTTGATGTGTTGCTCGCGGGTTTGCAAGGCCATGCGCAAGGCACGGTTGCCATCAGTATCAACCGTTACGCCAATAATACGTCCGGGCATGCTGCGTTTGTATTCGTCTTTCGAAGCAAAATAGGCGGCATGTGGCCCACCATATCCCAAGGGAATTCCAAAACGTTGGGTAGTTCCATATACAACATCGGCACCCATTTCCCCTGGCGGGGTAAGGCTAACCAAACTCAAAATATCCGCACCTACAGCTACTTTTATTTCGCTAGCATGGGCTTTGGCAATAAAATCAGTGTAGTCATTTATTTGCCCGTGTTTTCCGGGGTATTGTAAAATGGCACCATAGAAATCAGTCGAAAAGCTAAAATCTTCGTGGTTGCCCACGACCAATTCTACACCGATTGGCGTGGAGCGGGTTTGCAAAACAGACAGCGTTTGGGGTAGAATTTCGTCTGAAACAAAAAATTTGCAGACGTTGTTTTTCTTTTGATCGCGTGAACGCACATCAAACAACAAAGCCATGGCTTCGGCCGCTGCCGTACTTTCGTCTAGAAGGGAAGCGTTGGCAATTTCCATGCCGGTCAATTCGATAATTAAAGTCTGGAAATTTAAAATCGCTTCCAACCGACCTTGTGCAATCTCGGCTTGGTAGGGCGTATAGGCAGTATACCAACCTGGATTTTCAAGAATATTTCGTTGAATTACTGCCGGAACAATGGCTTGGTTGTAGCCCAACCCAATATAGGATTTGAATAATTTATTTTCTAAACCCAACTCATGCACGTGTTGACTAAACTCGTATTCGGTCATCGGTTCGTCTAAATCTAAAGCTGATTTGAGGCGGATATCGTCGGGAATGGTTTCGGCAATCAGTTGATCTAAAGAAGCCGCACCAATGGTTTGTAACATGGGTTGTAAATCAGCTTCTCGTGGGCCAATGTGGCGTAAAGCAAATGAATCTGTTTTCATAAAGCGAAAAAATTGGGATGTTTTATTTGGTTGCACAAAAATAGGGTTTATTCTCAAAGTCGGTCGCCGATTTGGGCCTGATTTTTAGGAATTTTTCAACCAAAACGGCATTTTATTAACAGGTTGATTACTTTTGGGGCATGCGCATAATTCGAATTTTTTTGGATTTTTACATCCAATCTTCCTTACATGTGGGATTGGCGGTTTTGGCCTTGTTGCATTGCACAGTTTTGCAACGCCAAGTCAAAGTGCAGCTATCGGTTTCACTTGCTGTTTTTTGTGGCACGGTCTTGGGCTATAATTTTTTAAAATATAGTGCGCTTTTTTGGCAAGGCAGATGGAAATCAAACCGCATTGTTGCTCTTACACTATTTACAGTGCTTGCAGGCGTTTGTTTTTTATACAACCTCTTGGAACTCTCGTGGGCTGCACAAGGATATTTGCTTAGTGCTGGATTGCTGGTATTGTGTTATCCGCTTTTGCGCAAATATGGTTGGCTCAAATTGTTTTTTGTGAGTGCCGCAGTTACCTATATTACAGTGTTTATTCCGTTAGTTTTAGAAAAGCAGTTCGACCACGAACTAGTTTTCTTGTCTGTTCAACGCTTTTTTTTGTTGAGCAGTTTGCTCATTCCCTTTGAGATTTGGGACAGCCAATTTGACGGAGCTCATTTGCATACCTTGCCCCAACGATTGGGCATTCTAAAAACCAAACAACTAGGCTATGTCTTGTTGTTGCCAGTTGTTGCCTTAATGGGTTGGCAGGCCGAATCTCACTTGGCCACACTAGTGGTCGTTTTATTGGCGGTGCTATCTATCTATTTTACTTCGCTTCAGCGATCTACTTATTACACTTCCTTTTGGGTTGAGAGTGTGCCGATATTGTGGTGGTTGATTTTATTGTTTTGTTGATTTAGTTTCAAGTTTCAAGTTTCAAGTTGTGCCAATTATACTAAGTGGTATAATATAAAATGCACTATAGCGAAGCGGAGCAACCCATTTCGTGAAACTTGAAACCTGAAACAAAAAGTTAAGTACTATAGCGAAGCGGAACAACCCATTTCGTGAAACCTACAATAACCCTGCCCGTTTCAATAACGCCTCCGGCTGAGGTTCTTGTCCGCGGAAACGTTTGTACAATGTCATTGGGGCTTCGGTTCCCCCTTTTGACAAAACGTGTTCCTTAAATTTGGAAGCTACTTCCGGATTAAAGATTCCTTTTTCTTGAAAGTAAGCAAAGGCATCGGAATCCAATACTTCGGCCCATTTGTAGCTGTAATAACCCGACGAATAGCCACCTTGAAAGATGTGCGAAAACGACACGCTCATGCAATTTTCGGTCACATCGGGAAACAAAGTCGTTTCGTCCATGGCCGCTTTTTCGAATAATTTTACATCACTGATTTCTTGGGCTTTGGTATGATAGGCCATATCCAAGAGGCCAAAACTCAATTGGCGCATTGTGGCCATGCCTTCTAAGAAGCTGGCGCTTTCTTTAATTTTAGTCACATAGTCCTGCGGAATAATTTCTTCGGTTTCGTAATGCTCGGCAAATAAGGCCAAGGCCTCGGGTTCGTAGCACCAATTCTCCATCACTTGGCTCGGCAATTCCACAAAGTCCCAAAATACCGAAGTGCCCGAAAGACTTGGATAGGTGGTGTTGGCCAACATGCCATGCAAGGCGTGACCAAATTCGTGAAACAAGGTGGTCACTTCGTTAAAGGTAAGTAGGGAAGGTTTGGTCTCCGTAGGAGGTGTAAAATTGCACACAATCGAAACATGTGGTCGTTCTTGCTCACCGTTGTATACGTATTGCGGTTTATACGAGGTCATCCAAGCGCCGTTGCGTTTGCCTTTTCTTGGAAAAAAATCGGTGTAAAATAGGGCGACCAAATTTTTCTCTGCATCGAGCACTTCAAAGGTTTGCACATCAGCCTGGTATTTGTCTACCGTATGAATTTCGCGAAAGTGAATGCCAAATAATTTTTCGGCAATGGTATAGGCGCCTTGCAGCACGTTTTCTAATTTAAAATACGGCTTCAACAGCTCGTCGTCAACCGAGAACAGTTTTTGTTTCAATTTCTCACTGTAGTAGGCACTATCCCATTTTTCGAGTGTCGTGATCCCGTCCAACTCTTGGGCAAAAGCGTGTAATTGGGCAAAATCGCGTTGGGCTGCGGGCTTGGCTTTGGCCAACAAATCCCGTAAAAAAGCTTGCACTTTCTCGGGCGATTGGGCCATGCGTTCTTCGAGTACAAATTGTGCATGCGAGTCGTATCCCAACAATTGCGCGCGCTGGTGTCTCAGTGCTACAATTCGTTTCACCAATTCGCGGTTGTCGTATTCGTTGCCTTGAAAGGATTTTTTACCGGCAGCGGTAGCCAATTCTTTGCGCAATTCGCGGTTTTCAACATAGGTTACAAAGGGCAAATAACTCGGAAAATCTAAAGTAAACACATAGCCTTCCAATCCTTTTGATTTGGCCAAAGCATGTGCCATTTCTTTGGCGTCAGCGGGCAATCCGTTTAGATCCTCTTCGTTTGTAATGTGCAATTGATAGTTGTTGGTTTCGGCCAATACGTGTTCGCCAAAGGTCAATTTGCATTTGGCCAATTCGGCATCAATTTCCCGCAATTGGGCTTTATCGGTTTCGGCCAACAAGGCTCCATTTCGGGAAAATCCCTTGAATTTTTTATCGAGTAAGGTAGCTTGTTCGGCTGTTAGGGTCAATTGTTCGTGTTCGTCATAGACGGCTTTTACGCGGGCAAATAAATCTTCATTCAAGCTGATGTCGTTGCTAAACGCGGTGAGCAAAGGCGAAACTTCTTGGGCTATTTTTTGCAACTCATCGTTTGTTTCGGCCGAATTCAGGTTAAAGAAAATACTCGACAAGCGGTCCAAAGCTTGACCCGAAAATTCGAGTGCTTCGATAGTGTTTTCAAAAGTGGGCGCCGCTGGATTTTGCGTGATCGCGTCAATTTCAGCGCGTGCTGCGGCAATGTTGGCCTCAAATGCGGGTGGGTAATCTTCGATTTTGATTTTCGAAAATGGCGCGGAATTATAAGGAGTTTGAAAAACCTGAGTAAGTATGTTCATAGCAAAATTGCCCCCAAATGGGCATTAGAATAGAAGAATGTAAATTGAAATTAGCGGTTTAATTCGGCCGATGCTTGCAGTACAGCAGCCTTGAGGCCTTCTTTGTACAACACGATTTTGTCCAACACACATTTGTCGTGACAGCCAATAATTTGTGCAGCCAAGATGCCGGCGTTTTTGGAGCCATTTAGCGCTACTGTTGCTACGGGAACACCGCCGGGCATTTGCAAAATAGACAAGATCGAATCCCAGCCGTCAATCGAGTTGCTCGATTTTACGGGCACGCCAATTACCGGCAGGGGAGACATGGCCGCCACCATCCCAGGCAAATGGGCTGCACCACCGGCTCCGGCAATGATTACCGAGATGCCACGCAGGTGTGCGTTTTGGCTAAATTCAACCAGTTTTTCGGGGGTGCGGTGCGCCGAGACAATATCTACCTCAGTTTCGATGTCAAATCCCTTCAACATATCGATGGCTTCTTGCATAACAGGCAGGTCGCTTTTGCTTCCCATCACGATGGCTACTTTCATAATAATTAAAAATTAATAATGAATAATTATAAATTGGTTTAAACGATTAAACGTTTAAGCAGTTAATCTTTATTTGCTTATCACCCGTATTGTCTTTTTTACCTCTTCGGCCAATTTGCGCGCTTCATTAATGTCTTCGTGCACAATGGTCACGTGGCCCATTTTGCGAAACGGCCGTGTTTCTTTTTTGCCATACAGGTGGGGTGTTACGCCTTTGAGCTGCATGATTTTTGCTATGTTTTCATATACCACAGGCCCAGAAAATCTTTCGTCGCCTACCAAATTCACCATGATTCCCGCGACTTTACTGCTGGTATCTCCCAAAGGTAAGCCTAAAATGGCCCGCAGATGGTTTTCAAATTGCGAGGTGTAACTCGCTTCAATGCTGTAATGTCCGGAATTGTGGGGACGTGGCGCCACTTCATTTACCAAAATATCTCCCTCGGCCGTCAGAAAAAGCTCTACCGCCAATATGCCCACATGGGCAAAGGCTGCCGAAACCTGCAAGGCAATTGCTGTCGCTTTTTGGGCTATAGCGGGATCAATTCTAGCCGGACACAACACATATTCTACTTGGTTGGCTTCGGGATGAAATTCCATCTCAACCACCGGATAGGTTTTGATTTCTCCCGAAACCGAACGGGCCACAATCACGGCCAATTCGTGGGTAAACGGCACCAATTGTTCGGCAATGCATCCGCCGGCAGGCAAATCGGTTAGATCAGCAATTGAGCGAACTATTTTTACGCCTTTGCCGTCGTAGCCAAATTGCGCCAATTTCCAAACAAATGGAAATTCCAATTCAGTGTTGTTTACGGCCGAAACTAAATCTGAAAGTTGTGCATAACGCTGGTGCGCAGAGGTGGGTATGTTGTGGGTTTTATAATGATCTTTTTGAACGCCTTTGTTTTGTATTAACCGCAGGGTTTTGGCACTTGGATATACCGCTTTTCCCTCGGCTTCGAGTTGGTCTAAGGCATCCAAATTCACATTCTCAATTTCGAGTGTGAGTACATCAACTTGTTGACCAAAATTGTATACAGTTTGATAATCCAACAAATCGCCTTGTTCAAAATAGTGTGCGCCATATTGGCAAGGGGCTTCGGCACTCGGATCGAGCACGAAGGTGCTGATGTCAAATTTGCGCAATTCAGCCAGCATCATTTTGCCCAATTGGCCGCCGCCCAAAATGCCGAGTTTAAAATCAGACGAAAAGTAGTTCATGCCGAGTGTTGCTAAAATTTGAGCAAATATAGGAATTCCTCTTTTTTAAATGGCTATAAGTGTTGGGCAATTCGGTTGCCAAAAAAGGAAATTATTTACCCTCTTGCGCCATGAGTTTACTGATTTTGCGGATCGTATTTTGCAAGCCCGGCGATTGCAAAGAAAAATCTTTTTGCATCAAGTCCCGCAACGGTTCTATTACCCACGGAAATCGGCTATGATAGTGATACAACATGCGAATGGCCATCACTTTGGGAACCGTTTTTTCGGGTTGAATGAGCCATTGCATCGACAATTCTAGGGTGGCTTCTTCCAGGTTTTCGGGAATGAGTTTGGCCAAACAAAGTTTTGCTAAGGTATTTGAAAAAGCGCGTTTGGCCGACTCGTGCGTGTAGTTTGGCGCCACGGCGAGTAATTGCGGCAAATAGGGCACCACCCAAGTGGGTTTTGTGATCGCAACCAATTCGATGATCCAAAGTGCTTTGTGCAGATTTGGGTTGGCTAAATCACTGGCAAAGGCAGCCAAATCGGCCAACAACTCGGGCTGTTGCAGCACTTCTTTGGCTCTGTTTTGACGAGCTAAGGCATGGGCGGTTCCGCTGCAAATGGATTGATAGTAGGCGCTATTCATGGGGATCAAAATTACAAATAAATCAATTTTATTGCGGGGTTATCTGCAGCTGAATTGCTATATTTGTCGCTGCCAAAAACACGCCACATGATACACTTACACGATAAAACCTTTGTTCCGTTTATTTCTTCTGAAGAAATTGATTTTGCCATAGCGAATATGGCCAAAAAAATGGCCGATGATTTCTTTGATGAAACGCCTGTTTTTATTGGGGTTTTGAATGGTTCATTTATGGTATTGTCTGATTTAATGAAAAACTACCGCGGCATGTGCGAGGTGAGTTTCTTAAAAATGTCCTCCTACCAAGGCACCCAATCTACCAACCAAGTAAACCAGTTGTTGGGATTGGATGTTGATCTAAAGGGCCGAACCGTGGTAGTGGTAGAAGACATCGTGGATACCGGCCATACTGTAGAAGCGCTAAAAGTACTTTTGAAGGAACAACAAGCCAAACACGTCAAATTTGCCACCTTGTTTTTCAAACCCGAAGCCTATACCAAAGACGTCAAAATTGACTACGTGGGCATTCGCATTCCCAACAAATTTATTGTAGGCTATGGCTTAGACTACGATGGTTTGGGTAGAAATCTCCCTGATGTATACCAGTTGGCTGAATAATTTTATTACCAATAAACACAACTCATAATTCATACGTACTCCAATGATTAACATCGTTCTTTTCGGAAAACCAGGTGCAGGAAAAGGCACACAAGCTGAATTTTTAAAAGAAAAATACAATTTAACCCACTTGTCTACCGGCGACATTTTTCGGTTCAACATCAAAAACGAAACAGCTTTAGGGCAGTTGGCCAAAACCTATATGGATGCCGGCGATTTGGTGCCCGATTCGGTAACTATCCAGATGTTGGAATCAGAAGTGGACAAGAACCCCCATTCGGCTGGATTTTTATTTGATGGATTTCCCAGAACCAACTCACAAGCCGAAGCTTTAGACACATTTTTAGCATCCAAAAATCAACAGATTACGGCCACAATTGCCCTCGAAGCCAACGATGAAATCTTGGTGCAACGCTTGTTGGAACGCGGAAAAACATCAGGACGACCAGATGATCAAGACGAAGATAAAATTCGAAACCGCTACCAAGAATACAACGAAAAAACAGCACCTTTGATGGCCTATTACAACCAACAAGGAAAATTCCATGCGGTAGATGGCATTGGCCAAATAGAAGAAATCACCCAGCGCTTGAGTGCGGTGATTGATGGGTTGTAGCGCAATTCAAGCTGGTTAATCGCCACAAGGCAAATGCCACAATAAAACAAAAAAATAAATGGAACTACTTGTTATTCTTTTTTTAATCCTGCTTAACGGGGTGTTTTCGATGTCGGAAATTGCCCTGATTTCTGCGCGAAAAAATCGCTTGGAAACTTCGGCCAAAAAAGGGAATAAAAACGCCAAAATTGCCCTTGATCTCGCCAATTCACCCAATAAATTTTTGTCGACTGTGCAAATTGGGATTACCCTTATTGGAATCCTAACCGGTATTTATTCGGGCGACAAAATTACCCACGATGTAGAACTGTTCTTTTCAGGTTATGTTTTTTTTCAGCCCTATGCGACACCCTTGGCTGTAGTGGTTGTGGTGGTAATTTTAACTTTTTTCTCTTTGGTTTTGGGCGAATTACTGCCCAAACGAATTGGGCTCAATCACCCGGAATCGATCGCCAAAGCCGTGGCCTTGCCCATGCGCCTCATTTCGCAAATTACCGCGCCATTCATTTGGTTGCTCACCATATCCACAGAGGGGCTACTCAAATTACTCAACATTAAACCCACTGCCGACGGCAAAGTAACCGAAGAAGAAATCAAAGCGATTATCAAAGAAGGTACAGAAGTAGGCGAGGTACAAGAAATAGAACAAGACATTTTGGAACGGGTGTTTCATATTGGCGATCGCAAAATCAATTCGCTCATGACGCACCGCTCGGACATTGAGTATTTGTCGCTAGAAGATACAGCAATAGAATTGAAAGCAAAAGTTTTAGAAGAACTGCATTCAATTTTTCCGGTTTGTAAAGAAAGTTTAGATGACATTATTGGAGTAGCGACACTCAAAGATTTGTTTGCCAATTTTGAAAAAGGCAATTTTAATCTAGAGACCATTGCCAAAGAACCGGTGTACCTCATTGAACATACTTCGGCCTACAAAGCCTTGGAACACTTCAAAAAAACCAAAGTGCATTATGCCTTTATTGTCGATGAACATGCCGTTTTTCAAGGCATAATCACCCTCAACGATATCTTGGAAGCCTTGGTGGGCGATGCCTCCGATTTTGATGACGACGAATACAAATTGGTCGCCAACGAAGACGGCAGTTGGTTGGTTGACGGACAATATTCATTGCACGATTTTCTCACCTCGTTTGATATGGATGAACTCACCAACGATTACGAAGTAACCACTGTGAGCGGATTTTTTATTACCGAATTGGGATCGATACCCAAAGAAGGCGAAAAAATTATTTGGAACAAACTCGAGTTGGAAGCTCAAAAAATGGACGGCGCCAAAATAGATAAGGTGCTCATCAACACACTAAAAGAATAGGTGCAAATTTTCATTTTGCAAACCCCATTTGGTATCGTAAACTGTGAGCCCTAAACTCTATACTCTAATCCCTAACCCGTTCACGTTAAACTCAACACTATGACCGAAGGAAACTTTGTAGACTACGTAAAAATATTTGTTTCTTCTGGCAAAGGCGGAAAGGGATCAACCCATTTGCACCGCGAAAAATTTATCGAAAAAGGCGGTCCTGATGGCGGCGATGGCGGACGTGGCGGCCATGTTTTTTTGGTGGGCAACAAAGGACTTTGGACGTTATTTCACCTTAAATTTGCGCGCCACATCAAAGCCGGACACGGCGGAGATGGTGGAGGCGACCGCAGTACCGGCCACGACGGCGAAGATAAATACATCGAAGTACCCTTGGGAACCGTAGTGCGCGACAAAGAATCCAATGAAATACTATTTGAAATTACAGAAGACGGCGAAAAACGCATCGTAGCCCAAGGCGGAAAAGGCGGATTGGGCAACTGGCACTTTCGCAGCTCGACCAACCAAACCCCGCGATATGCCCAACCAGGCTTGGCGGGCTTGGAACTCGATATGGTATTAGAATTAAAAGTTTTGGCCGACGTAGGCTTAGTGGGCTTCCCCAATGCAGGAAAATCAACTTTGTTGTCGGTGCTCACTTCTGCCAAACCCAAAATTGCCGATTATCCTTTTACCACGCTAAAACCCAATTTGGGTATTGTGGCCTACCGCGATTTTCAGTCGTTTGTAATTGCCGATATACCCGGAATTATAGAAGGTGCTGCCGAAGGAAAAGGCTTGGGACACTACTTTTTACGTCACATTGAACGCAACTCAACCTTATTGTTTTTGGTGCCGGTTGATACCGAAAATATCAAAGCCGAATATGATATTTTGGTGAACGAATTAACCAAGTACAACCCCGAAATGTTACAAAAAGAACGGCTGTTGGTGATCTCCAAATGCGACATGCTCGACGACGAACTCAAAGCCGAATTGAAAATTCAATTGGACAAAGAATTCAAAGGTATTCCGTATCTGTTTATTTCGTCGGTGGCCCAACAAGGTCTTACCGAACTGAAAGACAAATTGTGGATGATGCTCAATGCCTAATTACAGGCTAAATAATACATCTAAAGTTTCCGGAATAATGTTGGCCTCTATTTTTGGGTAAGTTTGCGCCGAATTCAACCAGTTTTCAATTTCCAGTTTAAAATTTCCATCTACTTTCTGTAGAGTTGGGACGCCCATTTGCTTTAGTGCTTTGGCGTTGCAGGCTTGTTCGTAATGATTGGCAATAGGAATAGACAGTACTTTCTTTTCTAGATACAGAGCTTCAGCAGGAGTTTCAAATCCTCCGCCCGTAATAATGCCGTCGCAGTGTATCAAGCTCGTGTCAAACAACGCTTGATTGATCGGATAAAACAGAATATTTCCTTGTCGGTAGGGTTCTTTTACGGTTTTTAAAAACCAATGAAATTCTACATCGGGTAGTGCTAAAAATGCTTTTTCGAGGCAATCCACATCAAACGAAGGCAAGTAAACCGAAATGTGTTTTTTGTTGGTTGGGTTGGCTTCCAAAATATTTTTCTTAATCACCGGATTGTAAATAAAGGAATCATATTTTTTGAAGTGCAAGCCAATTGTATGCGAAGATGTCGAGTAATTATTGAGCACCAATTCGCCCAAAAAATCACCTTTTTTTGGCCGTGGGCAAAGTTTAGAAACAAAACTGGCTTGGTGGCCAAATTGAATTGATTTTTTATTTTGCAACTTGCAAGCCAAGGAAGTAACCGCTTCAAAATCATTGATGATCACATCGTAGTTGCTCAAGGGTAAATTTTTTGCGTCTTTGAACAAGGCAATCGGATGGATATTTTTGGCAATTTCCCAATAATCTAATCCGCCACAGGGATTGTAATGCAAGCTACAGCCGTTGTTTCGGAATTTGATGGGAAGATCAAAATCTAAGCTGGCATTTGATCCGCTCAAGAAAAAATCAACTTCACCATATTTTTGAAGGTAAGGGTATAACTGAATTGCTCTACTCACGTGCCCATTTCCGGTGGCTTGAATGGCATAAAATATTTTCATGGGACTATTCTTGTAAAATTTTTGCCACTATGTCCATCTTGTCGTTTTCTTCTACTGAATTTTCTTTTGTAAAATCGGCGTTGTTGTAGTAATAAATACTCCACGTTTTGTTGTGGTATTCTAAGGCCGTGAGGTTTTCTACCCAATCGCCGCTGTTCAGGTACATTACCGAGCCGTTTTCGGTATCAATTTGTTTCATTTGCGGCTTATGAATATGCCCACAAACCACATGGCTGTACTTTTTTTCGATGGCAATCTCGGCCGCGGTCGCTTCAAAATTGGAGATAAAGGCCACTGCTTTTTTTACGCTGTCTTTAATGGCTTTGGAGAAGCTGCGTTTTTCTTTTCCAAACAAAACCAAAAACCAGTTTACTAGGCTGTTGATCAAAATCAATAAATCATAGCCTTTTCCCCCAATTTTGGCTATAATTTTGGCGTAGCCTATGGTAGACGAATCAAATACATCGCCATGAAAAATCCAGGTTTTGTTTCCGTCCAAATCTAAGACGAGTTTGTCCACGAGTTCAAAATCGCCCATAACCAAATCGGTGTATTTGCGCAAGGCCTCGTCATGATTGCCTGTAATGTAAATTACTTTGGTGCCGTTGGCCAACATTTTAATAATGTGTCGCAACACATTCATGTGTGCTGCAGGGAAATAACTTTTGCTAAAGTTCCACATGTCAATGATATCACCATTTAGAACTACTGTTTCGGCTTGTATCGATTTGAGGTATTTGAGTAATTCCTCGGCGTGACAGCCATAGGTGCCCAGATGCACGTCTGAAAGAACGACCAGCTCTACTTTTCGTTTATTTTTCACGTAGTTTCTTGCAAAGTTGGTTCAGAATTGCAAAGTAAATGTGTGCTTATGACTAACTAATTGTTATGTTATGGAGTGAAAAATCAACTTATTATTAGGTAATAGTTAATTTATTTAACAGCTTTTGGGTGCGAATTTGAAACCGATAAAGGAAGGTAGCAGTAAAAAATATTTTATATTCGCTCCGTCTAAATAAAATTACATCACATGAAAAAAATTATTGTTTCCTTCGTAGTAGGGATCTTATTATTGCCCATGAGCGTCAAAGCCGACGAGGGCATGTGGTTTTTGATGTTCATCGAACGTCTCAACCACCGCGACATGCAAAAAATGGGCTTGCAACTCACCGCTCAAGAAATTTACAGCATCAACAACCACTCGTTAAAAGATGCGATTGTGCAGTTTAATGGAGGATGTACAGCCGAGATTATTTCTAAAGATGGTTTGGTACTCACCAATCACCACTGTGGTTATGATGCCATTGCCGAGCTTTCATCGGCCGAAAAAAATTACCTAAAAGATGGCTATTGGGCCGAAAACAGAGCCGCCGAAATGAAACCGTCGAGTTTATTCGTGCGTTTCTTTGTGCGCATGGACGATTGCTCCAAACGAATTTTGGCCAAAGTAAATCCACAAATGTCAGAGGCCGAGCGCGAAAAAGCCATTGCTGCCGAGATGGCCGTAATTGAAAAAGAAAACAACGAAGGCGGGAAATACACCGTATCGGTTCGTCCGTTTTTTCAAGGAAATGAATACTATTATTTTGTATACCAAGATTATAAAGACGTGCGTTTGGTGGGAACTCCACCAGAGAGCTTAGGAAAATATGGTGGCGATACCGACAACTGGGAATGGCCACGCCACACCGCCGATTTCTCTATGTTTCGCGTATATGCCGACAAAGAAGGAAACCCAGCCGATTACTCAGCGGGCAATGTGCCGTTGCAACCCAAACATTATTTGCCTGTAAACATGGGCGGTGTAAAAGAAAATGATTATGCCATGATTTTGGGGTATCCCGGAAGAACCAACCGTTGGTTGCCAGCCGGTGGAATTGAGCAAAACGTAAAATTTGCTTATCCTGCTTGGGTTGAAGGAGCCAAAACTGGAATGGATAACATGAAGAAATACATGGACCAAAGCGATGCTTTGCGATTGGTATATGCCTCAAAATTTGCTGGAACAGCCAACTACTGGAAAAATCGTCAAGGAATGATTGATGCCTTATCCAAGTTTGAAACAGCCAAATCTAAAGCGGTGCAAGAAGCCAAATTTGACAAATGGGCACAAAAACCTGCCAACAAAGCCAAATACGGTACGGCAGTAAAAAACATCAATGCGTTTTATGCCATGACCAATGAAAAAGCGCGTCACGACAACTACTTGCAACAATTGTTGCGCACCACCTTTTTTGGAACCATTAGCCGAACCATGGGTCGTCAGTTGGATGGGTATGTAAAAGCCGATGCGGCCAAACGCGCCCAAATAGCTCCAGGCATTTTAGAGATGGCGGGCGAAATGTATAAGGAAATGTATTTGCCTGCTGAAAAAGATTTGTTGTCGGCACAATTAAATTTATACGCTGCCAAATCAACTGGTTATGCTGTAGCGCCAATGGTAGAAAAATTGGCTAAAGAAAACGGCGGTGATTTTACCAAATATGCCCATGCCTGCATTGACTTGAGTTTGTATGCATCGGTAGATAA
>CAMBOW010000023.1 GCA_945869365.1 Flavobacterium psychrophilum | reverse complement strand
TATAAGTGGATAAATCAGCTGGAAAACTGTGGTAAGGAAAAATTTCGCAAAAGATGTTCAATTCGCGAACGCGTCGGGCAATCAGTTGGGTGTATTGCGATCCGAAATCTAAAATAAGTACGTTGTGTTGCATGCGCAAAAATAGAGTTAAAAATTGAAACCGAAAATTAGATTTTTGAAAAATAATATGAATTTATCAACCAGTTTATATACGATTTATTCCCGCAGTTGCGTTAAGGTAATTGTGTATAAAGCTGTTTATAACTCTACTTACACCGCTGGCAGTTTTTTATATTTTTATGCACTTTTGTACCATACTTAATTTACATACCCTATGACCCTACTATCCACTATTTTACAGGCAAATGCACTAACCGACAGCATCGCTGCTGCAGCTACTAGTCCGGCAACTACTGAGGTGAGCGTAACCGAAAACATCTCGTATTTGGAATTTGTATTAAAGGGAGGAATCATGATTTTTCCAATCATCTTCTTGTTGGTATATTGCGTTTATTTAACAATTGAACGGTATTTATCCATCAAAAAAGCGGCCAAACAAGAAGCCAATTTGGTCAACGACATTAAAATTCAACTCAAATCTGGAAAAATTGACAACGCGATTTTGTTGTGCAGCCGAGACAATTCGGCCTCAGCCAATATCTTAAAAAGCGGCATTTGCCTCATTGGTCGCCCGATTAATGAAATTGAATCGGTGATGGAAAAAACAGCCAACGTAGAAATTGCCCAAATGGAAAAAGGATTGGGACATCTTGGATTGATCTCGGGAATTGCCCCTATTTTGGGTTTCATCGGAACCATTTCGGGGGTTATTAAAATATTTCATACCATTTCTACGACCGGAAATTTAAACATCCAAACCATCTCGGGCGGATTATACGAGAAAATGATCAGCAGCGGCGCCGGTTTGGTGGTGGGAGTTGTAGCGTATTCGGCGTATCATTTGTTTAATATGATGATTGACAGCTTCAGCTTGAAAGTGCAAAAACAGACCCTAGAAATTATCAACACCATTCAAGAACCACAACATGGCCATTAAAAGAAACAAACGTTTTCACGCCGAAATCCCAACGTCATCGTTGAGCGACATCATGTTCTTTTTGTTTTTGTTTTTTTTGATTATTTCTACTTTGGCCAATCCCAACGTGATTAAACTGACCTTACCCAAAGCCAAATCAAACGAAACCACGAATAAAGACCACGTGTCCATCTCGGTTACCGAAGCCGGCTTGTATTACATCAACAAAGAGGCGGTGCCTTTTGATCAATTGGAAACTGTTTTGCTTCAAAAAACGACAGCTGCCCACGACAATGTAGTGCTGCTTCGGGTGCCGGCCGACAACAAAGTGCAAGATTTAGTTGATTTGATGCAAATTGGCGTGAAACTAAAACTCAATTTTGTAATCGCCACCTCCAAATGATGCGTCCGCTACTACTGGTTGCATTGGGTGGTGCTTTGGGCAGTGTGTTGCGCTATTTGACGAGTGAATTCTTCAAAAAATTTACTTACCAGGACTTCCCAATAGGCACATTTGTAGCCAATATCGCAGGCTGTTTGCTTATCGGAATTTTGATTGGTTCCATAGACAAATCAGGCAACGATAACGCCACCTTAAAGTGGTTATTAGTCACTGGATTTTGTGGTGGATATACTACTTTTTCTACTTTTAGTTATGAAAACCTGCGCTTATTTCAGCAGGGGAATTACGGTTTGGCTTTATTCTATTTGGGCAGCAGCATCTTGATCGGACTCTTGGCTGTGGGCCTGGGGCTTTTTTTGGTGAAGTAAATTGGTAAGAAGCTGTTAAATTCTTTACTTTTTACGAAAAAAATGTAACTTCGCGTCCGTATGAAAGCAGCCGATATTTTAGCCATTCAAACTCTTTTGGAATCCCCAAAAAAGATTGTGATTATTCCGCACCGCAACCCCGATGGCGATGCGATGGGTTCTACCTTGGCTTTGTTTCATTACTTGAAATTGTATCAGCACGAAGTTGTAGTGATTTCTCCCAACGAATTCCCCGATTTTTTAAGCTGGATGCCTGCGGCCAATGAAGTGCTGGTCTACGAAAAAAACAAAGCACACTGCAGCAAAATCATACAAGAAGCGGCACTGATTTTTACCCTAGATTTTAATGCATTACACCGAACGGGAGAAATGGAACAGGTTTTAAAAACCGTTAAAGCCCCTTTTATCCTAATCGATCACCACGAAAAACCGGATACCTTCGCCGAGTTTACTTTTTCGGATACTTCTTATGGCTCTACTTGCGAGATGATTTATGACTTTATTGAAGTGTTGGGCGACAAAGCCAAACTCAATACGAACATTGCGACTTGCATATACACCGGAATATTAACTGATTCGGGCTCGTTTCGATTTCCAAAAACTACTGGCCGAACGCACCGAATTGCAGGCGAATTGATCGATTTGGGCGTACAGAACAGCAAAATCCCCGAATTGTTATTTGAGAACAGCTCCTTTGATCGCTTACAACTCATGGGACGCGCGTTTCAAAATATGAAGGTGTTTCCGGCTCAAAAAACCACTTATACATTCCTTTCTCAAGCCGACTTAGATGAGTTTCATTACCAAAAAGGAGACACCGAAGGCATCGTAAATTATGGTTTATCGATACAAGGCATCGTGTTTACCGCTATATTTATAGAACACCGCGACGAAAATTTGGTTAAAATTTCGTTCCGATCGCAGGGTGATTTTAATGTAAATGAATTTGCACGAACGCAATTTAGCGGCGGAGGCCACATCAATGCAGCCGGAGGAAAATCAGAAGACAGCCTGGCCAATACCCTTACAAAATTTGAAGAGCTGCTTGCTCAATTCACCCAATCTTAATTGTATGAAATTTCACAAAGAACTTATCATCCTTGTTTTTGCTGGTCTTTTGCTTTCTTGTTGTTCGCAACAAAAAGCACGAAACCCGATTTCGCACTCTTCTGGCTCTTTTTTGAAGGAATCCATTGACCGAAATAAAAAATTGGTCGCTGGCGAAGAGCGCAAAATTGATTCGATTATTAAAAAAGATACGATCCATAAATATTTAGCCTCTAGCAAAGGTTTTTGGTACCGCTACGACGTGAAAAACAGCAACGATACCCTGCGACCTAAAAAAGGCGATATCGCTCATTTCACCTACGAAATCAAAGATTTAGACGGCAATATTATTTACTCCGAATTGGAGTTGCGCCCGCAAACCTATCGGGTAGACAAAGAGCAAAAAATGATCATTGGCCTTCGAAATGGACTCAAATTGATGCACAAAAACGAAACGGTTACCTTTTTATTCCCTTCACACGTGGCCTATGGCTATCATGGCGACAACCGACGAATTTCACAAAACATTCCGTTAATTTGCACGGTAAATCTTACCGATTTTGCGTCCGAAACATTTCCTAGTAGTGAACAATAACATGAAAAAATTAGTCACGCTTATTCTTTTTAGCTCTCTTGCATTTACCGCATGTAAAAAAGCACATCCCGACTTGGCCGATGGCTTGTATGCCGAAATCGAAACCAACAAAGGAACTATCCTATTGCAATTGGATCCCGAAAATGCCCCCGTTACGGTAGCCAACTTTGTAAGTTTGGCTGAAGGAAAGCATCCTTTTGTGACCGATGAAAAACGAAAAGGCAAACCCTTCTATGACGGACTCACCTTTCACCGGGTAATCGAAGAATTTATGATACAGGGTGGCGATCCCAACGGCGATGGATCGGGCGATGCTGGTTATCAGTTTAAAGACGAAATCAGCCAGCTTCCGTTTGACAAAGGAGGAATTTTGGCCATGGCCAATTCAGGTCCTGCTACCAATAGCTCTCAATTTTTTATTACCCATACCGCAACTCCTTGGTTGCAAGGCAAACACACTATTTTTGGCCATGTGGTTGACAAAGGAATGGACGTAGTAAATGCGATTGCGCAAGACGATGTGATTACAAAAATTAGCATCATTCGCGTGGGAAGCGCAGCCGAAAAAC
Organism: Flavobacterium psychrophilum; assembly: GCA_945869365.1. Classification (GTDB taxonomy): domain Bacteria; phylum Bacteroidota; class Bacteroidia; order Flavobacteriales; family Flavobacteriaceae; genus Flavobacterium; species Flavobacterium psychrophilum_J. The sequence goes on along the minus strand of CAMBOW010000023.1, from coordinate 18,795 downwards.
TTGACGCACCCAAACTATTCTCTTCCTATTTTAGTGCCGAATTAGAAGAAAATAAAAAAGCAGCAGCACTCGAAGAAGAAAATAAGAAAATCTACGACGCCAAATACAAACTAGTTAAAGCCCAAAAAGTAGCCTATTTTTCTAGCTTAAAAAGCAAAGCAGCGGTAACCAAATCGGGCTTGCAGTTCTTTTTGGTAAAAAAAGGAAAGGGAACAAAGCCCAATGCTGGCGAACAAGTGCAAATTCATTATGCCGGTTTTCTTGCAAGCGGCGATTTGTTTGACACCAGTTTGGAAGAAGTGGCTCGAACCTTTGGTAAATTTGACGCCCAGCGCGCAGCTGCCAACCAATATACACCGATCCCGTTTGAAGCCGGGCGAAAAGACGGCATGATTCCCGGATTTATTGAGGGCTTAGAAAAAATGAATTTCGGAGACAAAGCTCTCTTGTTTGTACCCGCCAATTTGGGCTATGGGGAGCAAGGAGCCGGAAACGTTATTCCGCCCAATGCCAACATTATTTTTGAAGTTGAATTGATTAAATAAACCCCCAAGGGACTTAACCTGAAATCCCTGCCATTGCAAAATAAGTAAGGACTATTAACACCTGTAAAATGAAAACAAAACTCATTGTTTTATTACTCCTAACCGCTAGCTTCGGTTTTGCGCAAAAAGCCAAAAAACCAGTTGCAAAACCAATGTCAAAAACTGCAGTAAAACCGGCAGCCAAATCGCAAGACGGAATCTTTGTTGAATTTGAAACCGCCAAAGGTAAAATTGTGGTGCAATTGGAATACCAAAAAACACCCATCACAGTAGCCAACTTTGTGGCTTTGGTTGAGGGAAATCACCCGAATGTAACAGACGAAAAATTAAAAGGAAAACCGTTTTATAATGGACTTAAATTCCATCGAGTAATCAAAGATTTTATGATTCAAGGAGGAGACCCTGCCGGAAACGGTTCGGGCGGTCCAGGGTATAGCTTTAAAGACGAGATTGTTCCTGAGTTTAAATTTGACAAAGCCGGTATCTTAGCCATGGCCAATTCGGGTCCAGCAACCAACGGTTCTCAGTTTTTCATCACGCACAAAGAGACGTCATGGCTTAATGAAAAACATACCATTTTTGGGTATGTAACGGTAGGACAAGATGTGGTAAATGCCATCGTGCAAGATGACCTAATGAACAAAGTAACTATCGTGCGCAAAGGCGCTGCGGCCAAAACCTTTAATGCCGTAAAAACATTCACAGACTACTTTGCCAACAAAGCCGAAGACGACAAGAAATTGGCCGAAGAACAAGCCGCTACTAAAGCCAAACAAGGTGAAGAGCAAGCCGCAGCCAAGAAATTGTATGATGAAAAAATCGCTCCGGTAAAAGCCAAAAAAGTAGCTTACTTAAGCGACCTTCGTTCATCCTCAACGGTTTCGCCAACTGGTTTAGCCTTTAAATCTTTGGTTCCAGGTAACGGGGTGAAACCTACAGATGGTTCTACGGTTTACATTCATTATGCCGGTTACTTAGAAGACGGAAGTTTATTTGACAGCAGCGTAGCCGAAGTAGCCAAAGAATATGAGCGTTATGACGAAAACCGCGCCAGCCAAAATGGCTACCAACCCTTCCCATTTGAATACGGTAAAAAAGAAGGCTTGATTCCTGGTTTCTTGGAAGGAATAGGAAACATGACCATGAATGAAAGAGCCATCTTCTTTATCCCAGCCAAATTAGGTTATGGCGAACGTGGCGCTGGCGGTGTAATTCCACCCAATGCCAATATTATTTTTGAAGTGCAATTATTAGAAGGAGCTCCAGCAGCCAGTGGCCCTGCAAATCCTGAAAAATAAATCGGATTAACTTCCAATAAAAAAAGGGATTTTCTAGTTGTAGAAAATCCCTTTTTTTATTTGGCTCCAAACTTCCAATCAAAGTGCTCGTCGTCTTTGATGATAGCGCCCAATTCCAGTCGGATGACGCGGCCAAACTCGGCTTGCAAAATCAGCCAATTCGATTCGTTGAAGTGATTTTCGGTGGTGTCAAAATCTTCTTGTTCCCAACTTTTAAATGGTAAACTGGCTTTCACATCTTGTATCGCTAAGCCGATCACTTTATGCTGTAACACTTCAGCAGCTGGATTGGCGGTAATGATGTAGCCCAATCTAAACTGCTCATCGGCATAAAAGGTGAGGCGCAATTGCTTTGCGTTGTACACCCAGATGTTGTTTTCTTCTTCGTCCTGAAACATCTTGTCAGGCGCTCCATATCGCGCTTGCACATCGGCTTGACTCATGCCAAACAACAACTGATCGATACCGTTTTTGGGATTTACTACCATAATATTTTAGTATTCAAAAGTACCGTAAGGACTTTGGATGGTGAGTTTTTTGGTAGCACTCGCTTCTACTCTACCTACAATTTGTGCCGCAACACCAAATGATTCCGAAATGGCAATCAATTCGGCAGCGATAGATTCGGGCACATACAATTCCATGCGATGGCCACAATTAAACACCTGGTACATTTCTTTCCAATCGGTGTTGGATTGGGCTTGGATCAATTGAAACAAAGGCGGAACTGGAAATAAATTGTCTTTTATAACGTGTAAGTTATCTATAAAATGCAAAATCTTGGTTTGGGCACCGCCACTGCAATGCACCATGCCATGAATCTCTTGCGGAGTAAATTGATCGAGTATTTTTTTGATGACGGGCGCATAGGTACGTGTGGGAGAAAGCACCAACTTACCGGCGTTGATTGTCACGTCTTTGATGTGTTCGGTGAGTCCAATTTGTCCGGAATACACCAAATCTGCAGGAACCGCCGCGTCATAACTCTCTGGGTATTTGCTGGCCAACTCGTGACTAAACACATCGTGTCGCGCCGAAGTCAATCCGTTGCTGCCCATACCGCCGTTGTATTCTTTCTCGTAATGTGCCTGCCCAAATGAAGATAAGCCCACAATCACATCACCCGCTTGGATGCGTGCATTGTCAATTACCTTGTTTCGTTTCATGCGCGCCGTAACCGTAGAATCTACAATGATCGTTCGAACCAAATCACCCACATCGGCGGTTTCGCCACCCGTGCTGTGAATTTCCACACCGTAGGTTGACAATTCTTTGATGAGTTCTTCTGTTCCTGCAATAATCGCAGCAATGACTTCACCTGGAATTACATTTTTATTTCGTCCGATGGTAGAAGAAAGTAAGATGGAATCGGTAGCGCCCACACACAACAAATCGTCAATATTCATGATGAGTGCGTCCTGTGCAATTCCTTTCCATACCGACAAATCGCCAGTTTCTTTCCAATACATATAGGCCAAAGACGACTTGGTTCCAGCGCCATCGGCATGCATGATGAGGCAATAATTGGGGTCTTGGGTGAGGTGATCGGGAATGATTTTACAAAAAGCCTTGGGATACAAGCCTTTATCAATCGATTTTATGGCGTTGTGCACCTCTTCTTTCGAAGCCGAGACGCCGCGCTGTGCGTATCTTTTGGAAACATCAGAACTCATACGTTTGTGTTGTATTTGGTGCGGCAAAGATAGCGAGAAGTTGGCTATCGAACACGTCGATTTTTGGGTTTTTGCAGATAAATTAGCGGGAGAAACTACTTGTCTTTGATTAAAATTTCAACCCGACGGTTTTCGTTTTCTTGTTGCTCTGTTTGTTCTGGAATAGGATAAATGGGTCGGGTAGTTCCATAACCAATATATGAAAGTCGCTTGCGGTTGATGCGTTGACTCACTAAAAAATTAAAAATTGCACGGGCCCGAGAGTTCGATAAGTTGTAGACATCACCCTTAATTTGACAACAAATATGCCCTTGAATTTCTATTTTTAAATTCGGATTTTCTTGCATCGCGCAAAGCAAATCATACAAAATGGGTTTGGATTTGGGCAACAAGCGAGGCGACATATTAAAAAAGTACAAATTATCAAGCGTGATCATGTCACCTTTGTTTGCGCTTTTGATTTTTTGTTGCAGGGCTGACAGGGGTTCTTTCTTGACTTCGACAGGTTTATCTTGGTATTCGATGATTACTTTTCTATTCTCCGATTGTACTTTAGATTGTTCAAAATCTTCGCCAAACCCGCGCACATCATAGCCTGCATTTACTTTAATTTGGTGGTCTTTCATGAACTCGACTACCGCATTCACCCGTTTGATCGACAAGGAATCGTTGTAGGAATTGGTTCCTTTCCAATCGCAAAATCCATAGACTTTGGTCACCTCAACGCCGGGTGAAGTAAGGGTCCAATTGTTTAGTTTTTTGAGGGCAATATCATTTAACTCGTAGCGATCAAAATCAAAAAAAACGGTGAGTTTGTCTTGGGCAAATCCCACATGCGTGAACAACAACAAGACCAGAAGGAGCAACGATTTTTTCATGGCTTTCTCTTTTAGTTAGCGGTAATTACAATTTCGACGCGGCGATTGGCAGCGCGTTGGCTTTCGTCTTTCTCGGGTATAGGAAAAAGCGGCTGTGTACTGCCAAAGCCTTTGTAGGTTACCCGATTTTCGTCGATGCCTTTCATGAGTAAAAAATTCTTGATTGCTTTGGCGCGCTGGGAAGATAAATCTTGTTTATCTGAAGGCATGCAACACAAATGGCCTTGTATTTCAATTTTCAATTCGGGGTTGCGCTGCATCACCAAAAGCAATTCATATAATTTGGGCTTAGAACGGTTCTCGACCATAAAGGTGTTGATGACAAAATTTAAATCCTTTAAACGGATTTTGTCCCCTAACTGAGCCGCCGTAACGGTTTGCATAAATTCCTGACTTAACTCATAAGTGGATTGGCTGCCATCCGGATTTTCAAAAACCAACTGCGTGGGATATGGGATGATGGGCTTGGGCTCAACCACTTTGGCTTCGGGCACAACAATTCCCAAAAGTTCATTTTCGCGTGACAAATCATTTTGTTGCAAATAAAACAAGGTCACTCGGCGGTTTTCGGCTTTGGTGGTGCTCATCTGGTGCAATTCGCCAAAACTTCGAGAACTAAAATCTGCCCGAAATTGAATTTGGTTTTGCAACAGTTGAAAAATGGTATTCACCCTGTTTTTAGCCAAGGTATCGTTCATTGCACTGCTGCCGTCTTCGTCACAAAAGCCATGAGCGCCCAAGACTTTAGCTCCTGCATGGGCTTTGGCCCAGTCAGACAATCGTGTAGTTTCCTTGGGTGTTAACGTAAATTTATTGGAATCAAAATAGACTGAAAACTGGTCTTGTGCCACAACCGATAGCGATAAAAAAACACAGCACACTACAAAAATTCCCAGTTTCATACACAACATATAGAGTAGGGAAAGTTACAGTTTTTTTTGAATAAAAAAACACCTGTTGCTTGGAAGCGCAACAGGTGTTATAACCACTAAGGTTTAGCCTTGTTATTTGGTGAATAACAATTCTCTGTATTTGGTTAAGGTCCAAATTTCGTCGTCTACGATCAATTCTAATTTATCGCAGTGTTCGCGAATCACATCAAAATAAGGCTTCACTTTGTCGCAATACATTTCGGCCATTTTTTGGGCATCAGTCAAGGCGTTTGCTTTCTTGCGTGCTTGCGTCATGTCTTCTACTTTTGAGTTGATTCCTTCGATGTGCGCCGAAATTTCTTTGATGATGTTAATTTGCTCTTTGGCGATTTTTTCGAAATCTTTTCCGAATATTTCTTTCAAGCCTTTCACATTCTCGATCAAGGTATTTTGGTAACGAATGGCCGTTGGAATTACGTGGTTTCTCGAGATATCACCCAAAACTCGTCCTTCAATTTGGATTTTTTTGGTGTATTCTTCCAATTCAATTTCGTAACGGGCTTCTACCTCTATGTGGTTCATGACGTTCATTTCTTGGAACAAATCTAAAGCGGCTTTTGACACTTTGGCTTGCAATGCGGCAGGTGTGGTTTTAAAATTGCTCAAGCCACGTTTTTTACCCTCAGCTTGCCAAGCATCGCTGTATCCATCGCCTTCAAACAAAATATTTTTAGAGGTTTTGATGTATTCGCGCAACACGTTAAAAATGGCTTCGTCTTTTTTCAAGTCGTTTTTCGCAATCAAAGCGTCAACTTCTTGTTTAAAGTCTTTCAATTGTTTGGCCATAATGGTGTTCAATGTCGTCATGGCATTGGCACAATTGGCTGAAGATCCTACTGCTCTAAACTCAAATTTGTTACCCGTAAAGGCAAACGGTGAAGTTCTATTACGATCGGTATTGTCTAATAAAACGTCTGGAATTTTACCTACTACGTTTAGTTTTAAATCGGTTTTTTCTTCGGGTGATAATTTTCCAGTTGAAACGCCTTCTAATTCAGCCAATACTTTGGTCAATTGTTGACCAATAAATACCGAAATAATGGCTGGTGGCGCTTCGTTGGCTCCCAAACGGTGGTCGTTACTGGCTGAGGCAATCGAGGCGCGCAATAACGATTCGTACTTATTTACGGCTTTGATGGTATTGATAAAGAACGTAAGGAATTGCAAGTTGCTCATTGGCGTTTTGCCTGGACTCAACAAGTTTACACCTGTATCTGTGGCCAAAGACCAGTTATTGTGCTTTCCAGATCCGTTTACGCCTTTGAATGGTTTTTCGTGGAATAACACTTTAAAATCGTGACGCTCAGCCACTTTTTGCATCACGTCCATCAACAAGGAGTTGTGGTCTACAGCCAAGTTGGTTTCTTCAAAAATGGGTGCCAACTCAAATTGGTTGGGAGCCACCTCGTTGTGACGGGTTTTAACGGGAATGCCTAAGTACATACACTCTTGCTCCAATTCGCGCATGTATGACAACACTCTACTTGGAATAGAACCAAAATAATGGTCGTCTAATTGTTGTCCTTTGGCCGAGGCGTGACCCAATAAGGTACGACCGGTCATCAAAATATCAGGACGGGTGTTGGCCAAAGCCGTATCGATCAAAAAGTATTCTTGCTCCCAACCCAAGGTTGCGGTTACTTTTTTCACATTTTTATCAAAGTATTTACACACATCGGTTGCTGCTTCGTCTATCGCATTCAAGGCGCGCAATAAAGGGGTTTTGTAATCTAATGCTTCTCCGGTATAGGAAATAAATACGGTAGGAATACATAAGGTAGTTCCAAAAATAAAGGCGGGTGAAGTTGGATCCCAAGCGGTATATCCACGTGCTTCGAATGTATTACGAATACCCCCGTTTGGAAACGAAGAGGCATCTGGTTCTTGTTGCACCAATTGACCTCCTCCAAATTTTTCAACTGGATCGCTACCGTCATAGGAAGTTTCAAAAAAGGCATCGTGTTTTTCGGCAGTAGTTCCTGTTAAAGGCTGAAACCAATGGGTATAATGGGTAACTCCTTTTGCCAAAGCCCACTCTTTCATTCCCAATGCAATATAATCGGCGATTTTACGGTCAATTTTTGTTCCGTGTTGCACCGCATCTTGTACGGCTTTATAGGCATCTGAAGTCAAGAATTGCTTCATTGCTTTTTCGTTAAACACGTTTGAACCAAAAATAGTTGACTTTCTATCTGATTCTTCAAATTTTACCGGTTTTCTGCCCGATGTTTCTTTTAATGCTTGAAAACGTAAAGTTGCCATACTAATTAAATTTTAATTTATACCCCCTGAATTTTGACGCAAATATAATTATTGTTTGCATTTAAATCTACTTACCCCTTAATTTTTTATAGGTATAAATAAAAATATAAAGATTTGTTAATAACAAATCCGAAATAAAAGAAAACCAACAGAAAAATACACAAACCATAAAGTACCTGTATATTTGTGTTTCTAAAACCCATTACTGATGCTACTTTGGACCTTATTTATTGGAACCGTATTGCTTTTCTTGGCTTTAGATTTGGGAGTGTTTCACAAGAATGCCGAAATCATATCCAATAAAAATGCCGCCAAATGGACACTCATCTGGGTGAGTGTATCACTTTGCTTTTCGGGTATTATCTATTTATTGTACCAAAGCGATGCCGTCAACAACCCCGAAAAGTATAGTCCACTTGAAGCTTCCTTAAAATACATCACCGGTTATATCGTTGAATTGTCGCTGAGTGCCGACAACATTTTTGTGATTGCCGTAATCTTTAGTTCCTTCAAAATTGCACAAAAACACCAACACCGCATCCTATTTTGGGGCATCATTGGGGCCATCGTATTTCGCGGGATTTTGATTTTTTTTGGCACCCTTTTGGTCCACCAGTTTGATTGGATCAGCTATGTTTTTGGTGCTTTCTTGGTTTTTACGGCTTTTAAAATGCTAGTCAAAAAAGACGAAGAATCATTTGATCCAAAACACTCCACAGTTTATAAATTAATTGGCAAATTCATTCCCATTACGCATGCCACAAACCAAAATCAGTTTTTCATTTTAGAACAAGGAAAGCGATTGGCAACCCCTTTATTTATTGCTTTAGTCGTGATAGAAGTGATGGACGTAGTATTTGCCTTAGACAGCGTACCGGCAATTTTATCCATTACCGCCGATCCGTTTTTGGTATTTAGCTCCAATATATTTGCCATATTGGGCTTGCGGTCGCTCTATTTCTTTTTGGCCAATATGCTAAACAAATTTGCTTATTTGGAATATAGCATTATTGCCATCTTGAGTTTTATAGGACTAAAAATGCTGGTTAAAGAAATCCTGCCTGTAGCCGAATGGCTTTCGCTATTGATAATTGTACTGAGTTTAATCGCTGGAATTGCGACTTCTGTCTACCAGGCAAAAAGCAAATGATACGCAATAAAAAAACCGAAGTTTCCTTCGGTTTTTTTTAATTAATTTGTCAATGGCTTCACTTTCGACTCTTGAATGTGATAGGCCTTTACTACCGCATTGTAATCGGTATAATCGATATTCTTTTGCGCCGATTTGTTAGAAAAATAACCCGGTATAATTACAATCCGAAAGGTTTGGTTGGTGAGGTACACCGGCATGGTAGACAAATTAAAATTACCTCCTGCATAAATGGTAAAATCTTGTCTCGAAAAATCAAAATCGTAATCTAATTCTGCACCACTTCCTAAAAAAAGTGTTCTGGGAATAGATTGCCAAACAGGCGTTTGCGGATTGATGGTGCTACTCATGCGATAAATTAAAATATTATCCGAACCAAAAATAGTAGGATTGAGGCTGCGGTAAATGGTGTAGCCGTCTACGGCATTGTAATCAAAATTGATGTTGCGCAATTCAAATACTTCAGCTTCGGCACTGTATCCGGTATCTCCCGTCATTCCTTGCGGACCAATGCAGGAGGTGAATGTTAGACTAAAAACTACAAGTAAATAAACAAGTGCTTTTTTCATAACTAAGAAATTTAAATGAAACGATTGACGATAAAATCGAGCATAAAAGTATTTTAAAATAAATCACCACAAAAAGAATTGGCTAAATTTTAATAGAACCACAAATCCCTTTACTTTTATCCCATGAAACTATTTATGACCATCATTGGCTGCCGACCCGCAGGCCGACTCACCGAGCAACACGATGTTTTTTTTGGACTTGGCACACAACTCGCAGATTTGGTTCCGCAGATTAATGCCTTTTGGCCTGAGGTAAGAGGGAAATTTCACATTGATTCTTGGCGCGAAGTAAGCAAAGTGGGTGATTATACAATTTCCGTGGTCGAAAAATTGGAACACAATCCCAAAGAACTGGCTTTGTTTTTTCTGAATTTGGGCGGCTATCTACCGCAGGAAATGGAAGAATTCCATTATAAAAAGTTGGTTGTTGCCCCAAATCTTGCCGTGGCGCAACAAGAAATTAAAAATTCTGAATTTTATAAAAACTACGATTTTCCGGGAGCCGTCTCGCACATTGACGACAAATATGGCCTAGACATTGATGAATCCTACAAGGTAAGCGATTTGATTCGAGCCGAAGACAAATTGTGCTATGGGCTTCAAATAACCATTGCGCCAAAAGATCAGCCCGAAGACGAGTTACACATTGGGTATTTGCCCATAAAAAATATAGGGAAGTAAATTCTTTTTAAAACCGAATTTAAATGGGAAGAAATAATCCAAAAAACATAAAAACGCACAACGACAAATTGCATAAAGAGCAAGATAAAGCCAAGGCAAAAAAAGTAGCCAGTGAAGAAAAACGCAAAGAGATTATGCGGAAGTTCAACGAAAAACAAAAAGACGATTCGCTGTGATTTAGACACTAACGTGTTAGTTAGGGTTGTCGGATTAAGGTAGTAGGTTGTAGGTGATAGATTTTAGGTTACCTTCTTAGAACCGTCTCTTGTCTCTCATCTCTACGTCTTTCGTCTCTGATTTCAGTTGTCAGTTTAAGGTGGTAGGTTGTGGGTGACAGGTTTTAGGTTACCTTCTTAGAACCGCTTCTTGTCTCTCATCTCTACGTCTTTCGTCTCTGGTAACAGCCGTTCTTAGTATACCTCCACCCTTTAGACTTTACGACTTTCGACTTTACGACATTACGACTTCAATCTACATATTTCGTCGATACTGTCCGCCCACTTCAAACAACGCACTCGTAATCTGACCCAACGAACAGACTTTGGTCGCTTCCATTAATTCAACAAACATATTGCGGTTGGCAATAGCAGCGTCTTGAATGCTTGCTAATTGGGCTTTTACTTGCACCTGATTGGTTTGATGCAATTGATCTAACATGGCAATCTGGTAGGCCTTTTCGGTTTCGGTCGCGCGTATTACTTCGGCTGGAATTACCGTAGGCGAACCTTTTGAACTTAAAAAAGTATTTACTCCTATGATTGGAAATTCACCGTTGTGTTTCAAGGTTTCGTAATACAAACTTTCTTCCTGAATTTTAGAGCGTTGGTACATGGTTTCCATGGCGCCTAAAACACCTCCACGTTCGGTAATTCGGTCAAATTCTTGTAAAACGGCATCTTCCACTAAATCGGTTAATTCTTCAATAATAAACGACCCTTGAATTGGATTTTCATTTTTCGCCAAACCTAATTCTTTATTGATAATCAATTGTATGGCCATCGCTCTGCGCACTGATTCTTCGGTAGGCGTGGTTATGGCTTCGTCGTAGGCATTGGTGTGCAGCGAATTGCAATTATCATAAATTGCATACAAGGCTTGTAGCGTGGTGCGAATGTCATTGAAATCAATTTCTTGTGCGTGTAATGAACGACCCGAAGTTTGAATGTGGTACTTGAGCATTTGCGCGCGTTCGTTGGCACCGTATTTTAATTTCATGGCTTTTGCCCATATTTTACGGGCCACACGGCCAATTACTGCATATTCCGGGTCAATTCCGTTTGAAAAGAAGAACGACAAATTGGGCCCAAAATCGTTGATGTTCATGCCACGACTCAAGTAGTATTCTACATACGTAAATCCATTGGCCAAAGTAAATGCCAATTGCGAAATAGGATTCGCTCCAGCCTCAGCAATATGATAGCCTGAGATTGAAACTGAGTAGAAATTACGAACATTTTGTTTGATGAAATATTCTTGAACGTCACCCATCAAACGCAAGGCGAATTCTGTAGAGAAAATACACGTGTTTTGTGCTTGGTCTTCTTTCAAAATATCGGCTTGTACTGTTCCACGAACTTGTGCTAAGGAGTTAACTTTGATATCATTATAAATATCCAAAGGCAAAACTTGATCTCCAGTTACACCTAAAAGCATCAAACCTAAACCATTATTCCCTTCTGGCAATTCACCTTGGTAACTTGGTCTTGTCGTTCCTTTTTTCTTGTAGATTTCGATGATTTTTTCTTCAACTTCAACTTGAAGATTATTTGCTATAATGAACTTTTCACAATTTTGGTCAATGGCAGCATTCATGAAGAATCCCAATAACATTGGCGCTGGACCGTTAATTGTCATCGAAACTGATGTTAACGGATGACTTAAATCGAAACCAGAATATAATTTTTTGGCATCATCTAAACAGCATATCGAAACTCCCGCATTTCCAATTTTTCCATAAATATCGGGGCGAAGATGAGGATCATTTCCGTATAAGGTAACCGAATCAAAAGCTGTTGACAGGCGTTTTGCAGGCAATCCAGCACTTACATAATGGAAACGTTTGTTGGTCCTTTCTGGCCCACCTTCACCAGCAAACATTCTTGAAGGATCCTCGCCTTCTCGTTTGAATGGATATAATCCGGATGCGAATGGAAATTCACCAGGAACATTTTCTTGTAAATTCCATTTCAGAATATCACCCCAAGCTTGGTATTTTGGCAATGAGATTTTCGGAATTTGAGAATGCGATAAACTTTCGCTGTGTGTCTTAATTTCAATGACTTTGTCACGTACTTTAAAACTATAAATTGGATTTTTGTATTTGTTTACTTTTTCGTCCCAAGTTAGAATTACTTCCCAATTGTATGGATCAAGATTCATTTTTACCCGGTCGAATTCTTTAAGTAATAATTTCAAAAAAGGATGAGATTCTTCCTTCGTCTGCATGACAAAAGAGTCGTCGATACCCGCTTTTGAAATAGAAAGATCTTTATTAGAAACACTTTCTATGGTTTTGTAAATTCCATATAATTTTTGGGCAACTTCCACTTGCGTCAAAGCAGTTTCATCGTATTTTCTATTGTTTTCAGCAATTTCAGATAAATATCTTGTTCTATGTGGAGGAATTACAAATATTTTCTCGCTCATTTCACGAGTGATTTGGAACGTAGATTTTAAATCGGCTCCTGTTTTTTCTACAATTTTATCCATGATGGATTTGTAAACTGTATTCATTCCGGGATCGTTGAATTGTGAAGCAATTGTACCGAAAATCGGCATCGTTTCTACATCTGCATCCCACAAATTATGATTGCGTTGGTATTGTTTTTTAACATCACGAATCGCATCTAAAGCACCCCGTTTGTCAAATTTATTTAGGGCCACCATGTCGGCAAAATCCAACATATCGATTTTTTCCAATTGTGTTGCTGCACCAAATTCTGGCGTCATTACGTATAAGGAAACATCCGAATGGTCCATGATTTCGGTATCGGATTGGCCAATTCCTGAGGTTTCTAGAATGATCAAATCGTAGTTGGCGGCTTTCACCACCTGAATAGCTTCGGCCACGTATTTGGATAAGGCCAAATTCGATTGACGCGTAGCCAACGAACGCATATAAACTCTAGAGTTATTGATAGCATTCATACGAATTCTATCTCCTAAAAGGGCACCCCCTGTTTTGCGTTTGGACGGATCGACCGAGATTAACCCAATGGTTTTGGTAGGGAAATCGATCAAAAATCGGCGCACCAATTCATCTACTAAAGATGACTTTCCGGCTCCACCCGTTCCTGTAATTCCTAAAACAGGAGTCGTATTCGTTTGGTTGAGTTGATGTATTTTGTCTAAAACAGGTTTGGCAATTTCAGGAAAATTTTCGGCTGCCGAAATAATTCGAGCAATAGCCGTAGGCACTTTAGTAGCCAATTGATCGAATTCGTTGGCCAATTGATCACCGACAGGAAAATCGGCCTGCTGCACCAAATCATTGATCATGCCCTGTAATCCCATGGCTCTTCCGTCGTCGGGTGAGTAAATTCGGGTGATACCGTAGGCCTGTAAATCAGCTATTTCTGTCGGTAAAATTACGCCACCGCCACCGCCAAAAATTTTAATGTGGCCAGCCCCTTTTTCTTGCAACAAATCGTACATGTATTTAAAATACTCGTTGTGTCCGCCTTGGTAGGAAGTCATGGCTATGGCATTGGCATCTTCTTGAATGGCTGTATTCACGACCTCTTCTACACTGCGGTCGTGGCCCAAGTGAATGACCTCAACTCCGGTTGATTGAATGATGCGGCGCATGATATTAATAGCGGCATCGTGCCCATCAAATAAAGAGGCAGCCGTTACAATTCTTACTTTATTAACAGGAATATAGGGTTTTGCTTGTTCCATTTTTAGAATACTGTCGATTTTGTGGCCGCAATTTACGGAATTAATAAAATAATTAAGAACGAAAACAGGCATTTGTTTTTGGAATTAATTAACAGCTCAAGGGTCAACATGTAAGGGATTAATCCTATTTTTACGGCTAAAATAAAATCCATTAGCCATGAAAAAAATTGCGCTTGCCTTATTTCTATTACCCCTATTGAGTTGGGGGCAATTCAATCAGCTCATTCAAAATGCAACCAAACAAGTATTGCCAGTAAAAACGAGTGAATCAGCAAGCACTGTAGATATTGCGGGAGGACTCAAAGAAGCCTTGCAAAACGGCATATCGAAACAAGTAAATTTGCTCACCGCCGAAGATGGATTTTTGAAGAACGACTTGGTGAAAATTCCAGTTCCTGCCGAATTACAAAAAGTAAGCAGCACCTTGAATAGTTTGGGGATGAGCAACCTGACCAACGAAGGCATTAAAACCATCAATCGCGCCGCAGAAATGGCAGTTAAAGAAGCTACACCTGTTTTTGTAGAAGCCATCAAAAACATGAGTTTCACCGACGCCAAAGCGATTTTGATGGGCAACAAAACCGAAGCGACTTCCTACTTGCAAAAAGCAACTTCCGCTTCTTTGTATGCTAAATTTAAACCGGTGGTACAACAAGCGATTGGGAAAGCAGGGGCCGATAAAGCGTGGAATACCATCATCAGCAAATACAATTCGGTTCCCATGGTGTCAAAAGTAAACCCAGACCTCAACGATTACGTAACCCAAAAAGCACTAGAAGGTGTCTTTAAGATGATTGCGATTGAAGAAACTAAAATTCGAGAAAGCAGCAGCTCCAGAACATCCGATTTACTCCAAAAAGTATTTGCACTGCAAGACCAAAAATATTAACAGCAAGCCAACAAACTTATAACAGATTTTTAACGTATGAACGCCAATATTGACCGCATCTTTGTAGGGTATTAAAATTGGTTTTTTGTTTAGTTAGTTTAGGAAAATAGCGAGCAACACTGTTCGCTATTTTTTTTAGGATTGGTTGTGAATAAAGGCAATCACATTTGTATTAAACAATTGCGGCTGCTCCACGTTGACCACATGGCCGCAGGCCGAAACAACAAACAACTGTGCCGAACTCACGTGCTTTTGGACTACTTTTCGCACCGAAGGCAAAAACATATAATCTTCTTCGCCCATCACATACAAGGTAGGAATATTGAGTTCTACTTGTCGAAAACACTTCAACAACGGATTGATCTCGGCGGTGAGTTTAAACCACTTGATGAACTCTTTTTGATATAATTTTTTGGCTTCTTTGATGAATAAATTGCGGGATTCCTTGTGGTTTTTCTTGGGCATGATCACAAAGGCAAAAAAGCGATACAACACCAAATACGGCAGCACATATTTAAATAGATTCCCTAAACGCATAAGCAATTGCGAACGGAAATTCATTTTCAAAATGGCTCCACCCAACACCATGCTTTGTACCCGATTTGGATGCATTTCGGCCAATTGACGAATGAGTATCGTACCCAACGAAATGCCGATGAAATGCGATTGCTGAATTTGCAAATGATCTAACACTTCGAGTATATCACCTGCCAAAGTTTCAAAGGTATATTTTTGTTGGAAGGCCGTTTTGAGTGTGGGTTTTGAATTGCCATGTCCGCGTAGGTCCAACAACAACACATTAAAGTGTTTTTTGAATTCGCGGATTTGCTGAAACCAAATTGAGGAACTGCCACCGGCACCGTGCACAAACGTCACCCATTGTGAACTGTGTGCATGCGAATAGACCGAGTAGTGTATCATTTGGTTGAATTTGGGTAAAAATACCAAAAAAAGAAAGGAATCGAAGACTTTATTTTAAAGCTCTTTAAAATATGTAGTGGTTATGTATAGTTTATTTGTAAGTCTTATCAAGCTAAATCAATTACTTTTGTACCCGAAAAACAATCCCAAATGAAATCTCAACTTAGCCTAGTTTTATGCTTTTTTTCGTGTTTAGTTGTTGCTCAAGTGCAGCTTGCCCAAGATAATTTTGAAGGCACAAGCACCATTTCTTCATGGTTTGGCGACGATTGTGGTATGGACAACAACTTTTCTAATCCGTTTTCAGGCGGAATCAATACCTCATCCAAAGTACTCAAATATACCGATGTGGGTGGCCAATATGCCAATGTGCGTTTTGATGCCGGATTCAATTTCAATTTGGCAAACAGCGCGGTTTTTACCTTAAAAATTTATGTGCCTTCAAGTGGGTTGACTGGAACTCAGCCCAACCGGATTTCTTTAAAACTTCAAAATGGGTCATTGGGCGCACCATGGTCTACCCAATGCGAAATTATCAAGTCGGTTGTATTGAACCAATGGCAAACCATCACCTTCAATTTTGCAACTGATGCCTTTGTCAATATAGACCCCACTTCGATAAATCCGGTGTACCGAACTGATTTTAACCGCGTCGTACTTCAAGTTAATGGCGAAAACAATACGTCTAGAGTGGTCGCCTACCTGGATGATTTTTACTACACGAGCACCGCCAGCACCACTAGCAATTTGATTTGGTCGGATGAATTTGACGGAACGGGTGCCATAAACAACCTAAAATGGCACCACCAAACCCAATTGCCCGGTGGAACCAGTTGGTACAATGGGGAGTTGCAGCACTACACCAACCGACAAGTCAATTCTTCCCAAGCCAATGGGGTTTTAAGTATTACCGCAAAAAAAGAAGTCTACACCAACCAAGGCCAAACCAAGCAATACACCTCGGCTCGATTGAATTCTAAATTTGGCTTCAAATACGGACGAGTGGAAGTACGCGCCAAATTAGCAACTGGAGCAGGAACCTGGCCAGCCATATGGATGTTGGGCAAAAATATCATCGAACCTGGCGCCTATTGGTCAAGTACATTTGGTACAACTTCATGGCCTGCCTGTGGTGAGATTGACATCATGGAACATTGGGGAAGCAATCAAAATTATGTGCAAAGCGCCATGCATACTCCATCTAGTTTTGGCAATACGACCAACTTAGGCGGACAAACCATTGCTACCGCTTCCTCACAATTTCACATCTACACCATGGAATGGACAGCCAATAGCATCATTTTTAGTGTAGACAATGTAGTGCATTACGTATACAATCCGGCAGTAAAAAATGCAAGTACTTGGCCATTTAATGCCGAACAATATCTGTTACTAAATATAGCGATTGAGCCCAGTATCAGCGCCAATTTTGTGCAAACCACCATGGAAGTTGATTATGTGCGGGTATACCAACAAGGCGCTTTAAGTACCCCTTCTATTGCTGATAAATCAAATTTTCGGGTGTATCCCAATCCTGTTTCTGAGGAGTTGAATATTGCTGCTGAGATTAATTATCCCGTTACAAATGCCAACATATATTCGATAACCGGACAATTGCTGCACGCTTTTTCTACAAACCAAAACGAAACCACAGTAAATGTTGCCGGACTAGCTCCAGGCATTTACTTCCTTGAAATTCAAAGTGATCGCGGAACCGAGAGACAGAAGTTTATTAAAAAGTAACCGGAAGCAAACTTGCCATTTCTTGCTGCAACTTTAAGGCTTCTTCTCGTGCTTTCTCGGCAAAATCTTCTCCGGCTGAGGCATAGATAATTCCACGTGACGAATTGACCAACAAGCCCACTTGGCTGTTCATGCCGTATTTGCATACTTCGGCCAAACTTCCGCCTTGGGCTCCTACCCCTGGGACCAGTAGGAAACTATCAGGAATCAATTTTCGGATTTCGGCAAAATATTCGGCTTTGGTTGCGCCTACCACGTACATTAAATTGCGACTGTTTTTCCAGCTTTTGGATGTGGCAATTACTTTTTTGTAGAGTTCTTCACCATCTGGCATTTGCGTCTGAAAATCAAAAGCCCCTTCGTTGGAAGTAAGGGCCAACAAAATAGTGTGTTTATCTTCGAAGGCCAAAAAGGGCTCCACCGAATCTTTGCCCATATAGGGCGCCACCGTAATGCTGTCAAATTGCAAATCCTGCAAAAAGGCCTTGGCATACATGGTAGAGGTGTTGCCAATATCCCCGCGTTTAGCATCGGCAATCGTAAATTGTTCGGGATAGTGTGTATTGAGGTAGTTGATAGTTTTTTCTAACGACTGCCAACCGGCCAATCCGTGTGCTTCATAAAACGCCATATTGGGTTTGTAGGCCACGGCCAAATCGTGCGTAGCATCAATGATGGCTTTGTTGAATTCAAAAATAGGATCGGCAGTGTGTTGTAAATGGGCCGGAATTTTGTTCAAATCCACATCCAAGCCAATGCATAAAAAGGATTGTTTGCTGCGAATTTGGGAAAGAAGTTGTTCAGTAGTCATGCGGATAATTTGGCGACAAAGTACGCTAATTTTTGGCTTTGAAAAAATGATTGAATTCGTTTTTTGGTGCATAAATTGAATTGAACAGTAAATTCTAACCAAAAAAAATGCCGAACGTACTCGCTCAGCATTGTCACTTATATGTTTTAAGGCGGTAGGGATTAGGTGGTAGGTGGTAGGTGGTAGGTGGTAGGTTACATGCTTATAACCAAATTTTCTCTTAATGTCTCTTATTTCTTCATCTTTCTAAAACACTTCACTGGCTTCTTTGAGTTTCTCCATGTTGTTCACCAACTGCAACTCATCGACAATTTTTTGGATGTCGCCATTCATAATGTTCCCCAAATCATAAAGTGTAAGGCCTACACGGTGATCGGTAACACGCCCTTGGGCATAATTGTAGGTGCGAATCTTGGCCGAACGGTCACCCGAACTCACCTGAGATGTACGTTTCTTGGCGTCTTCTTCTTGTTTATTGGCCAATTCTTGTTCGTACAAACGCGAACGCAATACGCTCAAGGCCTTGTCTTTGTTTTTATGTTG
>CAMBOW010000022.1 GCA_945869365.1 Flavobacterium psychrophilum | reverse complement strand
GATATCGGCATTTTTAATATGGATGAACTACGCTGTACAATGGTGGTGAGCAACTCGGTATTGTAATATTGCAAGCGGCTTTGGATTCCAAAACGGGCACGCATCGGTGCTGTGAGCAAACCTGAACGAGTTGTTGCTCCTACTAAAGTAAATGGATTTAAATTGATTTGAACAGAACGGGCATTAGGACCAGATTCGATCATGATGTCTATCTTGAAATCTTCCATAGCCGAATACAAATATTCTTCGACGATAGGACTCAGCCGATGAATCTCATCGATAAATAATACGTCGCGTTCTTCTAAATTGGTGAGTAAGCCCGCCAAATCACCCGGCTTGTCTAATACTGGACCCGAAGTAATTTTGATGCCTACGCCTAATTCATTGGCTAATATATTGGCCAAGGTAGTTTTGCCTAGACCTGGAGGCCCGTGAAACAAAGTGTGATCTAGTGCTTCATTGCGTTGATTGGCTGCTTCAACAAATACTTTGAGGTTATCTAAGATTTGTTCTTGCCCCGAAAAATCATCAAATGATAAGGGACGCAACTTTTTTTCAAGATCTAACTCTTCGGGATTGAAATTGGAATTGGTGGGATTTAAATGCTCGTTCATGAAGCAAATATAGGGAAATGTAGTGGTGAAATAAAAAAGCCTTTCGCTTAGGAAAGGCTTAGTTTATATTAGTGATGTAATTCTTCTTCACTCGGTTTCATCGGGACGTTTTGCGGAACAAAATCATCATCATGTCCAGGCTTGCTGTAATCATATGGCCAACGGTGTACGTGAGGAATTTCTCCAGGCCAGTTGCCGTGCATGTGTTCTATTGGAGCCGTCCACTCTAAAGTATTCGATTTCCATGGGTTTTGTATTGTTCTCTCTCCATAAAAAATGCTGCTGAAGAAATTATATAAAAACACCAACTGAAATGCACCTCCTACTAAAGCAAATACAGTGATAAGGACATTCACGTTTTGTAAATCATCAAAAAGCGGGAAATTGGTATTGGTGTAATATCTTCTAGGCAATCCGGCTAATCCGATGAAATGCATGGGGAAGAATACGCCATAAGCACTAACAGCTGTTACCCAAAAGTGAATATACCCTAGGTTTTTGTTTAACATTCTTCCGAACATTTTTGGAAACCAGTGGTAAATTCCAGCAAACATTCCGTAAAGTGCTGAGATTCCCATTACCAAGTGAAAGTGAGCGACTACGAAATAGGTGTCGTGTACATTGATGTCTAATGTACTATCCCCCAAAATAATTCCGGTTAATCCTCCAGTAATAAACGTGGAAACTAAACCAATGGAAAACAACATAGCTGGATTCAATTGTAAATTTCCTTTCCACAACGTGGTGATGTAATTGAACGCTTTTACTGCTGATGGAATCGCAATTAAAAGAGTCGTAAAAGTAAATACAGATCCTAAAAACGGATTCATTCCAGAAATAAACATATGGTGACCCCAAACTATCGTAGACAAAAATGCAATTGCAAGAATTGACATGATCATTGCTCGATACCCAAAAATTGGTTTACGCGAATTAGTTGCAATAACTTCTGAAGTGATTCCTAAAGCTGGCAACAAGATAATGTATACCTCAGGGTGACCTAAGAACCAAAATAAATGTTCAAACAATACGGGTGAACCTCCTTGGTAATGCAACACTTCTCCGGCAATATATATGTCTGACAAGAAGAAAGATGTTCCAAAACTTCTATCCATTATCAATAACAAAGCAGCTGATAATAATACAGGAAACGATATAACACCGATAATAGCGGTTACAAAAAATGCCCATATCGTTAATGGAAGTCTTGTCATTGACATGCCTTTGGTTCTTAAATTTATTACCGTTACGATATAATTTAATGATCCCAATAGAGAGGCAGCAATAAAAATAGCCATAGATACCAACCACAAAGTCATTCCGGCTCCTGATCCGCTAATGGCTTGAGGCAAGGCGCTTAATGGTGGGTAAACGGTCCATCCTGCTGAGGCAGGTCCTGATTCTACAAATAATGAAATAACCATGATAACGCTCGATAGAAAAAACAACCAATACGAAATCATATTTAAAAGTCCAGAGGCCATATCGCGGGCACCAATTTGTAGCGGAATTAATAGATTACTAAAAGTTCCACTCAAGGCAGCTGTTAATACAAAAAACACCATGATCGTACCATGAATGGTAACTAATGCTAAATATCTATCATTTAACAAAACACCATTAGGTGCATAACTTTCACCCAAAAATATTTTAAAAACTTGAAATGACTCTTCTGGCCATGCGAGTTGCAATCTAAATAAAAGTGAAATGGCAACCCCAATTACACCCATAATGATACCAGTAATTAAATACTGTTTAGCAATCATTTTGTGATCAATAGAGAAAATATACTTGGTTACAAATGTATCTTTATGGTGGTGTTCATGATCATGATCGTGTGCGTGATCGTGTGCGTGATCTAGAGCTTCTGCTGACATAGGTTATCGTTCTTAAATTAGTATATAATATTATTTTACAAGGGCAGCCATCGGCGCTGATTTCACAGCTAAGCTATCAACCGGCATAGCGGCACCTTTTTCGGGAGCGGGCGCGGCAGCTGCTTGTAATTCTTCTTTGAATGATTTTTGTGTGGCCAACCATTTTTTGTAGTCTTCTGGAGTGTCCACAACAATTTTCATTTGCATATTGTAATGTGATGCGCCACAAATTTTATTGCAAAGCAACAAATAATCAAACGTGTACGGGTCTAAGGCTGGCAAACCTTTAGCAACCAATTCGATGCTTTTCTTTGCTCTAATTGCATTGATATTAGCCACCTTTTCCTGCATAAATGGCATGTCTCTCATTTGCTGCGTTGTGTAGATTGGCTCAAATGCAAATTGGGTAACCATACCCGGTACACAGTTCATTTGTGCTCTAAAATGAGGCATGAAGGCAGAGTGCAAAACGTCTTGCGAACGCATTTTGAATAGGATCTTTTTGCCAAGAGGAAGATGAAGTTCGGTAACTACTTTATCGTCTTGGGCGTTCGGATCGGCTGGATCAATTCCTAGTGCATTAACCCCTTCAATGTAACGCACGTTGGCTTTACCTAATACATTGTCTTGTCCAGAGTATCGAGCTTTCCAGTTAAATTGTTGTGCATATAATTCGATTTCAATAACCTCTTCATCCTCACCAACAAACATGATGTTGGTCCAAGCATATAAGCCATATAAAATTAAACCAGCCAACACGATAGCAGGAATGATGCTCCAAATAAATTCTAACTTATTATTGTCTGCAAAATACAGGGCTTTATTCCCTTCTTTTCCACGGTATTTGAATCCAAAATAATACAAAAACCCTTGGGTAATAGTTTGTACAATGAATATTAAAACCCAGGTTATGTTCATCAAGTTATCGATAGTGTCCCCATGAGCTGATGCCGGTGTGTGCAACACTAATCCTCCCCACTCAATCAATCCATAAATAGTAAAAATATAGATGAAAGCCAAAAAGCCAAACATGAGATATCCTTGCACATTGTTATCATTATCACTTGCAACTTGAGAATTTCTTTTAACGCCAACTTGGGTTAAATCGAAAATCTTCGTCAATTGCCATAAAGCAACGGCTAATAAAATTAAAACTGTAATTACCAACAAACTTGTCATCTGTTTTACTTTAAATATTAATAATGAAAATGTTTACTTTCTTCAATGAAAGGATTTCTTTTTGGGAGCAACGGAACTTTTGTTAGTGCCGTAAATACAACATAAATAAATAACCCAAGGAAAAAGCATAAGGCTCCTAATTCAGGGATTCCAATAAACCATTGATCACCAACAGTTGCAGGCATAATCATATTAAAGAAATCAACATAGTGACCAAGTAGAATCACAGTTCCGGCCATAACCAACACCCAGGTTATACGCTTGAAATCAGTATTAATTAAGATTAATATAGGGAATACAAAATTCATGACAACAGCGCCAAAGAAGGGCAAGTTGTACATCTCAATACGCGTTACAAAATAAGTAACCTCTTCTGGAATGTTCGCATACCAGATTAACATGAATTGAGAGAACCATAAATAGGTCCAGAATACACTGATTCCAAACATAAATTTAGCCAAATCATGAATATGACTAGTGTTTACGTGCTCTAAATATCCTTTGTCTTTCAAGTATAAGGTAACCATACAAATAGTTGTGATTCCGCTTACAAAGAAGCTAGCAAAAACATACCAACCAAAAAGAGTACTGAACCAATGTGGATCAAATGACATGATCCAATCCCATGACATGATTGATTCTGATACGATAAAGAATACCAAAAACATAGCCGAGATATTGAAGTTCTTTTTGTAGAAACTATTATCCGTTGATTCATCTTGAGCCAAACAATTTTTACGAGAGAAATAACGGTATAAATTCCAACCGGCTAAAAAGATGGCCGCACGGATAATCCAAAATGGAAAGTTTAAGTACCCTGCTTTGTTTTGAATTAATTTGTCGTGGGCTACCACTTCAGGATCTAACCAGATGAATAAATGATTCAAATGTAAACCACAAGCTATTAATAAAACGAAAAAGATAACTGATCCCCAAGGCAAGTAGGCCGTGATGCCTTGCATTACTCTAAATAGTACAGGCGACCAACCAGCTTGAGCCACTTGTTGAATGCCATAAAACACTAGAACTCCTAAAGATATCAATAGAAAAAAGATACAAGCCACATACAAAGCAGACCAGGGTTTGTTTTGCAATTGGTGCAAAACGTGTGTCAGGTGTTCTTGGTGTGCTGCGTGGGCATCTTCGTGAGCTGGAGCAGCTTCGGCATGATGTGTCTCAACTGGCGCTACTGCAGCTGCAACAGTATCTACCGCAGTAGAATCGTGTGCGGCATGAACGGTATCGGTTGCTGAATCTGTTCCCACTTTGGCTTCAGTGGCAGGATGCGATTGATTCTCAGCGTGTACTGCAGTTGCTTCATGTTGACCATGTGCATCAGCAGCGAGTATTTTCTCAACGTCTTCAATATTTTTTGGAGCGGTTAAAAAACCATACCCTAGCCCAAGAATACCGATAATCATTAGTACTAGTGAAAAAGTTTTTAGTTTACTGGAAAATGTATACATATCTAATAAGATCAGTTGGTTCGATAATTATAATTCGCTTTTTAATTTTAACACATACTCGGCAAGGATCCATCTTTCGTGTGCACTCAATTGATTCGCATACGATCCCATTGCATTTAAGCCATAGGTTTGAACGTGAAAAATACTTCCTGCAGTAATAGTGGGTCGATCTTTGTAGCTAGGAACGCCTAAATACTTTCCTTGGGTTACTAATTTGCCTTTTCCATTTCCGGCTGTTCCATGACAAATAGCACAATAAATATCATATAATTCTTTTGCTTTGTCCGTATCGACTGCTGAAGAATCTAAAGGAGATTTTAAATTTGCTTTGGCTAGATCATAGCCAGCTGTCGTGTTTGGATAGGCATACACATCCTGCCCTCTTTTGATTGATCCATCAACTGGTAACTGCCCTTCTTTGCCGTTTTTAAACGCTTGTGATTCCCCATAGGTTTCATAGCCTACTGGTTCATACATATTTGGCATGTACTGGTAATTAGGCTTCGATTTGTCATGGCAAGACGAAACTAACACAGCAAAACTCACTAAAAGGCTTATTTTATATACACTTTTCATAGTTCTAATTAATGCTTTTCAATTACTTTAACTTCTACTGCACCAGTAGCTTGGAAAAAACTTACCAATTCTGTTTCGTTATCGTGTATGGCAACTTCCATCAAAAAATGATCATCAGTTGTGCGTACATCTGGGTTTTCGGCTTGCTTAAATGGCCATAATCTGCTTCTCATGTAAAAGGTAATTACCATTAAGTGTGCAGCAAAAAATACGGTCATTTCAAACATAACCGGAACAAAGGCAGGCATGTTTTGGATGTAGGAAAAACTAGGTTTTCCACCAATATCTTGCGGCCAATCTTGTATCATGATGTAGTTCATCAACCAAACTGAAACAGACAAACCGATACAGCCATATATAAATGCGCATATAGCTAAACGTGTAGGGGCTATCCCCATGGCTTTGTCCAATCCGTGAACCGGAAATGGCGTGAATACTTCTTCAATGTGATGATGTGCAGCACGGGTTTTCTTTACCGCGTCCATCAAAACATCATCGTCATTATAAAGGGCGTAAATAACTTTATTACTCATGATGTGAATCTTTATTTGCTTCTCTTTGTTTTTTATAATTTTCTCCAGATGTTTTCAAAATTGTTTTAACCTCTGCTTGTGCAATTACAGGGAACGAACGAGCATATAACAAGAATAAAACAAAGAAGAAACCAATCGTACCAATGAATATTCCAATATCAACAAAAGTTGGGGAAAACATAGTCCAAGAAGATGGAAGGTAATCGCGGTGTAAAGAGGTTACAATGATTACAAAACGCTCAAACCACATTCCGATATTTACTACTATAGAAATGATAAACGAGAACATAATGCTGGTACGCAATTTTTTGAACCACATGAATTGTGGCGAGAATACATTACAAGTCATCATCGACCAATAGGCCCACCAGTAAGGACCGGTTGCTCTGTTTAAGAACGCATATTGCTCGTATTCTACTCCAGAGTACCAAGCCACAAACAACTCCGTGATGTAGGCAACACCTACAATAGAACCCGTAATCATAATTACGATGTTCATTAATTCGATGTGTTGAACCGTGATATAGGCTTCTAGTTTAGATACTTTTCTCATGATGATTAGCAAGGTGTTTACCATTGCAAATCCGGAGAATACTGCTCCCGCCACAAAATAGGGTGGAAAAATCGTGGTGTGCCATCCCGGTATTACCGAGGTAGCAAAGTCAAAGGATACAATGGTGTGTACCGAAAGTACCAGCGGGGTAGCTAAACCGGCAAGAACCAAGGAAACCTCTTCAAAACGTTGCCAATCTTTTGCTCTTCCGCTCCATCCAAAACTCAAGATGGTATAAATTCTTTTGGTAAAAGGAGTAACAGCTCGGTCACGCAACATGGCGAAATCAGGCAATAATCCCGTCCACCAAAATACAAGTGAAACAGATAAATAGGTAGAAATTGCAAATACGTCCCACAACAAGGGCGAATTAAAGTTTACCCACAAAGAACCAAATTGATTTGGAATAGGCAAAACCCAATAGGCCAACCAAGGACGACCCATGTGTATAATTGGAAATAAACCCGCTTGAATTACAGAGAAAATAGTCATCGCCTCTGCTGAGCGGTTAATCGCCATTCTCCAACGTTGACGGAATAACAACAATACTGCCGAAATTAACGTCCCAGCGTGCCCAATTCCTACCCACCAAACAAAGTTTGTGATATCCCAGGCCCAACCAACTGTTTTGTTTAATCCCCAAGTTCCAATTCCGGTAGAAATGGTATAAACAATACAACTAACTCCCCAAAGGAAAGCAGCTAAAGCGATTGAAAATACTATCCACCAGTGTTTATTTGCTTTGCCTTCAACAGGTGCAGCTACATCAACGGTTACATCGTGATATGATTTATCACCTATAACTAAAGGTTTTCTAATGGGTGCTTCGTAGTGAGACGACATAATCCTTTATCTTGTTTATTAATTAATTTACGAATTTCTAACTTTTACGTGGTAGAACACATTTGGCTTAGTTCCTACATGCTCCAACAAATGATACATTCTGTCCTCGGCAGCCAATTCAGCTACTTTGCTTTCTTTATCATTTACATCTCCAAATACCATAGCGCCAGACGAACAGGCTTTAGAACAAGCCGTTTGGAATTCACCATCTTGAATAGCTTTTCCTTCGTTTTTAGCTTTTAATATCGTGGCTTGTGTCATCTGAATACACATCGAACATTTTTCCATTACCCCGCGTGAACGAACATTCACATCAGGATTGATAACCATACGGCCTAAATCGTCGTTCATGTGGAAATCAAATTCGCTATTTTGACTATATAAGAACCAGTTGAAACGACGTACTTTATACGGACAGTTGTTGGCGCAGTAACGCGTACCTACGCAACGGTTATAGGCCATGTGGTTTTGACCTTGACGGCTATGTGAAGTTGCGGCTACAGGACAAACGGTTTCGCACGGTGCGTGATTACAGTGTTGACACATTACCGGCTGGAAAGCCACTTGTGGATTGTCGGCTGCTTGTTCCAACTCACCGAATCCGCCTAATGATCCATTGTCTCCAAATAATCCTTTGAAATTTTCTTTTTTCTCGTCGTCTTGTGCAAAGGTATCTTCAGAAGAATAGTATCTGTCAATACGCAACCAGTGCATATCACGGCTTCTGCGCACCTCTGATTTTCCAACAACAGGCACGTTGTTTTCGGCGTGGCAAGCAATAACGCAAGCGCCACAACCTGTACAAGCGTTCAAGTCGATCGACAAGTTGAAGTGATGCCCAGCTGATCGATCAAATGATTCCCATAAATCAACTTTGGTCGCTTCAACTTCTTTGTGATCCAAAGAAACCATCGGAATTACGTTCCACTCTTTGGCCTCTTTTGTATTGAATATTTCAAGGGTAGTTTCTTTGATAATATCCCCTCTACCCATTAATGTTTTTTGTGATTGAACACAAGCAAATTCGTGCTCGCCATTGGCTTTTGCAATGCTAACAGCTTGCACGTGATTGAAGTTTTGGTACAAGGCATAGGCATTGACACCCACTTGCATTTCTTCTTTTAAAGCCGCTTTTTTACCATACCCTAAGGCCAATCCAACCGTTCCTATAGCTTGTCCGGGTTGAACAATTACAGGTACATTAGAAAGTGTAACCCCATTGGCAGTAATGTTGGCATAACTTCCGTTTAGACCACCATTGGCTACATTGTTGTTTTGTAAACCTAATTTTTCGGCATCAGCTCGAGAGACACATAGGTAATTATCCCAAGACACTCGGGTAATTGGATCTGGCAATTCTTGTAACCACGGGTTGTTCGCTTGTTGACCATCGCCTAAACCTGTTTTGGTGTACAAAATTAATTCAAAACCTTTCGCTGCTGAACCACTAGCTAAAGCCGTTGCTGCTGCTGAATAATTTGCTGCACCTGCAGTTAATCCTCCTGAAACACCCACATAAACTCCGTCATGCAAAACAGTATTCCAAGATGAACCTGAAACAATTCCTGCCGCCGAAGCTTGCAAGTAATTGTAATAAGAAGTTGTATTTCCTACTAAGGACAATAAACAATCTTGAAATTGTTTGGTATCAAAAAGAGGACGAATGGTAGGTTGTTGTAAGGAATAGGTTCCTTTGGTAAGCATAAAATCATTCCATGATTCTAAGTAATGAGGAACAGGTGCTGCAATCGAAGTAAGCGAAGCGGTTTCGTCTTCTTTTAAACTAAAGGCTGCAGACGTGGTAACTTTTTTCAAGGCAGCTTCAAAACCTAAAGCTGCGGGCATAGTATAAACGGGATTAACTCCGCTCATTATTAATGTGTGTACAGCGCCTGCTTTCATGTCAGCGACTAACTGAGCTACTTTTTCAGCTGAACCTTTTCTGATTTGGCGTGTGCCAACCGTTGAAAAAGCTTCACTTGCCAACGCTTGATTGATGGCTAATACGAGTAATTGTGCGTTTTTGTCTTGAATTCCTGAAACCAAAACTCCTTTTGATCCGGCTGCTTTCAATTGTTGTGCTGCTTTTTGAACCGCAGCATCATTAGCCGTTTTAGTAGTAGCTATTCCAGAATTTGTAATGGTATTGTAAATCGAAACTAAGGCTTGTTTTTGATGGGCGGCAGTCATTGGAACTCGCTTGTCAGCAGCAGCTCCAGACAAAGTCATGTTGGCTTCAAACTGATAATGACGTGACATTTTTCCGTTTTTAGGAATACGACCTTGTGCATAACCCCCATTGTAATTTCCACCTTGCCAATCTCCTAAGATATCAGCTCCAATAGAAACAATTAAATTTGATTTAGAAAAATCATAATTAGCTAAGGCTCGCTCTCCATATACCGCTTCAAATGCGTCCAACGCAGCCGATTCTGACACTGCATCATACACAACATGTTTAGCAGTTGGGTTTTGAGCAATAAATTCGGCAATAATTTTTTCGGTAGAAGGCGATGCCAAAGTACCGGTAAGCAAAACAACTTGTTTTCCTTTGGCTTTTGCATCTGCCACACTTGATTTAAGTTTGGCATCCACCTCAGCCCAAGTCGCTGATTTACCAACCACTTTAGGTTGTTTCAATCGCATGCTGTCATACAAAGACAAGATCGAAGCATGCGCTCTTGCATTGGCAGTAAATTTGGCTCCTGCAAGCGTATTGTTGTCAATTTTGATTGGACGACCTTCTTTGGTTTTAACCAATAAATTGGCAAAATCAAATCCGTCAAAAAAGGAAGTTGCGTAATAATCTGCAACACCTGGAATAATTTGTTCGGGCTGAATTACATAAGGAATCGATCTGTGCACAGGGCCTTCACAAGCGGCTAACGAAGCTGCTGCTGTAGAAAAACCCACATACTTTAAGAAATCACGACGTGTAGTTGACGAATCCGTTAATGCATTCTTGTTTCCTAAAAACTCATCTGTTGGGATTTGCTCAACAAATTCATTATTTCTAAGCGCCTCAACAATAGAACTATTTTCGTTTAGCTCTTCAACACTTTTCCAGTATTTTTTGTTTGATGACATTGTATATAAATATTAGCTCTTAATAAATTTTTTAATAGTGGCATTTACCACATTCTAACCCTCCCATTTGCGCGGCAGTCAATTTGGTCACGCCATATTTTTTGGAAAGTTCTTCGTGAATTTTGGTGTAGTACTCATTGCCTTCCATTTTCACTTCGGTTTTGCGGTGACAATTAATACACCAACCCATAGTTAATGGAGCAAATTGTTTTTGGATTTCGTAGGTTTGAACTGGTCCGTGACAAGTTTGACACTCAATTCCAGCTACCGTAACGTGTTGCGAGTGATTAAAGTAAACAAAATCAGGAAGATTATGAATACGTACCCACTTTACCGGTTGTGTGTTACCCGTGTATTTTTGGTTGGCGGCATCCCAACCTACTGCGGTATATAATTTTTGGATTTCACCGTCGTAGAATGCTTTAGAGTATTCAGGTGTTGCAGTCGTATCAGACACTTCGTTAATGTTTTTGTGGCAGTTCATACACACATTCAAAGAAGGAATTCCGGCGTTTTTACTTACACGAGCAGCCGAGTGGCAATATTTACAATTGATTCCGTTGCTTCCGGCATGAATACGGTGAGAATAGTGTATCGGTTGAATTGGCTCATAGTCTTGATCTACCCCAATTTGCATCAAATAGCCGTACACAAAATAGGCACTCATGAGCAAAAATAAAATGGCGCTTACTAAAACTAAAAATTGATTGTTAGCAAAGGATTTCCAGATGGGTGTTGATTTTTCTTTCGCAGCCACCTCAATTCCGTTGGCTTTTGCAATTTTAACCAAGATGTTATTTACCAAGTACAACATCACAATTAACACCAACATGACCAAAGTCAATGCCAATAAAATTACGTCGTTTGAAACTCCGCCTTGGTTGGTTTCAGTTCCAGGTGGCGCAGCGGTTGTTGCAGCAACAGGCTCTGCTTTAGGCTCAGAAGTATAGGCAATGATATTATCAATATCTTGGTTGGACAACTGCGGAAATGCAGTCATGACAGATTTGTTGTTTTCCTCGTACACTTTTACCGCTTTGGCATCTCCAGATTTGATTAACTCAGAGCTATTTTTAATCCATTTGTACAACCAAGCCATGTCGTATTTATTGGCAACTCCACGGAGTGCAGGACCCGTGGCTTTTGCGTCTAATTTGTGACATGCCGCACAATTGGCATTAAACAATTCTTTTCCTTTTGCGGCATCGCCTCCAGCTGCTGGAGCAGCCATAGTTGTTGCGGCGGCAGGATCTGCTGCTGGAGCGGCAGGCGCAGGAGTTTGCGCGTAGGAAGTTAAGGAGAAGGATAGCGTTGAAGCAATGCTAAGAAATAGCATCCTTGAAATCGAATTATGGTTACCCACTTTTTTCATATTTTGTAATGATTATCGACTAAAAACGGCGTGGTTACTCACTTTTTTGAAAATGAAACAATACACCTTATTTAAAAACTTGCACAAAAATACGACTTAAGAACTATTCTAAAAACCTTAAAATAGGCTTAAATTATAATTTATATTTATTCTAAATAATTTTTGTTCCCAGTCATTTTTAATAAATAGTACATTTGCATTAAAATCAATCTATTATGAATTTAGGAACCGTAAAATTCGGTGTTTTACTGCTTTTAACAGCGCTAACAAACCCATTAATTTGTGCTGCTCAAAGCCATGCTTCAGCGGTAATTCAAGATCCTAAAATTGAACACATTCTGGCCGAAAAAAGAAAAATCAACTCCTCGATCACAATCACCGATAAATACAAAATTCAACTCTTTTCTGGCGACAACGAATTGGCAAAAAAGACCTTGGTTGATTTTCGAAAAGAAATCAAAAATTTAGATGCGACCATCGTATTTAAAACGCCTTCTTATAAAGTTTGGATTGGGAATTTCAAATCGCGCATCGAAGCCGAAAAAGCCCTTTTTGATCTCAAAAAGAGATACCCAAATGCGTTTATCATTAAGCCCAACAAATAAAAAAGGCGTTCTACTACAGAACGCCTTTTTAATATAGTACCAATTAGGTGAGACTATTTTAGTTTTTTCTTCACCGCTACTTCTTGGAACGCTTCAATGATGTCTAGTTCTTCGATGTCGTTGTAGTTCTTGATTTGTATCCCACAATCGTATCCTTTTGATACCTCTTTTACGTCGTCTTTGAAACGCTTTAACGTGGATAGCTCTCCTGTAAATACGACTACGCCTTCACGGATAATTCGAATACGGGAGCTTCTAAATATTTTACCATCTGTAACCATACAACCGGCAATCGATCCCACTTTTGAAATTTTGAAGATCTCTCTAATTTCGGCTGTACCGGTAATTTCTTCTTTCATTTCTGGCGACAACATGCCTTCCATGGCGTCTTTCAAGTCGTCAATTGCGTCGTAAATGATGGAGTAATTTCGGATGTCAATTTCTTCTTTGTCGGCCAATTGTCTAGCATTTCCAGCAGGACGTACATTAAATCCGATAATAATCGCATCAGAGGCCGAAGCCAACATCACGTCGGTTTCGGTGATCGCACCTACTCCTTTATGAATAATATTAATTTGAATTTCTTCGGTTGATAATTTCGAGAACGAATCAGACAAGGCTTCAACCGAACCGTCCACGTCACCTTTTAAGATAATGTTCAATTCTTTAAATTGACCCAACGCGATACGTCTGCCAATTTCTGCCAAAGTAATGTGACGTTGAGTTCTCACCGATTGCTCACGCATCAATTGGGTACGTTTGGCTGCAATCGCTTTGGCTTCTCTTTCGTCGTCAAACACGTTAAATTTATCTCCCGCAGTAGCTGCCCCATCCAATCCCAATACAGAAACAGGAGTTGAAGGACCTGCTTCGAGAACCACGTGACCGCGTTCGTCGTGCATGGCTTTAATTTTACCGTGGTGTTTCCCGGCCAACATATAGTCGCCAATTTTCAAGGTTCCATGTTGAACCAAAATGGTTGACACATATCCTTTTCCTTTATCTAAGAACGCTTCTACAACTGTTCCCGAAGCCAATTTATTTGAATTGGATTTCAAGTCAAGAATTTCGGCTTCTAACAATACTTTTTCTAATAGTTCTTTTACGCCTGTTCCCGCTTTGGCCGAAATGTCGTGCGATTGGATTTTTCCGCCCCAATCTTCTACCAATAAATTCATGCTGGCCAAACGCTCCTTAATTTTCTCCGGATTGGCATTGGGCTTGTCAATTTTATTGATCGCAAAAATAATTGGCACACTGGCGGCTTGTGCGTGGCTAATGGCCTCTTTGGTTTGCGGCATGATGTCGTCGTCAGCAGCAATTACAATGATGGCGATATCGGTAACCTGCGCCCCACGGGCACGCATCGCGGTAAACGCCTCGTGACCTGGTGTATCTAAAAATGCAATTTTTTGTCCGTTGTCTAGGGTTACGCCATAGGCCCCAATGTGCTGGGTGATTCCTCCAGATTCGCCAGCAATTACGTTTTCTTTACGGATGTAATCGAGCAAGGATGTTTTTCCGTGATCGACGTGACCCATTACGGTCACAATTGGCGCTCTATAGGTTAAATCTTCTGGTGCATCTTCTACCACTTGAATCGAATCTTCCAAATCGGTGGTGATAAACTCTACATCATAGCCAAATTCATCGGCCACAATGGTCAAGGTTTCAGCATCCAAACGTTGGTTCATGGTTACCATAATGCCTAATGACATACAGGTTCCGATTACTTTGGTAATAGGCACATCCATCATAATGGCAATTTCCCCTACGGTTACAAACTCGGTAACTTTTATAGTTTGGCTGCCTTCTTCAATAGACCGTTGTTCTTCGTCTGATTTTTGACGGTGCGTATCTCGTTTGTCTCTTCGGTATTTGGCCGCTTTTGATTTGCTTCCTTTTCCTTGAAGTTTTTCTAAGGTTTCGCGAATTTGGTTCTTCACTTCTTCTTCTGTAGGCTCCACCTTGGCTACAATAGCAGGACGAGCTCCTTTTATAAATCCAGGTCGAGAAGATCGATCGCCGGGAGAATTGGGAGAAATTTTATTTGGATTGGCACCACCTTGCACGCCTGGACGCACTTCGCCTGGCTTTAAAGGAATGCGTTTTCTTTTGTTTTTGTTGGCATCGCCCGGTTTATTGGGCACAATTTTTGGCTCTTCTTTTTTCTTTTTCGGTTTATTAAATTGCGATAAATCAATGGTTTGACCGGTAAGTGTAGCGCCTGATAATTTTTGGTATTGGGTGGTAATTGCTTCATCAACCGCTTCGGCTTCAGGGGCTGCAGCGGGTGCCACAACTGCTGGGGCTGCTTTGGCCTTTTTGGCAGGGGCTGCCTCAGTAACAGTCAATTCGGCAACGGGCGGCTGTACTGCTGCTTTTTTAGGATCTAAATCAATCGTGCCTACTTGTTTTGGACCAGAAACGGTCGCTTTGGCCTTGATAACTTCCAACCGTTGGCGTTCTTCATCGGCTATGCGTTTGTCTTCAATTTCTTTTTCGCGTTCAATACGCAAGGCTTCTTTTTCTTTTCTTTTTTCTTCACTCACTTCTATAGAAGCTGCCTTATTTCCCTTGTCACCCGCAAATTCATTTTGTAAAATACTGTATTCTGAATCCGAAATTTTAGCATTAGGATTCGCTTCAATAGCAATTCCTTTATCTTTAAGATAATCTACTGCTCTTTCTAAGGAAATGTTCAATTCCCTAAGAACTTTGTTTATTCGTACTACTCTTTCTTCAGACATAAAAATCTTTTATTTATCGTAATTTAAGTTGTGTTGTGCTTGGGA
Source organism: Flavobacterium psychrophilum (assembly GCA_945869365.1). Taxonomy (GTDB): domain Bacteria; phylum Bacteroidota; class Bacteroidia; order Flavobacteriales; family Flavobacteriaceae; genus Flavobacterium; species Flavobacterium psychrophilum_J. The sequence goes on along the minus strand of CAMBOW010000022.1, from coordinate 7,724 downwards.
AAACTGAATTAGCCGTTGAATTCTTCTTTTAAAATTTTCATTACTTCCAAAATAGTTTCCTCTTCTAAATCGGTTCTGCGTACCAAATCAGCCACGTCTTGTTTCAAGATGCTTCTGGCGGTATCCAATCCAATTTTAGCAAATTCGTCAATTACCCAGCCGTCAATTTCATCCGAGAACTCTGACAATTCAACATCATCTTCTTCTTCGGCAATTACTCCTTCACGGATCACATCCAATTCATAGCCCGTTAATAATCCAGCCAATTTGATGTTGTGTCCGCCACGGCCAATTGCTTTAGACACTTCTTCTAATTTCAAATATACCTCAGCACGTTTGGTCTCTTCATTGATTTTGATAGAAGAAACTTTGGCAGGGCTCAAGGCTCTTGTGATGTACAATTGAATATTTGTTGTGTAATTAATTACGTCAATGTTTTCATTTCCTAATTCGCGCACAATGCCGTGAATACGCGATCCTTTCATACCTACACAAGCGCCTACAGGATCAATACGATCATCATAGGAATCTACGGCTACTTTTGCTTTTTCGCCGGGAATACGCACTACGTTTTTCACCATGATCAAACCGTCAAATACTTCCGGAATTTCTTGCTCAAACAATTTTTCCAAGAACACGTCTGAGGTTCTCGACATGATAATTTGAGGTTTGTTTCCTTTTAATTCAACGTTTTCGATAATCCCACGCACATTGTCTCCTTTGCGGAAAAAGTCGGATGGAATTTGTTTTTCTTTGGGAAGCACAATTTCGTTTCCTTCATCGTCCACCAAAATTACAACTCTTGGGCGCACGTGGTGCACTTCGGCGGTATAAATTTCGCCAATTAAATCTTTAAATTGTTTATATAGATTGGTATTGTCGTGTTCGTGAATTTTAGAAATCAAATTCTGACGCAAAGCCAAAATCGCTCTACGACCCAAATCGATTAATTTTACTTCTTCCGAAACTTCTTCGCCAATTTCAAAATCGGGCTCAATTTTACGGGCTTCAGTCAAGGTGATTTCTTCGTTTTCTAGATCCAAATCGTCATCGGCTACAATTACCCGACGACGCCAGATTTCCATATCTCCTTTATCCGGATTGATGATGATGTCAAAATTATCGTCTGAGCCAAATTTTTTCTTCAATGCATTTCTAAATACATCTTCTAAAATCGCCATAAGCGTTACACGATCAATTAGTTTATCGTCTTTAAACTCTGAAAATGAATCGATTAATGCTAAATTTTCCATGCCAACTTTTTAATTTAAAATGTTACTGTAACAATTGCTTCTTTTATTTCTGTATACGGAATCTGTTGTTCCTTTTGTACGGTTTCTTTTCCCTTTCCAATCTTTTTCGGCTCTCTTGCTTCCCAAGCCAAGGTGATATGACTTTCATTGGCAGCGATTAATTCGGCTTCGATGGTAGAGGTGGCTAATTTTACGATGAGCGTGCGGCCAATGTTTTTGATATATTGTCGCACCAATTTTAATGGAGAACCTACACCAACCGAAGCGACTTCTAATGCAAAGTCATGCTCTTCCCGGTCTAGGTTGTGCTCAATCGCACGACTGATGTCAATGCAGTCTTGTAGTTGCACACCTTGGTCTCCATCTAACGTAACAAGTATTTTATTGGCTTCATTGACCGATAATTCTATCAAAAACAGGTCCGGCTTTTCTTCTAAACCGACTTGCAACAATTGATGTACCTTTTCTTTGAATGTCATAATCCTATAAAAAGAGGGAAGCATTGCTTCCCTCATTAATTCGTACGCTATCTAAATAACGCTGCAAATATATACTTTTTTTCAATATGACAAATATCATTGAACGGGAATTAAAAATTTATTTACATTTGTTATGATTAATAACAACCCTAATAGTCCTAGATATGAAAAGAATTTTAGTGCCAACCGACTTCTCTAACCATGCCGAATATGCTTTGCGAGTAGCCGCACAAATTGCCAAAGAAAACAAGAGCGAAATTATGCTTTTACACATGCTTGAATTGCCGCACCAAGGAAGTGACGCATTGGGCAGTGGAAGTACCATTCCTGAAATCATGTTTTTCAAAAACAAAGCCATCGAGCGTTTGGAAGAATTAATGGACGCTGATTTCTTGGAAGGCATTGAAGTTTCTGAAATCATTCAATTTGAAAAAGCATTTGAAGGAATTTTGGCGGTGAGCAAAAAAAATGACGTTGATTTCATTGTTATGGGATCACACGGAGCTTCTGGTTTCCAAGAATTGTTCATCGGATCAAACACCGAGAAAGTAGTTCGTTTTTCGGATGTTCCTGTCTTAGTAATTAAAAACGAAACGCCCAACTTCAATGCTTCCAACTTTGTTTTTGCTTCTGATTTCTCAGACGAGATCAAAGCGCCTTTTACTAAATTGGTAGACTTGGCCAACACCTTCAATTCGCATTTGGATTTGGTGATGATCAACACACCCAACAGCTTTAAGCCCACACATGTGGCCGAAAGCATTATGAGCGAATTTGTGAGAGGGTTTAATTTAACCAATTACAGCTCACACATCTACAACGACGTGAATGTAGAAAAAGGCATACTCAACTTTGCCAATGCCGTAAACGCCGATTTAATTGGGATGTGTACACACGGACGCACTGGTTTCTCGCACTTCTTTAACGGCAGCATCAGCGAAGATTTGGTAAACCACGCGGTGAGACCAGTGGTTACGTTTAAAATCTAAATGAGGAAATTCCAAATAACAAATTCCAAATTCCAATCCCGAGAATTCGGGACCAACAAGAAGAATCTGGATAATAAACAAAAAATCCCGCAATTTGCGGGATTTTTTTATTGAGAATTATAGGGTTATTGCAAAATGATTTTCTTGGTGTTTACCAAGTTGTTTGAGGCATCCTATGTTTTTACAAAATACTTTAAAGATTTTTATTTGTTATCCCTTTGTTGTCAATATTTGGATAATTTTCTTCTTTTTGTTTTTTATTAGAATAAACAATACTCCAAAGCATTAAAAATAAATATACTGCAAAAATTACACCACCTACAATAAAAAAACTTATACTCATGGCTTTCTTCTTTGACGGATTGCAATTGCAAATAATAAAATTGTGCCTGGCCAATGAGCAGAATATAAAGCTTCATCTTGTCTTCCCAAAAGACCCAAGCTGATAGAATATAGCATACAAATAAATGCTAAAAGTACTGGATACCACTTTAAAACAAATAATTTCATAAAACAATTTTAATTTTTATCAAAAGTAGTCAATTGGGTATTACAAAAAAATATTTATAACAAAATATACATTTTAGTAACGTGTTTTCGCAAATATCAATTATCTGCATTACGTTCCTTGAATTACGGGTTTGTTTGTCCACCTAAAAAAATGGTATTGAACCGGGTGTTTAACATTAATGCTGCCGAAGTCAGCGTTACTAAAATTGTTGTAATCGATATAAGTACCCCGAACACGTAAAATTGTAAACTAGCAAAGACAGAAAGAAACACTGGCTTTGTCAAGTTTTAAGGACGTTTACAGTGAGTGAAAATTGCTGGGTATAGTGTTTCGTGAAAAAAACCCCGTAAAGAATTAACTTTACAGGGTTATTACTAAAAGTTGGTCTACAAGGACTCGAACCTTGAAAGACTGCACCAAAAACAGTTGTGTTACCATTACACCATAGACCAATTCCATTGCTGTTAAGCGAGGGCAAATTTAATACAAATTTTATTTTAAGCAAATAAAACCCCTTTTTTTATTTGAATTCTTGCAGCCCGCGAAAATAGTGCGCTGAGAATAAATTGTTTAGTCTATAAAAGTCAGTGAGATAGCGACAAAATGGGTATAGAAAATTTTGTTAAGGCGCCCTGCGGTACGCAAAAAAATAGTTTCTTTGTGGCGTTCAAAAAAACAGTAGCAGCATGATGTCAACAAACTTCAATTATACAAAATGGAACACCCTCTTGGGATGGGTTGCCTTTTTTATTGCTTTAGTCACGTATTCCCTCACCGTAGAACCCAGTATGAGTTTTTGGGATTGTGGCGAATACATTGCCACCGCAGCCAAATTAGAAGTAGGACACCCGCCGGGAGCGCCCTTGTTTCAGATGGTGGGCGCCTTTTTTGCGCTGTTTGCACTCAACGCCAAACAAATTGCCTTGATGGTGAATATGGTTTCGGTTTTTTCTAGTGCCTTCACGATTTTATTTCTGTTTTGGTCTTCCACTATGGTGCTGCGCAAACTCCTACAGGGATTCAACAACAACGCCGATGCATCTGAACTCGTCATCTTGGGAAGTTCATTTGTCGGTGCTTTGGCCTACACCTTTTCTGACAGTTTTTGGTTTAATGCTGTGGAGGCCGAGGTTTACGCAATGGCTTCGTTGTTTATTGCCCTGTTGTTTTGGTTGGGCTTGCGCTGGGAACAAGACATGGATACGCCGCGCGGCAACAAATGGTTGTTGATCATTTCGTTGCTCATCGGACTTTCGTTTGGGGTGCACTTTATGGCGCTTTTGACGATACCCTCTATTGGGTTTTTATACTACTTTAAACACTACAAAACCATCACCCTCAAAAACTTTATTGTGGCCAATGTGGTTGTGGTTTCGATCTTACTTTTCATTTTCAAATTGCTTTTGCCGCTCACCATGGCCTTGTTTGCCAAAGCCGAAGTGTATATGGTGAACGAAATGGGCTTGCCGTTTAACTCAGGCACCATTTTTATTGCCTTATTGCTCATTGCCTTTTTCTATTTTGGCTTGCGCTACACCCAACAAAAAGGAATGGTGATGTACAACACCTTAATCTTGTGTGTCCTATTTATATTAATTGGGTTCTCCACTTGGATGATGTTACCCATACGCGCCAATGCAAATACGGTCATCAACGAAAACAAACCTTCGGATGCCGCCGAGGTACTGGCCTATTACAACCGCGAACAATATGGTGTGAATCCGTTGTTTTACGGCCCACAATACACCGATGCTTTTGCTGGCTTGGACGAAGATGAACCCTATCTTGACAAAGCGCCCAACTACGAACGCGAGTACAAAACGGGCAAATACCGCATCACCAACAACTACAAAAATGCCGAGCAAAATAGCGACAAACAACACAAAGCCATTTTACCTCGTTTATGGAGTACCGAACACATCGAAAACTACATTAGCTTTTCCAATCCTCCAGAGTTTCGCATCAAACCCATTTATTCTGAAGAAAAAGAACTGGTTGATCTGATCACACAATTTAGACAAGGCTATGCCGCGCAGGAATTTACTAACGATGAGTACATCCAGTTTTTAAAAACCTACAGCGAATACCTCATCATCGAAAAACCAAGTACGTTTGACAATTTGCGTTTTATGATTGAATACCAATTTGGGTACATGTATTGGCGCTATTTGATGTGGAATTTCACCGGACGTCAAAACGACATCCAAGGCAAATACGACAACCTCGATGGCAACTGGCTGAGCGGAATTCCATTTGTGGACGAACTGCATTTGGGTTCACAAGACAATTTACCACAAGACGTGCTCAACAACAAAGGCCGCAACAAATACTTTTTCTTGCCGTTTATATTGGGCATCATCGGCTTGATGTACCACGCCAAACGCGACCCGAAAAGCTTTTATGTATTGCTCTCCTTGTTCTTGTTTATGGGCTTGGCCTTAAAAATTTATTTGAACGAGCGACCCTTTGAACCCCGCGAGCGCGATTATGCTTTGGTGGGTTCCTTCTATGTATTTGCAATGTGGATCGGCATTGGGGTGTATGCCTTGTATGACTATTTGAAAAATTCGTTGCAACCCAAACTCGCCGCACCTTTGGTGTTGGGAGGATGTTTATTGGCCGCGCCGGTATTAATGGCTTCGCAAAACTGGGATGATCACAACCGTGCCAATAAATACACCGCGATTGCCATGGCTAAAGCCTATTTGGATTCCTGCGAACCCAATGCCATTTTGTTTACCATTGGCGACAACGACACCTTTCCGTTGTGGTATGCTCAAGAAATTGAAGGCATCCGCACCGACATCAAAATTGTAAACACCAGCTTGTTCATGACCGATTGGTACATTGATCAAATGAAATGCAAAACCTACAAATCTGATGGGTTGCCCATTTCGTTCAGCCACGAACAATATGTGGGTGACAAATTGGACTATGCGATTTTTAACGAAAAAACCAAAAGCCGTTGGAACATCAAAGATTTGTTGAATTTCATCGGAAATGACGATCCACGCACCTTGGTTGAAATGCAAAACGGACAAAAAATTCATTTCTACCCAACCAATTTGGCGCGCATTCCAGTAGACACCCTGGCGTATCGCCAATACAACAAGGATGTATCCAAAAATGACTCGATTGTGCCTTACATTGACATCGAGATCAAAGGGCAGGCCATGTACAAAAACCGCATCATGATGCTCGACGTAATTGCCAACAACAATTGGAAACGTCCGGTGTATTTTACCGGCGGTAGCTTTGGCGACGACGACTATTTGTGGATGAAAGACTTCTTGCAACTAGATGGGATGGTTTACAAATTGGTTCCTATTTACTCGCCTATTCCCGAAGACAGCAGTGCATTGGACATGGGCAAGATTAATTCTGACAAAATGTACGACATCGTGATGAAATGGGATTGGGGCAACAGCGAACTCGCTTCGGTATACCACGATCCGGAGACCCGCAAAAACAGCATTTCCTACCGTTCGAATTTGGCCCGTCTGATGGAGCAATTGGTAAATGAAGGTAAATTGGACAAAGCAAAAAAAATAATCGATTTGGCCATGAATAAAATGCCTGTCGAATTATTTGGGTATTATTCGTTACTTGATCCGTTTGCTGGCGGCTATTATGCCGTGGGCGAAAAGGTAAAGGCCCGAAAACTATTGGATCAGTTGATGACCAAATACAAGGAAAACTTGTCCTATTATAAGGGACTTCCGGCCAGCGAACAAAATGACATTGCCATTGATATTGTGACTGACATCGAACGCTACCGAGCCTTGCTCATGGTAATGAAAGACCGTGGCGATTTGGCCTATTACAACCAAAACAAACCCACGTTTAATTCCTACAATTCGTTCTTTAAACGATTTGGAAGAGACAACGAATAAGACAACAACAGCGTTTTCAACAACGCTGTTTTTTTTGGCTATCGCATGAAATTACATTGGATAAAAACACATGGCTTCGTTCGAGCAATTGCTCCGGGTTTGCTGTGGAAAATACCCAACACCCGCAAAGCCGTTTACCTTACTTTTGATGACGGACCCACACCCGAAATCACATCCTGGGTATTGGATCAATTGAATCAATATAAAGCCAAAGCCACCTTTTTTTGTATCGGTAAAAATGCTGAGGCACATCCTGAAATCTGCCAACAAATAAAAGCCCAGGGTCATCAAATTGGCAACCACACCCAAACCCACCGCAACGGCTGGATTACTTCTGCTTCAGATTATTTGACTGATTTTGAAGATTGCAAAAAAACCTTGCATTCTACAGTCAACGAAGTGGTGAAATTATTTCGTCCGCCCTATGGCAAAATGGGTTGGCGTGCGTTTTGGAAAATAAAAAAACAGGGGTATAAAATTGTGATGTGGGATGTGTTGAGCGCCGACTTTGATGCAGCAACTAGTCCGGAACAATGCCTAATGAATGTGCTCAACAACATCGAGTCGGGTAGTATCGTGGTGTTTCACGACAGCCAAAA
>CAMBOW010000021.1 GCA_945869365.1 Flavobacterium psychrophilum | reverse complement strand
CTCGTCTTCTACAACAATTTTTTTAACGGGTGTAGTGTCGGTTTTGATTACTACCGCGCTAATGGGCACACCAATTACTTTTTCTTTGCGTTTGGTAATAATATCTACGGTAGCTGTCATTCCAGGTCGAAACGGCGAGTAGCTAGCCGGTTTTCCCACTACTAAATCTTGATACGATTCTTTCAAGATGCGGACTTTTACTTTAAAATTGGTTACCTGATCGGCGGTCAAGGTGGTGCTGGCCGAATTGGATATACTGGTTACAAGGCCCTTAAATTGTTTTTTCATGTAGGCATCTACCTCTACTTTGGCTGAATCTCCCACATTAATTTTTACAATGTCGTTTTCGTTTACATCGACTTCAACTTCCATGTTGTTTAGATTGGCCACACGCAACAACTCGGTTCCAGCCATCTGTTGAGTTCCTAATACGCGCTCGCCCAATTCTACATTCAACATCGAAATAGTGCCGTCTGCTGGTGCATAAATAGTAGTTCGTCCCAAATTGTCTTTGGCTTCGCTTACGGTCGCTGAGGCGCTTCGCACGTTGTAATAGGCCGATTGTTTATTGGCTTTGGCCGATTCGTAGGCCGATATCGCTTTGTCCCATTCTGACTTCGAGATAATGCCTTTGTCAAATAAGGTTTTGTTTCGGTCGTAACTGGCTTTGGCTTCGTTGAATGAAGCATCGGCTTGGCTTAGTCCTGCCTTGGTTTGCGACAAACCAGCTACCGTTCGGTTGTAGCCAGAAGTATATAAATCGGGATTAATTTTTACCAACAAATCACCTTTTTTTACCACCTGTCCTTCTTTGATGGGCAGCGCAATAATTTCACCGGATACTTCAGACGATATTTTTACTTCAATTTCCGGTTGAATTTTACCAGTTGCCGATACGGTTTCTATAATGGTAATTTCATTGGCTTTGGCCACCTCCACTTCGGTTATGATTTCTTTGGAGCCCAACAGTCCCATTTTGGACAGGGAAACAAGTGATACGATTACAACAACTGCAACGCCAACAAGAATATAGGTGGTTTTTTTGGTCATGATTTATGGATTTGTAATGATTGGAATACCAAAATAATATTCGACAATCTTGGTTCTAAAAATGTAATCGAATTTGGTGCGCACCACTTCTGATTGCGCATTGACAAATAAGGTTTGGGCTTGGTTATATTCAAAGGTGTTCATCAGGCCAACATCAAAACGTTCTTTGGCATAGGCAAAAGCACTGCGGCGGGCATCCAAAGCAGAAAGCGCTGATTCATAGGAGTTGTAAGCGCCTTTTGCATCAGTATAGGCGGTATATATAGAGCGCTCCAAATCTAGTTCGCTTTGAGAATAGGCTATTTTTGTATGTTCGAAAGCAACTTTACTGCGCATCACGTTGTACTTTACAGCAAATCCACTAAAGATGGGCACATTGAGTTGAATGCCAAATTGGTGTCCTTTGTTGTTGCTAAACTGATCCATAAAAGGAAGCGGACCGCGGGTGCCTATCAAGTTTCCCGTAGTGTCAAACAATGGTATGTCGGCATACGAAATCCTGGAATTAAATCCGTAAAATCCTTGAATAGTAGGCTGATAAGCGCCTTTTGAAATAGACACTTCTTTTTCGGCAACTGCCATATTGGTTTTGGAAATTTTTAATTCAATGCGATTTTCTTTGGCTTTGGCAATTATTGCTTCGGGAGTCTGAAACATGACTTCACTTTGCTTGGCCTCGTAATCCCCTTCGGCAATATCAAAATCCTGAAAGTTGTCCAACTGAAGCAATTGGGCCAAACTCAATTTGGAGATGAGTAAGGTGTTTTCGGCAACAACTACCTTTTGCATATCGGCGGCCACGGTGGCTTTACTGTCTAGCACGTCGCCTCTGGGCAAAGCTCCGGCATCGACAAATTGTTGGGTGCGCAGGAGTTGTTTTTCGCTAATCGCCAACTGATCCCGTTGCACTTTTAGATTCTCTTTGTTGAATACTATTTGTAAAAAAGCATTGGCCACGTTCAAGCCAATGTCGTCTTTCATTTTCTCTAATTGGTACTGACTGGCCAAGAGCGACAACTTAGCCTTGCGGAATCGCTGCTGATTTTGAAGCCCTTTGTAGATGTCTATTCCTACATTGGCCCCTAAAGAGGTGAATTGAGTTGTTTGATTTTCTAAGAGGTTGGTCGTGATATTTTGATTTAACCCGACATTCCAACTGTGTGAAGTGTTGGCGCTGGCCGAAGGTAAAAAAGCGCCAAATCCTGCCGATTTTTCTACTTGTGCCGCTTGCACATCGAGCTCCGACTGCTTTACACTAATGTTGTGTGACCAAGCGTAATTTACACAAGCCTCTAAGGTCCATTTTTGTTCTTGAGCCGAAACAATTGTAGTTGCCCAGACTAGCAAGCACAGCAATAAAAACGGTTTTTTTATCATACCCTTTACTTCTTTTTAAAGTGCTGCAAAGGTATCATAGTAATTGCATTTTTTTTTAAATGTTTGTTAATTTTTTAGTTGTATTGGTTGAAGTTTTACCAAATATTTGGCAGTAGATTATCCCTATTTTAAGTTATTTTTGCGCTCAAAATCTCGTACTATGAAAGCACTATTTACAAGCTTATTCGTTGCCTTATTGGCATTCACTTTGTCTAACTGTGGATCGGCCTCAAAAATAGAAGCGCTAAAGCCCACCGCCGACAATGCAGCTCCTTTGTTGTATGATGCGGCTCCTTCCTACATCAACATGCCCATCAGCATCAAACTGCAAGATGTAGAAAACCAAATTAACAAATCGTTGACGGGTTTAATTTATGACGACAACACCATTACCGACGACAACCTTGAAGTGAAGATATGGAAACAAGCACCCATTCAAATTCAAAATGAAGCTGGGAAAATGAAAACGGTATTGCCTTTGAAGGCCCAAATTAAATACCGCATTGGGACGTCAAAACTCGGAATCGAATTGTATGATACCCGCGAGTTTAATTTTAATGGGGTGATTACGTTGGTGAGCGATATTCATATGGCCAATTGGAAACTATCCACCAAAACCGAATTCAGATCGCTCGACTGGAACGAAAGTCCGTCGGTATCCGTATTTGGAAAAGCGGTACCCATTACCTACTTAATAAACCCTGCCGTAAAATTATTCAAAGCCAAAATCGAAAAAACTATCGACAATGCTATCGCAAATGCAGTTGATTTTAAACCCAATGTATTGGCGGCTCTTGAGAAAATTACTACCCCATTTGAGATGAATAAAACCTACCAAACTTGGCTCAACATTACGCCTCAGGAATTGTATGCCACTGATGCCCAACTGCAAAAAGAAAACATTTGTTTTGATTTGGGATTAAAGTGCGTCATGGAAACACGAATTGGGCAGCAACCGATTTCAAAATTTGACAAAAACAAAATAGCGCTCAAAACCACAGCCAAAATCCCAAATACAGTTGCAGCCAATGTAGTGGCGGTATCAACTTATGACAACGCCTCGCGCCTGATGACCGCCAACTTTAAAGGGCAGGAATTTGGCGACGGGAAAAAGAAAGTAACGGTGCAAAATGTGGCCCTTTGGCACAAAGAAGGAAAACTCATTATTGCCTTAGATTTATTGGGAAGCGTGAACGGAACCATCTATTTGTCGGGTGTGCCGCAATACAATCCGGAAAGCAAAGAAATTTACTTTGCCGAATTGGATTACGTAATTGACACCAAAAGTAGACTGATGAAAACAGCCAGTTGGCTTGCGCAAGGCTATGTCTTGAAAAAAATGCAAGAAAGTTGTCGTTATTCTATACAAGGAAACCTCGAAGAAGGCAAACAAAACTTAGTGAAGTACATGAAAAACTTTAGCCCCATGCCGGGTGTGTATATCAACGGCAACTTGAACGGACTTAACTTCGAGAAAATTCAACTCACCAACCAAGCCTTATTGGCTTTTGTGAAAATTACGGGCGACGTAAAAGTATCGATAGACGGAATAAAATAACCTTAGACTTGTCTGTTTTTGCGCATGCGATAAATAATGAAGCCTATTAGACCTACCAATAAATAGGGCATAATCATCAGATAGACAATCCCGTCGTTTAGCGCTTCAGCTTTGGTACTGTCGCCTTCTGTTTCAATAGCTGCTCTGCACATGGCGCATTGAGCTAAGCCGTCCTGAGCAAATAAAAGTACTGCTGCAAAAATTCCTGACTTTACACTACGACTAAGACACATAATAGGGAGCAATCATCCAATATACTATCACACCAGTAACGGCTACATACAACCAAATTGGGAAAGTGATTTTGGCGATTTTCTTATGTTGATCAAATCGGGCAGATAAAGCGCGTACATAGGTGATAAGCACCAAGGGAATGATGGCTATAGACAGGATAATATGGGAAATTAATAACCCAAAATATACTAAACGAAGTGCGCCTTCTCCACCATATTTGGTTGATTCGGTGGTCATGTGGTAAATGACATACATCACCAAAAACAAAACCGACAACACAATGGCCGAGGTCATTAATCGTTCGTGAACTACTCGGTTGCCTTTTTTTATTGCCATAACGGCAGCGACCAAAACTACCGCTGTAAGCGCATTAATGCCCGCATAAATAGGCGGTAAAAAATGCATCGGCTCCACGTTGTAACCCAAATCACTTAATTTGACATTAAACAAAATGGCGACAACCACCGGTATTAAAATTGATACGATGACGATGAACGTCTTTGATTTTTGTTCGATTGTTTTGGTTTCCATGCTTACTCTTGTACTAATAGTTCAATATCTTTTTGAATGTCTCTCACGCCTTCTTTGGTAAGGCCGTCGTAATATAAAATAGGGTTGCCATATTGGTCTTTTCGGCAACGAATAAATCCTTTTTTGTCAATTAAGGCAAACAAACCCGAATGCTCGAATCCGCCTTGAATTTTAGGATTTTGACCGGCATATATATTAAATCCTTTATTGGACAAATCAAATATATAGGCTTTATCGCCTGTAAGAAAATGCCAATTCGATGACTTTACTCCCAACAATTTTGAATGCTCAAGCAAAACCGCTGGGGTGTCATTCTCCGGGTTGATGGTAATAGAAACAATGCCAAAATTGGGGTTTCCAAAAAATTTATTTTGAATATCGATCATGTTGCGATTCATAATGGGGCAAATGGACGGACAAGTCGAAAAGAAAAACTCGACCACATAAACTTTACCTTTGTAATCGGCATTGGTAATGGTTTTATTGTTTTGATCAGTGAGTGAGAATCGTGGCGCTGGTCCAATTTTTACAAGCGCTTTGCTCACTTTACCCGTGCTTATCCTATCTAAACTGGCCCCTTTTACTGTAGTGCCAGTAGAAATTCTATCCATAATATTGGGAACGGCGAAAATTCCGAATACCAATACTACAAATGAAATGCCAATATAGGAGGTTTTTGAAGCCATACTGAATTACGTTAATTTTGACGATCCGCGTTATTGCGTTTAAGCGCCAGTCGATACTCTGCAAGAATTACCTTCACGTCATCTGTCATTTCGTTATACACATCGGATGGCGAAAAAGCATTGTAGCCCTCTTTGTATTCTTTTTGATCTTTTCGGCCGCGAAGATTTCTTTTTTTGTCAATGATGTACACAAAATTACTACCGTGATCGGACTCCAATTTCCCTTTTAGTTTCAATTGGTCAAAATAGGCGTTTATTTCTTCCTTGGGCGCAAACACAAACAACCATTTTGAGGTTTCTGACAAACTTTGCAATCCTTTTACCAACACCTTCACGTCCTGTTCTGCTCCGATAGGAGCAATGGTTACAATTTGAAAATCGGTAAAGTCTTTATTCTTAAGGTATATTTTTTGATTCAGATTAAAATAGTTGCCTTTGCGCTGCAAGACATGATCACCTGCAAATGCGAGGATTGTAATTTTATTGTTTAAGGTAACTGGTTTTCCGTCTAGTGATTGCCATTGCACAACATCGGGTACAGCTGGTGTGACAGTTGGTAAAAACATAAATTTATTGACCCCTGTTGCAAAGAACAGGTAGGCAACTATAGGCAGAATAAATAAAGTGATAAGGACTGCGTTTTTTTTCATCAGACAGGAGAAGTGAGACACAAAAATAAAAAAAGGCACGCCAAAAGCGTACCTTTTTCTTGTTAATTTATGGGATTAAAAATTCCATTTAATGGTTGCGTTTTTAAATATTTCGAAAACATAATCGGCCTCTATTAATAATATAAATAAGAGGTATGAAATCAAGAAGATTACAGGAGCAACTACCGCCCAACGCAAACCGCTTTTTTCGCCTTCCATGTGCATAAATGCCCATACAATATAATATGCTTTAAAAATAGTAAGTATGATGAATATCCAATTTAAGAGGTTCATGCTTAAAAAGTTATTCATGTGTAAGGCTTCAGGCTTCACAATTCCTAAGAAAACTTCTACCGTAGTGACTACCGATAAAAGTCCAAATACAAGCCAAATTCGTTTGGTATTAGATACGTGTTCGTGTGACATAATAATCAAATCAAAAAATTAAACTAAATAGAAAAATGTAAATACAAATACCCAAACTAAATCTACGAAGTGCCAATACAATCCAACTTTTTCAACCATTTCATAGGTTTTGCGTTTTTCGTATGTGCCTAATAGGACGTTAAAGAAAATAATGATATTAATGATCACGCCCGAAAAAACGTGGAATCCGTGGAATCCGGTAATGAAGAAAAAGAAATCGGCAAATAATTTACTCCCGTATTCGTTTCTAGTTAGATTGGCTCCTTCTACAACCAAGGCCGCATTGGCTAATCGATGTTCTGAAGCGGCGCGTGTAAGTATCGTTTTTTGTTTGTTTTTGCTTAGTTTGTGATCAACTGTTAGATCTTTTTTGGCTTCATCATCTTTGTAGATGGTTTCGATGCGCACTAATACTTCTGGATGCGCTTTGAAACCAGCTTGAACTTCGGCCACAGAATACGTAGTCAAAGTTGGTTCATCCATAAACCATTTGGCGTTGCTGCGTTTCAGTTGTTCGCGCTCTTCTGGCAATTGCACGGCAAAATCTTCTAATTTCACGCGTTTGCCGGTATTGTCCACAAATTGCAACAAACTTCCTCCTTTGGTTTCGATTGCACCGTACTCTCCGTGAATGAAGTTTTTCCATTCCCAGGCCTGAGAACCTACGAATATTAAACCTCCAATAATGGTCAAAAACATATAGAACGCAACTTTCTTTTTGTTCATATGGTGACCGGCATCTACTGCCAATACCATAGTAACCGAAGAGAAAATCAAGATAAAGGTCATCAATGCCACATAATACATCGGCGCTGTCACCCCGTGCATAAACGGAAAGTGCGTGAACACCTCGTCTGGCAATGGCCATGTTTGAATAAATTTAAATCGTGAAAAACCATATGCAGCAAGGAATCCAGAAAAGGTCAAAGCATCTGATACGATAAAAAACCACATCATTAATTTGCCATAACTTGCTCCTAATGGCTCGTTTCCGCCGCCCCAAGTATTTTCTTCCGTGTTTGCAGTTGTAACTGTCGCTCCCATAAAAAGTAATTCGTTAAAAAGTTCCCAAATTTACGTTTTTTTCTTATTTAAAGAAATTTAAAAATAAAAACAAATAGACCCACAATAAGTCAAGAAAGTGCCAATACATCGCACCTAGCTCAATTCCAAGGGTTTGAGATGAATTGTATTTTTGTTTAAAATGATTATAAATTATAACTAAAAGTGAAAGCAATCCACCCAAGAGATGCAATAAATGGGTAACCGTAACTACATACAAAAAAGTAGTTGTAATTGAACTAGCACTTCCGGTGAAATAATACCCTTGTGCAACGATTTGCTGGAACCCAATAAATTGAAAAACAAAAAACAAAATCCCCAAAAGCAAGGTAGCCCACAATAACTTGGTCGTGGCAGCACGTTGGTCTTTTTTAATTTGTTTTTTGGCCAAATGAAACGTCACACTTCCCAAAAGGATAAGCAAAGTACTTACATAAAAGGCCGAAGGCAACTGAAAATCGCTGAGCCAATCCGGTCGTGATTTACTCACCACAAAGGCGCTGGTCAATCCGGCAAACATCATGGTCATACTGAGCATAGCAAACAAGAGCAACAATTTATACGAACGCTCTTTGCGCGCCTTGTGCTCTTCCCGAGTCATTTTTTCTTGTTTCATTATCTTAAAAATTTATCAGCAATATAGAGTAATTGCAAAAGGGTTATATACGAAACACTAACCAACATTAAGGTTCTCGCTGATTTGGCTGTTCTTTTTTTATACAGTTGAATCGCAAAATACAACATCCAAAGCCCGAGCAAAAATACAACTACTGCGGTAATTGGCGTTATAAAAAGTTGTCCAGTTAATCCCAAAACAGGCAATAAGGAGGCAATAATTAACCAACAGGTATACAAGATGGTTTGCAAGGCCGTTGAGGTGTCTTTTTTTCCCGAAGGCAACATGTAAAATCCGGCTTTTTCGTAGTCTTCAAACAAAAACCAACCGATGGCCCAAAAGTGAGGAAATTGCCAAAAAAACTGGATTAAAAACAAGGTGCCGGCTTCGATACCAAAATTGCCTGTAGCCGCAACCCAACCCAGCATAAACGGAATTGCACCCGGAAAAGCACCCACAAAAACTGCCAACGACGTAACCGTTTTTAGCGGGGTATAGACGCTGGTATACAAAAAAATAGAAATAGCCCCAAACATAGCTGTTTTGGGGTTGATCAAATACAATAAAATAAGTCCGATGAGTGTGAGTAAACTGGCCACAAACAAGGCGTGATTGGGCGACATTCTGCCCGATGCAACCGGTCTGTTTTTGGTGCGATCCATTAAGGCATCCAAATCTTTTTCGATTACTTGGTTGAAGGCATTCGAAGCACCCACCATGCAGTAGCCTCCAACAGCGAGCATGATCAGGGTAACTACCGACAAATCTTGGTAACCGGAGACACCCAAAAGATAGCCCGCAACAGACGAAAAAACAACACTAATGGCCAAACCTGCCTTGGTAATTTCTTTAAAATCAACTGCCAATTGCGCAAAGGAAATAGAGTTTGTTTTGGGGATCATGCCGTGTCTAAAAGTGCCGCAAATATAGGAAATCCCAACTGGAATTTGTGGGCATATTTTATTATTTTTTACCGATTAAATTTGGACTAATAATCAAAATACCAATTAAAAATATCGGCGCGAAGACCTACACTAAACCAGGTGGTTCGCTCTTTAAAATGCAATGGCGTATCCACCAAAGGATTGAAGTTTCGGTAAATGAAACTGCCAAATAATTTGAGGTTTGTCGCTGGATTAACCAAATAACCGGCCTGAAAATCGGCAATGAGCACGGTGGTTTTATTTCCTTGTCCTATCACCACTCCAGTATTGGCGGCCCGTTGTTCGTCATAATCGCGGTAAATGTTGCTGCCGTAATTTAGGGTATTATCAGCGGTGTTAAAATCCAATCCGCGCAACCCGTAGGTGAGTTTTCCGTCAGCAAAAAAACGACGCTTGTAGTACCGCGCAATAAAGATGCATTCCTTAAAATTGCCTCCCCATTGGTGACCCAAACTTTGGTTGGTGTGGCCGTAATTGGTTAAAGGGTCGCTGTGCGAATACACATACGGACGCACGTGGTTGTACTCGACTTGCAAAAGCAAATGCTCAATATTGAACGCGTTAAAATACTTAATCCCTACTTGGTACCCATATTTGTTTTTCCAACTATTATCTCCGGCTTTAATGTCCTCCAACGAAAATTCATCCAACAAAAATTGGCCATACAAATTGAGCTGGTTGTTCAACTTGTATTTTCCCGTAAGCCCCAACAAGGCATTTCCTGTTCTTGCTGAAGAAGAAAACTCAACCGAACGATAAAAAATAATGGGATTAAAGAAACTCATGTCAAACCCACGGCCATTGGTATTGGCCCAAATTACCGATTCAAAAAATCCGATATTCAAGCGTTTGGATGCATTCCAGCTCAAGTAATGATTGGCCAAGTATTTGGTTGCATAGGTGCGTTCTAGCGTTACTTCTGGGCGAACATCCTTCAGGAACATATAGGTATTGGTGTACTGAATCTTCCAGAATTTAGTGTTCAATTTAAAATAAGGATACGGGCTCACCCCATCGGTGGTAATGAGTGAACGGTAGCCGTCACCAACAAAATTTCGGCCATAGCCACTTTGAAGGGTAAAAAAATCGGCCGGTGAATACGTCAGAGTTGCTTCGGCCAACGGCATATCATACCCATTGGTTTTAAAAGCTTTGGCAATCCCAATTCCAGGAATCACCGCAGGATCACCCCCGGCGGGCGCGATTGATTCGGCATACCGATTAAAGTAATCGGCAAAACGACCTTGGCTCTCAAAAATCGTGGTGCTAAAATTGAGTTGTCTGCCCAATCCGCCTTGCACCTGAACTCCACGTGTGTTAATAAACGTTGAGTTAGACACTTTTGAAGCACTTTTTCCCAACTGAAAATCGACAATGGGATTCACACTAAACCAATAATTTTCTCCCTGAATGGCAGCCATATTCTCGTTAAACAACTTGCGTCCCCACCACCCTTTTTTGGCAATCAAGAGTTGTTTGTTTTCATTTTCTACACTAAAGTATTTAGTCACTGCGCTATAGGTGAACGGTTTGATAGCCGTGTGATTATTGGTGCCCACTTGATTCAGGGCAGCATCAAAATGTGCATAAAAGGAATGAGAAAACGGAATAGACAATTGGCTTTTGTACTCGGGATTGCTGTAGTTGGCATAGGTAATCTTTTCGTATTCCTGCAATTCGTTGTTGCGGTTTTGGTAGTAATTCTTGGCTGCAGCATCGGCCAATTTTTGCGCTTCGGCAGCCAAATCGGCACTGCTTTTTAAGGGAATGGCGAGTTGCAAGGTGTACTTGGCAAAGGTAGGGCGGCCATTGTAACTGGCAGGACTCACCGAAGGAAATTGTGCAAAACAGGCTCGAGTGGCTGTTTCTAATGCTGCACTTGGGCTGTCAATATACAATACCGCAAAATTTCCGCTTTCATTGACTTCAAACAAAACCGTAATCGAACCCTTGAAGAGCGGATCCTCGGCCTCGGCCGGCAGTACCATCTGCGAATAAATAAAATCCTGCACAAAATTGGTGAAACAGCGCTCTTGTTGTGATTCATCAACCGAAACACACGTGGCCGGGCGCGGTGCCAATTGACTGTTTTGACGAACCAATTGAGCCTGGACAACCAAGCAAGTAAAAAAGGCTAAAAGAAGTAATTTTATTTTCATAGAATTGGGAGATAAAGGGCTTAATAGGCCAAATCAGTTGCTTGATCGTGGGCAATTTGTTTGGCTGCCGAGGTGCCAATTCGCTTCACGCCCAAACGAATCATGGCTATTGCATCTTCATAATTGCGCACCCCTCCCGCCGCTTTTATAGGCAAAGGGAATGCATTTTCTAACATCAAAATTATAGATTCTTTAGTCGCTCCATTGGGCTGGTTGTTTAGCGTGGGGTAAAATCCTGTAGATGATTTTACAAATACTTGGGCGTAGCAATCTTCTTTGAAATTGGCGATAACCACATTTTTTATCAAGACAGTAAGTCGTATGAGTTGATGAGGCGTTAATGCAGCTACTTCTATAATCCATTTCACGATTTTATGGTGCGACATCCCCAATTGGGTTCCGGCTAAAATCTCTTTTTTTACCAACTCCAGATTTCCTGCTTTGAACGCTTCATAATTGCACACAAAATCCAAATCATCGGCGCCATTATCTATGGCGAGTTGTGCTTCGGATAATTTGGTTTCTAGTGTAGATTGACCCAGCGGAAAATCAATCACCGTGCCAATAGTCACTTTTGAATGGGCTTGAGAAATCAGTTGTTTGGCCAAGGGCACCCATTCTGGCCGAATCATGATGAGTTTAAATTCTTCGTCTATGGCTTCTTGAATGCTTGCCTGCACCACCGCAGCATTCTCTGCCTCAGTCAATTGGGTTTGAACAGCAGTTTTGAGGTAGGTTGCATCAAGGTAGTGTTTGATATTCATGCGATAAAAATAAAAAATCCCGCCGAAGTGGGACTATGTTTAGGACAATAAAATCAGCTTATTAACTTGGTGTAATAAATAGCCCCCAACAGTACACTCAAGGCCGCCAAGGCTCCAATAGTATTTGCCAACACATCAAAAAAATCTGGGTTTCGGGATGTGGTGAGATAGGCTTGCGCCAATTCAATGAAAATTCCAAACAAAAGGGAGGTTATAAGCACCCATCGGGCAGCTTCTATAGGACGAAATGTTTTTTTGTAGCGGTATAAAAACCAAAAAGAGGCAAACACAAAATGAAAAATAAAATGCACGTATTTGTCTACGCCTTTCACGCCAATTTGCGGCAAATCTGACCCATTCATCAAACACAATACAGCCACAAAAAGCGTCCATACTTGTGCCAACCAAAAATAGGTCGATTTATGCGCCAATAAGGTTTTTATACTCATCACTGGAAAGTAATTCATCGTATTCGGCTACATCTGCTACTTTCACTTTGATCATCCAGCCGTCGCCATAAGGATCTGAATTTACGGTTTCGGGAGCCGATTCTAATCCTTCGTTAAACTCAACAATCTCGCCCGACATCGGCAAAAACAAATCAGAAACTGTTTTTACCGCTTCTACCGTGCCAAAAACTTCGTCTTTTGCCAAGGTTTGGTCAAGCGTTTCTACTTCAACATATACGATATCACCCAATTCTTTTTGGGCAAAAGCGGTAATACCAACGGTGGCAATTTCTCCATCTAAAGAAACCCACTCGTGGTCTTTGGTGTATTTTAAATCTGCTGGGATATTCATGATATTCTAATTTTTAATGATGGGCAAATATATCGTTTCCTAAAGAGTTAATAAAATGTTTTGCGGTTAATTTCCGAAATTATAGCGCAGGGTAAATCCGCCGCGAATATTAGTAATGGGGAAAGAAGTGGATATTACGGGTTTAGAAAACGAATGGTCGTAATAGAAAATAGCCGTAAAGTTTTTACTGAACGCATAATCGGCGGTTAGCTTGGCCGACCAAATATTTTGACCACCCGAAAGCTGGTTGTTGTTGTAGTCTAAATAGCGCACAATGGTTTGGCTGTTTCTGTAGGATCCGTCCACTTTTATGTTGATGTCGCTCTTAATTACACCCGTTGGATTATCGGCCAATTTTGAGGAAAAAATCACGTCTTTTATCCGATAGCCCAAGCCCACCAGATACTCCACTCCTTTTACTTCGGTGAGCAAGTTGTTGTCAAAACTCAACGACAAGGCGCGGTCTTTTTTCATTTCGGCCAAAATTTTAATCGAGTTTTTCAACTCAAAATCTACGCGCATCAACGGACTAAATTGCTCCACCAAATTCACATTCGAGATGAGTAATTTATTGTAGAGATTTCCTCCTGCATCGACGTTTAGACTGCCGTTGGGTAAATAACCCGAAGGGGCTTTGTCAAACTCAAAATTTGAGCGGAACGAATTTAAGGTATAGGTCGCTTTATAGCTGTTTTGAATCGAGAATCGTTTGAAGTTTTCTTTAAAGAATGTATAGCGCATCAACCCGCTGTACTTAATTGTCCAATTGGGAATGGGAATGTCTCTAAAGGCGTCTAATGAAATTCCTTTGGCTTCCTCGCCTGCGGGTTTGCCTACAAAACCGGTGTAGGCTGCCAAAAACGAGGGCAGTAATACCGCCTGACTGTTTTTTCCGAAGCCCACTGGATAGCCCACATTGGCTGCATAAATCGGATTGGTTAAATCACTATAAGCCCCTTGACCATAGACGGGAATTGGATTGGCGCCATAGAAGTTCTCGGCCAAACGATTGGCAATAATGAGTCGATTGTTACGGAATTCCTCAAAGGCCGAAGAGAAACTTTCGTTGCTCGTTTGAAAGGTCGTTTTGAACATCGTAGTCGATATGGAATAGTTTCCAAACGTATAGGGCGAACGCGAATTGTACACGCCATCGGTCACATCATATTGATCCGAATAGTTTTGCACATAGGTGCGATCGGCGGTTAAATCTATTTTAAAATCTGGGAACAAATCTACGTTGGCGGTGAGGTTTAATGTTCTCGAGGTGATTTGTGTGAAGTTTTGGTTAAAGTTCGGATAGATAGTCAACCAGCCGTTTTTGGCCGCTTCATAACGCACGTCATCTTGTGATCCAAAAATAAATCCTAAGGTTGGCTTGGACGAACCAAAAAAGCCTAAACCAGGCGTATAACCCGGCAAAACGGTTCCTCTGTTTTCGGTATAATTCGCTTGAATGTTGCGCACCGATGTTAAAATCCCGATTAATCCATTCATAAACACGCTGCCTTCGTTGGCTACTTGTGGTGCCGCACTAGCTACTTTTTGTCCCGGCTTGGGTGCGGTGGTTGCTGCATTTTTGACCGGTGCTTTTCCTTTGTTTTTAGACAACCCAATGTATTTATAAAAGGAGTCCATATTGAAGGTGGTGTTCAATTTGTGCGAAGCCGCATTCTGAATGGTATTTCCTAAATTGTAGGCGGTTCCGTCCTCGGCCACAAATTGCGAAAGCGCCAAAGAGGCACGTTGCCAATTGTAATCGCCGGTATACGAATAGGTTGATTTCACAAAACTCAAAACCGGAATTTTGTTGATGGGCAAATCATAATTAATCACAAATTGCTGCGAATGCTGATTGGGGTCGCCCACATCCCAGTAATCGTCCCAAATGGTTACCGTGTTATCGGGCTCATTAAACTCGTTCAAGTAGTTGCGCACAATATTACTAGAGGTGGCACTGTAATTAAACTTGAGCGATTTGGTCATGTTGTAATTGAATCCGTACTGGTAATTAAACAAGAAATTACGGCGATACAACGGATCTAATGGTATGCCTTCTACATCAACCTGGCGGAATTGTTGCTTGTTAAATTGACGCAAAATCGTACTGCTAAAGTTAATTGTGGAGGGCATATAATTAAAATTGACATCGCGCAAGAGTTTCCAATACTCACTTTTCTTGAACAACTTGCTTTTCTTAAATGGCTCAAGTGGTTTGGGCTGAATAGTAAACGAATAATCAGCCGTGGTGCGTACTTGCTGGTCTTTATAACTTTCAATTTCGTAATTGTGTCGATTTACCTCGTTGTAAGAATAGGCTAAGGTTAAATTCTCTGGGTCATAAATGCGTACTTTTTGTTTTTCTGAACGCTCTCTACGCACGCCTATAAAATTGATACTTTGGCGTTTGGTGTAATCAATGGCGCGGTCTTTGATGTTGGCGCGCTCGTTGGCATCGGCTGTAATGTCAAGCAATTGTTGCAAACGGATGTCTTGACTAAACGGATCGTATTCGGGGGTAATGGTTTCTTCGCCTATGGCATAATTAAACGGCAAGGTGATGTTCCATTTTTTAGGCAAGAGTTTTCCTAAACTCAAATTGGTTACAATGTTGTATTGCTGCATGTCATCGCGACTGCGTTCGTTTGGTCCTTGTTCTAAGGTTCCAAATCCAATGGTGCTCATTTTTCCGGTAGCTGAGACTGTGGCAAAATCGGCGATATTTCCGTCAATATTTACTACCGCAGCCATCCCGCCTTGGTTGTCCATATCAGACAAGCGTAATTCGTTAAACCAGACTTCGCCACTCACATCTCTCGGAATTAAAGTGCCGCCCGAAGGATCTGTACCGCCAGTCGTGTTGTTTTTGATTCCCACCATCAAGGTTCTTACCAACCCAAAATTTGGATTTCCGCGCACCCCAAGTTTCAATTTGGCGGGACGTGCCGGATCCAATTGGTTTTCCATTTGGTAGAAAATTTCATTGGGCAATACCGGTGGATTCTGACGCGATAAGATTTTAAGTTGGGTTAATAATTCCAACTGCAAATCAATGTTGTTGGCCTCTGGCCAAACCAATTCGGGAGTATTGGCTCCCGCCGCCGAAACCTCTAGTGGGATTTCAATTTGGTAAAAGTTTTCGGTAAAGTCATTTCCAAAACGGATGAATCCTACCATTTCATTATTCGTCACAGGCGCCGAATCAGTCAGTAAGGCTTCGGCATGGATGAACATTTTCAATTTCTTGAACTGACGCATGTCTACACTAATGTTTTTAAATACCGCTCTAGAATCAGTAGTTTCCAGATCGCGCACACGCAAAGCCAGCGATTGTTCGTTTTGGTTAATGATCGAGTTGTTATTGTACAACTGTTCACGCACTACGCCCGGAGGAGAAACATATTTAATAGGCGAACGTTGCGAATTTTCCTGAATATTCACCGTCTCGATATCAAAATCAGTTCCGTCTAAGGCATTGGTTTGGTCGTCTTCGGCATCCAACGATTTCAAGTAACGACGCCATTCGCCGCGCACCAAATCTAAAGCACCAAAACGAACTGTGATGTCGTTCTCAAAGTCGGTCATGTAAATTCGCATAAAACGGATAGATCGAAAATCAGAGATCGGGCCTACTTTGGTTTCAAATTGGGTAACCGGAATTTTAAACTGCAACCAACGGGCAGGTGTAGTGTCGCCGGCAGTAGCTCCTGGAGTTTGTGCCACGGTTTCCATTACATTGGTTACATAGGGCGAAGTGCCCACGTTCATGTTGGGTTGCAAATCAATGTGGTATTCGTAGTAGGCATTAAAACCGTCCATGGTATTGTCGCGGTTAATGTCTTCTACATCGGGCAGAGTAGAGTTTCCTCGATTTGCATCTGTTACTGTTACGGGTGAATTCCCTTGGGTTCCGTTGTAATTTTTATAGCGTTCTATTAAGGACCCTGTTGCGTTTAAATAAAATTGATAGTTGTCAGCTGCCGGATCGGGCAAACTAGCAAAATTGGTGTAAATTGAAGCTTCGTCACTGTCTGGCAATCCATCAAGGCCAATATCCTGCACCTGACGGTTGCCCTCATTGGTATCAAAGGCATACAAAAGAGATTGCGAAACGGGCACTTTCCCCCAGGGGGTGGTGTAGGGAGCCAAGGTTGAGCCTACTTCGGGTAAGCCATTTTCATATTGTTTTCGGCCGTCTTTCAAGATATCTTCCGAGATCGAACCCAAATTGAAAAAAATTTTGCCCGGATTAGCTTGTTCTTGCGGAGTTAATCCATTACCGACATATGGATCCAATAACCAGAATTGAATATATTCTACGTTGCCTTGTTCAAAATTGGTGGAGTTTAATGAACGCGTAATTCCCCCAAAATTATCTTTTGGATTGGGCAATTCATTGGTGCCTGAAGCTAACTGGTTGTTGTTATACGGCCCGCGCTCTTTTGGGTAGTAGGTCATGTCAAAGGTATTGATGACCTGGCTTTGCCCAACGGCGATATCAGTATTGGGGTATAATTCTTGGCTAAAAATACGGCGGGTTTTATTTAAGGAAATGTCATCAACCGAAATGCCCGAAGGTCGTTGGGTATAAAAAATAGGGTCAATGCTGTACCAACTCAATTTGGCACGCTTCTCGCCATACGGCAAGCCTGCTGTGTTTTCTCCAAATTCTTTCAAGGTAGTAACCGGCGTAGAACTTAAGGTCCATGACGTGGGCGAACGCAAATCAATATTGGATTGAGACCCTTCAAAATCATCCACATAAATGGTGGCTTCTCCGCCAAATTGATCGCCTTGCGGTTTTTCTGGCTTTAAAAAAGCAACCTCTCCTCTAAACGAGAAATTAGAGGGTACATCAGTATCTATATTCGGTAATTTATTGACCAGGCGCGTTAGAAAGGGTACCTCGGTAGAAAAATTAGAATTCAAGCCATAGATGGTGTTGTTCACCGATTCTTGCCCATAGGATGATTTTGACGTCAGTGGTTTTTCGGTCATTTTTAAAAACGTTCCACCCACAACAAATTTCTCAGAGAATTTATGTTCTACATTGAACCCCATAAAACGACGGGTTTGCTGCCCGAAAGTCGAGTTGTTCTCTACCGAAACCTCAATTGGCGTATTGGACGCTTGCAAAGCAGGATCCAAAATTTGTACCCGGCCCGCTTGGTAATTGACGCTGTAATCGACACCTTCTACCAAAATTCGACCGCCTGCGGTAACCACTACCGATCCTTTTGGTACATTGAATGCCCCAATCGGGATGCCGTCACCACCGGTAGATTTGAATTTACCTTTCAGCAAATACTTATTTTTGGCACTTTCTTGCAAGGCCGTGGCCTGGGTTTGATCGTACATGGTTTTAAACACGTACTTGCGTTGGTTGTCGTTGTAGTCCAACAATGACGTTTGACTGCCTTCGTAATTTTCGGTATCGCTTAATCGCAATTTGTTAAATATCAATTTTCCAAAAGGCTCTACGGCTGTGAAAATAATGCGTCCATTTTGCGGATCAACCGTGAGGCCCGGCATAAAATCAAAAAAACCATCGCCCCCAACTTGCGGGTCATTGGTAGAATTTAATTTATCGAGATTAAACACCTTCAACAATGGCGTTTCGGACAATCTATTTTCAGGCAACGGATTAGCAGGGAAAGCAGTTCCTTCAACCGGCTTAATGTAATTTAAGGGTGATGGATCGGCATACAGAATGTTGAATTTAAAATCATCTTGCTGCAACTGATACGCACCCGGAATTTGATAGATGTTTTTCATCATCAAGTTCCAAACCGGTGCAATTACATTGGTTAAATTGCTCTTCAACATTTTCAACAGCAAGGTTTGACTAGTGATTGTTGGTTGTCCGGTATTGCCGTCAGTAGTTCCAACTTGGGTAGCATCTACTCCATCATTTCCAAACTCCCCCACTTGATATACTTGGTCGCCTATGGTATATTGATAGGCCACGGCCAAAACCTCATCGTTGGCCAACTTTTGTTGCAACGAAATGTACCCCAATTGTTGGTTAAAGGAAAATTCGTTTGTATTTAATTTTCGTGCGTTTTCTAGTTTGGCAAAATCTTGTGCTTCTATTCCAACAACACCTGTAAATCCTTGGCCTGCAGTAGCAATTTCACGTATTTGGGAATTCAAATATCCGCCGCCTGTTGTAATTAAACCCGGATCGTATTTGTTGTTTTTGTTGTCTACAGGCGAATTGGGATCTGCCAAAAAGAAGCCCGCAGTATTGGGTGTAATCACCACTTCTGTATCGGGAAGAGTAGGAATTTGTGCTTCCCCTAAATCTTGCAGCGCAATGATGTTTCGCAAATTATTATTGGTGGTGGTAATGCGGTTTTGGCGATTGGTAACCCATACTTCTAGCCGTGTAATTTGAATCCGGCTATCGATGAACGGATAGTTTTTTAAGGCCCCGTCGTATTTGTTTCTAAAGTACTGCGAAAGAAAAAAGTGTCGGTCCGAATCGTAATCTAAGGCAAACAATTCAAAGTCTTGGATGGTTCCGCCGCCTTGCGCCGTTACCGATTTGGTTTGCGATTTTTGCTCGGAGAAAATTCCGGTTACACTGGTTTTTCCAAATTGCAAGAGGGCTTTCACTCCAAATAAACTTTGTGCGCCGCGGATCAACGAACTGTTGAGTGGCAAACTCACATTTCCTACTTCAATTTTTTGGACAATATCGTCTTCTGTAGGCGTGTATTCTAATTTGATTGAATTCTGAAACGCAAACGTAGATTGGGTGTCGTAGTTGGCGGTTACTTGCAAACGTGTCCCTACTTTTCCCATCAAACTCATGCTGATGCGTTGGTTAAAATCAAAGGTAGTTGCCGTGCGGTTGCGGGGAGAAATCGCGGGATTATCGAGTTTGGTGTAGCGCATTCCCAAATCTATTTCTACTGATCCGCTGGGTTTCACATCGATGGTGTTGCTCCCAAAAATAGAACTGAAAAATCCGGAATTCACATAGTAACGCGGCAATAAATCGCGTTTGGCCTCTTCTGATCCCTCTTTTTTTCCGTCCATCGCATCGCCTTTCTTTTTGAAATAGTTGCGCATGGATTCGCGTAAAACCAGTTGTTCGTATTCTTTGGGGGTTAAAATAATGGGGTAACTGATATTAAATCCCTCTACCGAACTGGTATACACGTAACGGTCCGTCACGGGATCATAGGTGTAGGCTTCTAACACACTGGGCGGATTTTTGATTGCCAATTTACCCAGGCTGACACCTGTTTTTATTGAATCTTCGGGTTCGTCTTCTTCGTCAGTTACTTGGGCATAAACTGCAGAACTGCACAAAAAAACAAAAACCACCAAGGCTTGTAAAAGTTGATTTCTAAAGATATATAGGCCGCTTTTTCTCACAAATTACAAGTTTTTAAGGGCTAGTTTTATTAAGGCTTCAACTGTTGCCTCTGGCGATTCTTTGACCAGTTTATCCATTACTTTTTCTGCCAATTTTCTATTAAACCCTAAAACTTCCAAAGCAGATAACGCTTCGTCTTTGTTTGTATTGTTTGAAACGAGAAAAACATCGTCAATTTGATAGATTTTGGCCACTTTGTCTTTTAAATCAAGGATGGCACGCTGGGCCGTTTTGAGGCCGATGCCTTTGATCGATTGAATAGTTGCCAAATCACCCAAAGCCAGGGCTTGAATAATTTGTTTTGGTTCTAAAGACGACAACATGGTTCGTGCAATTCCGGCGCCAATTCCAGATACCGACAAGAGCATTTTGAACAACTCCCGCTCTGATTTTTCTACAAAACCAAACAAGGAATGGGCATCTTCTTTAATTTGAAGATAGGTGTATAATTTTACAAAATCGGTGGAGGGCAACAAGGAAAAGGTGTGCAAGGAAATGTGAATATGATACCCAACACCGCCGCAATCGATAACTACTTCTGTGGGTGTTTTTTCTACTAATTTTCCTTGTATGTGTGCTATCATATCTATTGTAATCGTCCCAAATATAACAAAAAAATCAGGTTAAAGCCTTGTGGTATTGGGGTTTTAAATTGCGTTTAATTCGCGAAGTCGTTTGGTTTTTTCTTGTGCATCCACTACCGCTACGGCAGCCATATTTACCATCTCTTCTACGCTGGCGCCCAGCTGGAAAATGTGCACCGGCTTGGCCATTCCCAACATAATTGGGCCAATAGAATCAACTTTGTACAATTCTTTGAGTAATTTATAGGTGATGTTTGCTGATTCTAGGTTGGGAAACACTAATGTATTTACTTTTTTGTCGGCCAATTTAGAGAACGGGAATTTTTCTTTGAGCATTTCTGCATTCAACGCAAAATCGGCTTGAATTTCGCCATCCACTATTAAATCGGGATGTTCTTGATGCAAGTAGGCAACTGCTTCGCGCACCTTGGAGGCACTGCTGTCGGCCGAGGACCCAAAGTTAGAGAACGAAACCATCGCAATCACGGGTTCCATTCCAAACATGCGAACCGTTTTGGCGGTCATCAAGGCAATTTTGGCCAAGTCATCA
The DNA here is from genome assembly GCA_945869365.1 of Flavobacterium psychrophilum. Lineage (GTDB taxonomy): Bacteria > Bacteroidota > Bacteroidia > Flavobacteriales > Flavobacteriaceae > Flavobacterium > Flavobacterium psychrophilum_J. The sequence continues at coordinate 1,997 of CAMBOW010000021.1, read as the reverse complement.
GCCGAAGGATTGGGGTTGATGGCCGTATCTGACAAAAACATCGGACCGCGATTGGTCATCATCATGTTGGTGGTGGCAATCAAGGAAATTCCAGGGGCCTTTCCGATGAGTTGCATCATGGGTTTTACCACTACCGGATAGCTGCGCGAATAACCGGTTACCAATGCATCTGCTTCGCCTTCGTTGATCATCATGGCGGCAAAATAATTGCGTTCACGCATCCATTTTTGGGCGTCCAACAACGAAATTCCCCGGCGTTGTCTGGATTTCCAAAACAGCTCGGCGTAGCGCAAACGTCGCGCGTCTTCTTCTTTGGTTTTGGGGTCGTAAATAGGCACATCGGCATCAAATCCCAACTCGGCTTTGAGCTCCATGATGTGCTCTCGATTACCCAATAAAATGGGATGGGCTATGCCTTCTTCATACACAATCTGCGCTGCTTTTAACACGGACAATTGATCAGCTTCGGCAAAAACCAACCGTTTTGGATCAGTCTTCGCGCGGTTGGTGAGCAAGCGCACCATTTTGTTGTCTGAGCCCAAGCGCTCCAATAATTCTTCTACATACTTGTCCCAATCGTAAATGGGATTGGTCGCTACCCCAGAATCCATGGCCGCTTTGGCAACCGCTGGGGCAACCATGGCAATCAATCGAGGATCAAAAGGTTTTGGAATGATATAATCGCGGCCAAAAACCAATTTGGTTTCGCCGTAGGCAATATTTACTTGTTCGGGTACCGATTCTTTGGCCAAGGCAGCCAAGGCTTTTACGGCAGCCATTTTCATGGCTTCATTTATTTTGGTGGCTCGCACATCGAGTGCCCCTCTAAAAATATAGGGGAATCCCAACACATTATTCACCTGATTCGGATGATCGGAACGGCCTGTAGCCATAATGATATCTTTTCGGGTGGCAATCGCCAAATCGTAGTCTATTTCGGGAACGGGATTGGCCATTGCAAATACAATGGGGTCTTTGGCCATGCCCAATAACATCTCGGGCGATAAAATATTTCCTGCCGACAAACCCAAGAACACATCTGCGTCTTTCAAAGCAGCTCCCAAAGAAACTCCTTTGATGTCTTTGGAATACCGGCGTTGTAAATCGGACAAATCGGTTCGATCGTTGGATAACAAACCGTCTTTGTCAAACATGATGATGTGCGCTGGATTGACTCCCAGCAACACATATAAATTGGCACAGGCCAGGGCCGCAGATCCTGCTCCTGACACCACAATTTTTACTTCTTCTATTTTCTTTTCGGCTAATTCTAACGCATTCAACAAGGCCGCTGACGAGATAATGGCCGTGCCGTGTTGGTCGTCGTGCATTACCGGAATATCCAGTTCGGCAACCAAACGTTGCTCAATTTCAAAAGACTCAGGAGCTTTGATGTCTTCTAAATTAATTCCGCCAAAGGTGGGGGAAATGTTTTTTACCGTAGCGATAAAGGCATCGATGTCTTTGGTATCTATCTCGATGTCAAACACATCAATGTCGGCAAATATTTTAAACAACAAGGCCTTTCCTTCCATTACCGGCTTTGACGCTTCTGGGCCAATATCACCCAAGCCCAACACTGCTGTTCCGTTGGTAATTACAGCCACTAGGTTTCCTTTGGCGGTGTATTTGTATACGTTTTTGATGTCTTTGGCAATTTCCAAACAGGGCTCGGCAACGCCAGGAGAATAGGCCAACGACAAATCGCGTTGGGTTGCATATTTTTTGGTTGGAACCACTTGAATTTTACCTGGAGTGGGTTTGGCGTGGTATAAAAGGGCTTCTCTTCGTTTACTTGTACTCATGGGATTCTGGATTTCATTCCAACTGACAAAGGTAGGAGTATCATTGAAAAATGGAAGTAATTAACCATTTCTTTTTGGCAAAACAGCAAGTCCGTTGCCTTTCAGAACTAACTAATTTACTGTATATACAAACGTTTGAATTGCGTGTGCGGGAATTAGCTGATTTACCGCCTGGTCTTTTACATATAAATA
>CAMBOW010000020.1 GCA_945869365.1 Flavobacterium psychrophilum | reverse complement strand
AGGGTAGTCGATTGGGTGTTTTTTACCGTCGATTTCCACACAGGTTTGTCAGTTTGCGCGAGGGCGATTCCGATCGATGCAAAAAGAGCAAAGGTAAGTACAACTTTTTTCATATGTTAACGTATTGATTTAGTCCAAGTATCAAATATATAAATTACTGCGAATGATTTGCAGTGTGAACGAATAAAATCGATAAACGGCAACATTAAGATGTTGTTTGTTTGTCAAAACCCAATCCAATCCAAATAAAACTTATTTTTATGCAAATTTTAGGGCATGCATTTGAGTTATTGGGAACACAAAACTTGGTTTTCGCAGGTAGATTATACCGTGGTGGGCAGTGGCATTGTAGGACTACATGCGGCACTGCGCTTGCGTGAACGCTTTCCTCAAGCCAAAATTTTGGTCCTAGAAAAAAGTGTTTTGCCCGAGGGAGCCAGTACCAAAAACGCCGGCTTTGCTTGCTTTGGCAGCCTGTCTGAATTGCTCGATGACTTGCGTTCGCACTCCGAAGACGAAGTGATTAGTTTGGTTCAAAAACGCTGGAATGGCCTGCAATTACTCCGCAAAAATCTGGGCGATGCCGCTATCGATTTTACCCCACACGGGGGCTATGAATTGTTTTTGCAGTCAGATGAAAATAGCTATAACAATTGCTTAGCCAGAATGCCATTTATCAACGAGTTGTTTCGTCCATTTTTTAAGGCAGATTTATTTATCAAAGACCACAACCGATTTGGATTTAATGGCCTTTGCGAACACCTCATTTTTAATCCGTTTGAGGCGCAAATTGACACCGGAAAAATGATGCAAGCCTTACTCAAAAAAACCATTTCTCAAGATATCCTCATTTTGAACCATCAAGAAGTGTTGGGCTATACCGAGACCGAATCGCAAGTTGAGGTGCAATTGCGTGGCTTTTCATTTGTTACCCAAAACCTGTTTTTTGCCACCAACGGCTTTGCCAATCAGTTGTTGGATGTAGCTGTAAAACCCGGAAGAGCACAAGTGTTGGTTACCGAGCCCATTCCCAACTTGGCCATCAAAGGGACCTTTCATTTGGATCAGGGCTATTATTATTTTAGAAACATAGACAACCGTATTTTGCTAGGCGGTGGACGAAATCTGGATTTTGAAGGAGAAACCACTACGCATTTGGGCCAAACTGATTTAATCCAAAACCGCTTGGAGGAGTTGTTAAAAGAAGTAATTTTACCCCAGCAATCCGTGCAAGTGGCGCGCAGATGGAGTGGTATCATGGGCTTGGGCGCTCACAAAAAACCGATTGTTCAGCAATTGTCCAACCGCGTCTTTTGCGGAGTACGTTTGGGCGGTATGGGTGTTGCCATCGGAAGTTTAATCGGGGCCGAATTGGCCGATTTAGTCTAATCTATGAAAAACAAATTCGTTCGCTTTTTGAGTAAAATAGCCCTCTGGTTCCTAGGAATTTCTGTGGGCTTGGTGCTTGTCTTCAAGTTCATCCCTGTTTTTTATACGCCCTTGATGCTCACGCGCAGCATCGAAAACAAAATGGAAGGCAAAGACATGGTGTGCAGTCATAATTGGGTACCCTTGGATCGCATTTCTAGAAACTTACAAAAAGCAGTCATTGCCAGCGAAGACGGCCGTTTTTTAACGCACCACGGGTTTGATTTTGAGGCCATTCAAAAAGCAATGGAAAACAACGAACAAGGCAAAAAACTAAAAGGAGGCAGTACGATTTCCCAGCAAACCGCCAAAAATGTGTTTTTGTGGCAAGGCCGAAGTTACCTCCGCAAAGGTCTGGAAGCTTATTTTACAGTGCTCATCGAACTCATTTGGGGCAAAGAACGCATCATGGAAGTTTACCTGAATAGCATCGAAATGGGCGATGGCGTATACGGAGCTCAAGCGGCATGCGAATATTGGTACCGGAAAGATGCCACCAGTCTCACCAAAATTCAAGCGGCCGGAATAGCAGCCATTTTGCCCAATCCACGCAAATACAAAGCGACCAATTCGTCGGGCTATATCAACCGTCGCAAATCCCGCAACGTGAAACACATGGGTTATGTGGGGAAGTTGGAGTACTAAAAAAGCGGCCGAAGCCGCTTCTATTAGATAAGTGAAAAATTTATCCGCAGGACTAACGACCGCCCCATATTTGGAATCCCATCTGTTTTTAAACGGGACAAATGCGGAATGAAAGTTGCATTCAATACATTGGTCGCATTCAAACTGCAATCCAGCGTTGTTTTTCCCAGTTGAATGCTGCCGCCCATTCCCAAATTAACTAAGGAATAGCCTTTTGAGCTTGTTTCAAAAGCACTCACTTGTTTTTGCGGAAAAGTCGTTGATATTTCTAAGGTACTAAACCCTTCTTTTAGCCATTTACCAACTGTAAATTCAGCCCGTAAACTGTTGTTCCAACGTTTGGCCGGAATAAGCGGTAAAGGTTCTCCGTCACTTTTTTCTCCGTTCACTTGCTCATACGAACTTTCCAAGTGCATCCAATCTAAGGGGTGTGGGTGCCAGTGCATTCCCATTTCACCACCCCATAGCAATGCATTGCTTTGTTCGTATTTAAATACGTCATACGCGGCTAGATCGATAGCCGTTGGCGCAATATATATGTAGTGGTTGATGCGGTTGTAAAACCCATTTACAAAAAACTCCAGGTGTGAAATTTTGTATTCTAGGTTCAAGTCGGTTTGCACATTTTGCTCGGTTTGTAAATTTGGATTCCCAATTTCATAGCGGTTTGACCCTTCGTGAACGCCATTAGACGTGAGCTCTGCCAAATTGGGTGCGCGAAATCCACTCGCAACATTCAGGCGAAGTTGAATGGGTTCGCTAAGGTTGGTTTTGTAACCCAGTGCCGCGTTCCAACTGCTGTATTTTTTTTGCAAGGCCGAAAAATAGCCCATTTCGCTTGGAATTCCCTGCTCTTGACTTTGAAGATTTCGTTGATCCCAGCGCAATCCGGCTTGCACCACTTGGTTTTTCCAGCTGTAATTCCAGGTTCCAAAAAACCCAAAATCACGGGTTTGGGCATTGGGGATTAAAAATTCTTGACCCGAATTTTGGTTTCTTTGACTCAGGCCTTGCACCCCGATAATGGTTTCTAACTCCCCTTTTTTAGGCAAAAAATAAGCGGCTTTGTAGGTAAACGTCCCCAGCTTCATGGCCAAATTGGGCAGGGTCGAATCTTCAAATTCACTGCGGAAATTCACGCCATAGCCCAAATCAGTTTCGAGGCGACCTTGAGGCAAATACCAAGTAGTATTCCAACTTCCCAAATGATTGGCCAATTCTTGTTGGGGATAATCGGGGGTAAAACCTACGGTTGTGCTGTATTCACCTTCTGGAATTCCGATGTACATTCTATTAAACGAATACCGAAAAGCCGTTTGCATCAAGTGTGAGCGAAATCCCACCCCAGTTTTAAAATCAAGTTCTTGGAACCGCGTATTTTTCACTCGATCGCCAGAGGGAATTTGGTAATCGGTATGCTGGTTTTGGGTGAGGCGCACCAAAAATTGGGTGCTTTCGCCCGAGAGTTTATACCCCAGCGAACGGTTACTGCCTTGGGTGTTTGTGAAATAGTTTTCCGACCAATTCCATTCGATTTGATTGTCTTTGGCAAACTTTTCGGGATTAAAATACAATACGCCGCCAATGGCATCGGGTCCGTAAAGCAATGAAGCTGGCCCTTTGATTACTTCGACACTTTCTATGCCGGCTTCGTTGATGCCCAAGCCGTGCTCTTCGCCAAATTGTTGGTTTTCCAAGCGTACGCCTTGGGTGTACACCAAAATTCGATTGCCACTGAGTCCGCGAATGACTGGTTTGCCAATCGCTGTTCCGGTGCTCAATTGATCAACTCCAGGAATGGTGCTCAGCGCACTCATAAGGGTTGGCGCGCCCTTTTTTTGTAAGGATTTTACGCTCAAGTGATTGACCTTCATCACATTTTGGGATTGGATTTTTCGGAATCCCGTCGAGACAATAACCTCGTCCATTTCAAATACAGTTGGTGTCAATTGAATCGTAATGGTTGAAGTGATTTTAGTGTCTATCAATTTGCTGCTCGATTCAAATCTCAGTTTTGACACTGTAAGATTTAACTGGGTGGCCGGCAGGTTCGAAAAATAAAATTGTCCTTGCTCATTGGTTTGGGTGCCCAAGTGCAATTCTGGAATATTCACGGTAACCTGAGCTAGGACTTGGTTTTGATTGTCGGTAACAATCCCCGACAGGCGTTGTTGTGCAACTGCACTCACGCTAATTCCTATACATAGGAAGCATATAAGTTGTTTCATGGGTAAGAAGTTAAATTAATAAAAAAGCAACAGGCTGTTGCCCTAAAAATTTAACAACGAGGTGGTCCGCGAAGCGAATAGAAACTTCCGGAAAAAAATCCAGGATGTTCCGAATAAAAAATGGTTATTTTGGTTGCAACAGCAAGTGAAGGCTGAGGATAAAAATCTTGTTCGGCTACTTGCAGCGGACTCAAACTAAACGCACAAACTGCACAGGCTTTTAGGCTTGCGTGCTGGTGTGTGAGTTCGTTTTTGTTGGAAGATGGATCATGAATACAAACCGCTATCGCCCGTTCGGTTTTAAAATGTTCTACTTCATGAATGGACGGAAAGAGTAGCGTAAAGACAAACGCCAGTCCCAATCCTATTGATTTCCATGAAGTTTTTGTTTGCATCTTATACTAATTGATTTGCGACCAAGTATTCGGCAATTTGTATAGTATTGGTGGCCGCTCCTTTACGCAAATTATCAGCCACGATCCACATATTGAGGGCATTGGCTCGGCTTTCGTCGCGACGCAAACGGCCCACAAACACCTCGTCTTTGCCTTGGGCAAAAAGCGGCATCGGGTAGCTGTAATTTTCAGTATCATCTTGCACTTGTACGCCAGGCGTCTGGGCTAATAATGCGCGAAGTTCGTTCAAGTCATACTCGTTTTCAAATTCTACGTTTACGGCTTCCGAGTGTCCGCCCACCACGGGAATTCGAATGGCAGTTGCCGTTACAGCGATGCTGTTGTCGCCTATAATTTTTTGGGTTTCACGCACCAATTTCATTTCTTCTTTGGTGTAGCCATTGTCTTCAAAAACATCACATTGGGGGATGGCATTGCGGTGTATCGGGTATTTGTAGGCCATTTCGCCTTGAATTCCCTTATACTCGTTTTCCAATTGTTGAACTGCTTTTACGCCCGTACCCGTAATGGATTGGTAGGTAGAAACGATCACGCGTTTGATGCCGTATTTGCGATGCAAAGGAGCCAAAACCAACACCATTTGAATGGTCGAACAGTTTGGATTGGCAATAATTTTGTCGGCTGCCGTTAATTCGCCGGCATTGATTTCGGGTACGATTAATTTTTTAGTCGGGTCCATGCGCCAAGCCGATGAATTGTCAATTACAGTAGTTCCTGCAGCAGCAAATTTAGGCGCCCAATCGAGCGAAGTTTGTCCACCTGCCGAAAAAAGGGCGATGTCTGGTTGCATGGCCACGGCGGTTTCTAGGCTTACCACTTTGTATGTTTTTCCGTTAAATTCCAATTCTTTGCCTACTGATTTTTCAGAGGCTACGGGAATCAAATCACTTACTGGAAATTTTCGCTCGGCCAACACCTGAAGCATTACTTCGCCTACCATTCCGGTAGCACCAACTACAGCAACTTTCATATATTTTTTGTTTAATGATCAATTTAGTGTGCACAAAAGTAGCTAGATTTTCTAATTTTTTGCTACTTGATTATTCGATTTCTGCAGCTTATTCGCGGTAAAAAATACGCTTAACGCGTTGGGAAATCCCGGTAATGATTTCGTACGGAATGGTGTTTAATTTTTGCGCCATTTCATTCACTGTAGGACTATCTCCAAACAGCTGAACCCGATCGCCTTCTTCGCAGGGAATATCGGTGACATTCACCATGAGCATGTCCATGCAAATGCTACCCACAATTGGTGCTGGTTTTCCATGAATTGTTACATAGCCCAATCCATTGCCCCATTGTCTAGAAATGCCATCGGCGTACCCTACAGGAATGGTGGCAATTTTAAGCGGTTTATCGGCAATAAATCGGCGGCCATAGCCCACACTTTCTCCCGTTTGAATGGTTCGAATTTGGGAAATCACCGATTTAAGGGTACCCACCTGTTCCAAAGCAGGTTGTTCAGCGGGATTGTTGGAAATACCATACAAACCGATGCCCAAGCGTACCATATCAAATTGGGCTTCGGGAAAATTACTGATGCCCGACGAATTGGCCAAATGACAAATTACGCGATACCCGAGTTGGGTTTGCAGCTGTTCACTTTGTGCTTTGAAATCGACTATTTGTTGTTGGGCAAAACGTGTGTTTTCTAGGTCATCACTGGTGGCCAGGTGCGATAAAATACTTTGCACGCGCACACTTTTGGTGGCAGTAAGCACCCCAATTACTTCCGGAAGTTGCTCGGCAGTAAAGCCCAAGCGGTGCATGCCGGTATCGAGTTTCAGGTGTATGGGAAAGGAGTCGAGTTGTTGTTCTTCGGCCAATTTAATAAAAGCGCGAAGACCTTTCAGGCTGTATATTTCGGGCTCTAAATGATGCTGTAATAAAGATGGAAAGCTAGTGCTTTCGGGATTCATAACCATTATTGGTGTTTGAACGCCGGCTTGTTTGAGGCTAATGGCTTCGTCGGCAAAAGCCACTCCCAAGTAATTTACTTTTTGGTGGTCGAGCAATTTGGCAATTTCTACTCCACCATTGCCATACCCAAAGGCTTTGACCATGACCATCAGGTTGGTGCTTGAAGCCAATTTGCTGCGGTAATAATTAAGGTTATGCACCAACGCATTCAGGTTAATTTCCAAGACCGTTTCGTGGGTCTTTTCTTCGAGCGCAGCCACTAGTTTTTCAAATTCAAAGGCCCGAGCTCCTTTAACGAGGATCGTTTCGTTGCCCCATTCCAATTGATCGATTTGCTTTAAAAAATCGATAGTTGATGCAAAGGCCCTGCAATTTTTGATGTGCGATTGAAAGCGGTTTATGCTGCTGCCAATGCCAATAACTCGATTGATTTTATGGGTTTCGATTAGCTGGGCAACTTGTCGGTACAAATCCTCCTCGCTCAATCCGCTTTGGAAAACGTCTGACAGGATCACCGTTTTTTTGGTGTGATTTTTTTGGTGCTCCAAAAAGTCTAAGGCAATTTTTAAGGAGTCCAAATCGGCGCTGTAACTGTCGTCAATGAGCGTGCTGTTGTGGATGCCGTTTTTTACTTTCAGTCGCATTTCAACCGGGAAAAGCGAAGACAGGCGTGTCGCGATTTCAGCAGTTGCGTAGTTCAAATAGAGCAGGGTGCAGGCACAATTTATGGCGTTTTCTATCGATGCCTCATCAGTAAACGGAATGCGGCAATCCAATTGAGTTGTTTGCGTTTGCATGTGCAGCACGGTGTCAGCCGCGTTCGTTTGTCTTTGCACAAAAACGGTTGCTTGTTTATCTGATTCACTCCAACAAAATGGGGTGATTTGTGCCGAAATTAAGCTGTCAACTTGCGGATCTTTTTTGTAAATCAAAACCTTGGCCGATTCAAAAAGGTTTAGTTTTTCGGTTATTTTTTCGGTCAAGGATGCAAAGCCTTCGTTGTGCGCCGAACCGATATGCGTGAGGATTCCAATGCTGGGCTGAATCATTTGTTGCAAGGCAGCCATTTCGTGAGTGGTCGAAATGCCCGCTTCAAAAATGCCCAAAGTAGTTTGCGCATGGAGCGCCAAAACCGAGAGCGGGACTCCTACTTGCGAATTATAACTTTTGGGACTTTTGGTGATGCAATATTCGGGACTCAGCAAATAGTACAGCCACTCTTTCACCATGGTTTTTCCGTTGCTACCTGTAATACCAATCACGGGAATGTCAAATAGATTGCGGTGAGCGGCGGCCAATTGTTGCAAAGCAGTTAGTACAGAAGGCACCAAAATGAAATGAATAGTATTTGGCGAATACTCGGGAATTTTAGATACCACAAAATGGCAAACGCCTTGCGCAATCAGGTCTGGAATGTATGCATGGCCATCGTGTTGCTTCCCTTCAAGGGCAAAAAACAAAGTGTTGGCGCCATTTTGCAGCGATCGGCTGTCAATAGAAATAACATCAAATACAGCAACACTCGGCGGGCTGAGCCAAGGAGATTGAAGATCGGTTGCTATCGTTGAGCTGGCTAATATCAAGGCGTATCTGGAGATTTTTTGGTAGATTTAACTGGAGCGGTTTCGGTATGCATGGCGTGGTAAAATGCCGCTCGACTCAGCGGTTCATATTCATCTGTTTCGCCCAACAAAACCAATTTATCGCCCGCTGCTTTCCGGAAACTGTAGTGGGCCAAATTGCCGGTTCGGGTGCACACAGCATGCACTTTGGTTACATATTCGGCGGTGGCCATCAAGGCAGGCATGGGGCCAAACGGGTTGCCTTTAAAATCCATGTCAAGGCCGGCCACAATTACCCGGATACCGGAGTTGGCCAAGTCGTTACAAATTTTCACAATTTCGTCATCAAAAAATTGAGCTTCGTCTATGCCCACAACATCACATCCTTGAGCCAAAATGGCAATATTGGCCGCTGCGGGAACAGGTGTAGAGCGAATTTCATTGCTGTCGTGCGAAACCACCATTTCATCGTGGTAGCGCGTATCGATGGTAGGCTTGAAAATTTCTACTTTTTGTTTGGCAAATTGGGCGCGTTTCAATCGGCGAATCAACTCTTCTGTTTTACCAGAAAACATCGAGCCACAGATCACTTCGATCCACCCAAATTGTTCCTTATGATTTACTGTATTTTCTAAAAACATCTGCTAGTATTCGGCCATTAAATGGGTTCAATTTTTTTAGCGCAGCGGCGCACAAACCGACATAAAATTTTGTTACTTTTACGTCGCTGCCAAAAGTAAATAAATTTTAGTTACAGCGGTGAAATACCAGTTGTAAATACCCGCAGCAAGGAACGTGATTTTATCCAAATAAACGAAATAGACTACCAAAAATCCCAAGCAGATGAAAAAAAAGTTGGAAGCCGAATTAATTAGCATTGCCCACCGCGTATTACAATTAAAAAACAAATCGGATCTGGAGATCTTATTCCAAGAAACCCAAAACTTATACGAAAAATTGGCGGTGATGCGCTTTGTAGAAAATCAACTACTCGAAGTAAAGCCAACTATTGGTCAAATGGATTGGGAAGCCTATTTTGCAGCTGCTCCAGCAACAACGGAAGTAATTGCGCCAAAAAAAGCCGCCAAAAAAAGCAAAACTCCACTGGACCTGAAACAAGAAAATCCTGAAATCATTGCTGCATTTGTGGCCGAATCCGAGAAAGAAGAAGATTCAGATGCTTTTCAAATAACCGAGGCCGCAGCCCAAGCACAACACGAAGAAGACACGACTGAATCTACTTTTGATGCAGATATGTTTGAAGAAATCGTTTTTGAAGCTGCCCTAAATCACAATACAGAAACAGCTATTGAGGAAACGGAATCAACTCCCGCTTCACAAATATCCTTTGAAGATTTATTAGGCACTGATTATGCCGAGCCTGAATTTGTAAAATCAACCCCAGCCGAAGAAGAAGTTTCTAACCTTGTAGCAGAAGTGGAGCCAGTTCAAGAAAACGAACTTGAGTCTACCGAAGCAGGCATCGATGAGGCAGAAGAAACACCACTTGAAATGCCTTTCTTTTCCTTGGATGAGGAGCCCGAATTGGCATTGACAACAGATATTGAAGAAACGGAAGAAGAAGATCCCAAACCTCTTTTTTCATTGTCCTCTGAAGACTTGAAAATGGAACTAAAAACGGATACAGAAGTGCCCGTAAAAGGCTTTGTAATCGGACTCAACGACCGCGTTGGCTTTATTCATCAATTGTTTGATGGCAGCCCAGAAGACTACAACCGCGTACTTTCTCAGCTCATGACCTATCATACTTTTGAAGAAGCCGAAGAGTTCATAAGCAGTATGGTAAAACCCGATTACAACAATTGGGAGGGTAAATCCGAATACGAAGACCGATTCTTGGACGTGGTGGCGCGTAAGTTTCAATAACCTTTAGCTTTCATGTCAAAATTATATATTGTTCCTACACCCATTGGCAATCTGGAAGACATGACGTTTCGCGCCATACGTGTGCTCAAGGAAGCCGATTTAATTTTGGCCGAAGACACCCGAACCAGCGCAAAATTGCTCAAGCATTTTGATATCGGCACGCACATGCACAGCCACCACATGCACAACGAGCACAAAACCATCGAAAATTGCCTCAACCGAATGAAGGCAGGCGAGACCATCGCTTTGATCTCGGATGCAGGTACGCCCGCGATTTCGGACCCTGGATTTTTACTCACTCGAGCCTGTATCGAAAACCAAATTCCGGTAGAATGTTTGCCTGGGGCTACTGCTTTTGTGCCTGCTTTGGTGAACAGCGGTTTGCCCAATGATAAGTTTGTATTTGAAGGATTTTTGCCCGAAAAAAAGGGCAGACAAACTCGTTTTTTGCAATTGGCTGAAGAATCCCGCACGATGATTTTTTATGTTTCGCCTCACAAATTAGTGAAAACCTTGGCCGAATTTGTGCAGTATTTTGGGGCCGAACGACCGCTTAGTGTGGCCCGCGAATTGTCTAAACTCCACGAGGAAAATGTGCGAGGCACTGCCGCTCAGGTGTTGCAGCATTTTGAAGCCAAACCGCCTAAAGGAGAAATTGTAGTCGTCGTGGGCGGAAAACCCTACACCAAAGAACCTAAAAAAACGGCTGAATCTTAGTCTACTTCCAAGTCGACAAACGCAAACGAATTTCCGCTAAATAAGCCTTTATCTGAGATTTTTAAATCGGGAATCACCAACAACGCCATAAACGAAAGCGTCATATATGGGGCTTTTAATTTACTTCCTAAGGCCTTGGCTAGCGCATCGATTTCTTGATATTTTTCGGCCACATGTAGCCCATGTTGGTCACTCATGATTCCCGCAACCGGCAAAGGCAACACCAATTCTTGCTCGGCCGAAACTGCACACAATCCGCCTTGTTGGGCAATTACTAGATTAACGGCTCTACATAAATCTTCGTCGGTAACGCCCACCGCCACAATGTTGTGGCAGTCGTGGGCCACCGAACTGGCAATGGCGCCCGATTTCAACCCAAAATTTTTGATGAATGCCACCGCTACTGGCGCATCCTGATACCGATTCACCACGGCTATTTTGAGGATATCTTCCACGGGATTGTCGCACAGTTGCCCCGCTTTTATAGTAGCCGGCCTATGCAGTTCGTTGGTGATTAATTGGCCTTCTAGCGCCTCAATGACCCGAATGGTTTTGGCCGTACTGTTCACCGCAAAATCAGCGGGAGTTTTGGGCGAGCAATTGAAATTATTGGGGGTATCAAACGAAATTTTGGGCAGTTGGGCTTGTCCATTTTGCGCCACGATTTCGCCGTCTATATACGTAGCCAATACTTTAAAATTCGTTAAATCTTCCACCACAATAAAATCGGCCGGATCGTTTACGCGCAAGGTGCCTACGTTCATATTGTAATGCTCCACCGGATTCAGGCAAGCCATTTGCAAAACCTGAAACACATCGACTCCTTTGGCTACGGCTCGGGCACATAAACTATTGATGTGTCCCAAAATTAAATCGTCGGGGTGTTTGTCATCCGAGCAAAACATCATACGCGCATATTGTTCGTGGGCCAGATCAATCAAGGCCTCAAAATTTTTGGCTGCACTTCCTTCGCGAATAATTACCTTCATGCCCAATTGCAATTTCTCTTGCGCTTCCTCATAAGTAAAGCACTCGTGATCGGTAGTGATGCCTGCGTTGATGTATTTTTTTACGTCAACTCCACGCAAGCCTGGCGCATGTCCATCAAGGGGCTTTCCAGACTGTTTGGCCCATTCTAATTTTTGCAGTACTTCGGGATCGTCATACAACACGCCCGGATAATTCATCATTTCGGCCAAATAATAAATGTCGGGAGAGGCCATTAATTCCCGGATGGCATCGGCATTGATTTCGGCACCTGCCGTTTCAAATCCGGTAGCAGGCACACAGGATGGAGCACCAAAATGAAATTTCAACGGACTTTGCTTGCCGTTTTCTATCATGAATTCCACTCCCGCTACTCCCAACACATTGGCAATTTCGTGCGGATCGGAGATGGTGGCTACCGTGCCATGCACCACAGCCAGTGGAGCAAATTCACTAGGAACCAACAACGAACTTTCGATGTGAATGTGGGCGTCAATAAAACCTGGAAGTATGTGCTGTGTTTCGTGGTGATCGGCCGGTTCAATCGAGCTGATTTTTCCGTCAATTACGGTAACTATGCCGGGAAAAATGCGTCGGTTGCGAATATCTACGACTTGTCCTACTATTTGCATCTTGGGGAGGGCAAACCGTTAATGATTTTCCCGAAAACAAAAATAGGAAAAAGAAAAGCGCGGGGATTTTTTATTAAATTTGATTCAAAATTTAATTTATACACCAAACAATTTTCGTATGCGCTGGACTTTTAAACCTCAATCCGACTCGCTTCAAGCAGAAGTACTTCAAGAATCTTTACAAATTGATGCCCTAACCGCCCGCTTGTTGGTGCAACGCGACATCACTACATTTGATCAAGCCCGACAATTTTTTAGGCCCTCGATTGCCGATTTACACGATCCCTTTTTAATGAAAGACATGGATTTGGCCGTAAATCGAATTGAAGCAGCCTTGGCCAAGTCAGAAAAAATATTGGTTTTTGGTGACTATGATGTAGATGGCACCACTGCAGTTTCCTTGGTTTCAGCCTATTTAAAAACCAGAACCAACCAAGTAGCTACCTATATTCCCGATCGCTATATTGAGGGTTATGGCATATCTTTTCAAGGCATTGATTTTGCTGCCGATAATGATTTTAGTTTGATTATCGCACTGGATTGTGGCATCAAATCGGTAGAACATGTACAATATGCCCAAGAGTGTGGCATTGATTTTATCATATGCGATCACCACCGTCCGGGAGAAACACTTCCCCAAGCGGTAGCGGTTTTAGATCCAAAACGCGACGATTGTTTTTATCCTTACGACGAACTTTGCGGCTGTGGCATTGGCTTTAAACTCATTCAGGCTGTGGCGCAAAACCAAAACCAAGCTGTAGAAGAATTACTGCCGTATTTGGATTTAGTGGCTACGGCTATTGCAGCCGATATTGTCCCGATGACCGGGGAAAATCGAGCGCTAGCTTTTTTGGGCTTGCAGATCATCAACAGCAACCCAAGACCTGGAATTCGGGCCTTGTTGCAACAGGTCAAAAATAAAACGCGTACCATTAGCGACGTGGTTTTTACCCTAGCTCCACGTATCAATGCCGCTGGACGCATCAAACACGGCAATTATGCGGTGGCTTTACTCAGTGAATTTGATTCCAATCAGGCACAACAATTTGCCGCCGAAATAGAGCAATTCAATGCCGATAGAAAAGAATTAGACAAAGCCATTACCCAAGAAGCCTTGGCTCAAATTGTGCAAAACCAAGAGGAAAATAACGCCACTACGGTAGTTTTTCAAGCCGATTGGCACAAAGGTGTGATTGGGATTGTGGCCTCCCGACTCATTGAAACCTACCACCGTCCTACCTTGGTTTTCACCAAAAGTGGCGACTACTATGCGGCTTCGGCTCGCTCGGTTCCGAGTTTTGATGTGTATGAAGCGCTCGAGGCTTGTGCCGAACATTTGGTACAATTTGGCGGACATAAATATGCTGCCGGACTGAGTCTAAAACCGGAGAATTATGCGGCCTTTAAACAAGCCTTTGAAAACGTAGTGCAAACTACTTTGCCTACCGAAATGGAAACCCCCGAGATTGCAATTGATGCCGAAATTGAATTGGCCCAAATCACCCCCAAATTGATGCGCATTTTAAAGCAATTTGAACCCTTTGGCCCACAAAACTTGGCCCCTGTTTTTTTAACGAAAAACTTGCGTGATACAGGTTATGCCAAGCCGATTGGGGCCGATCAAACGCACCTCAAATTGCAAGTGGTGCAAGGAAATTCAGAACGATTTGGTGCTATTGGTTTTGGCCTATCCGATAAGCTTTCATTGGTGAACCAACGTCAATCATTTGAGGCAGTTTATTGCCTAGAAGAAAACGATTGGAATAATATGGTGAGCATTCAACTCCGTATAAAAGATATTCAAGCATGAAAGCAAACTCAGTAAAGGATCCCTATGCGGCGCTGCGCAATACACACTTTCAGTATTTTTTGACGCTGCGGTTTTTTATGGTGTTTGCCTGGTCCATGCAATTTATTGTAATTGAGTGGCAGGTGTATAGCCTTACCAAAGACCCTTTGTCATTGGGTTTGATTGGTCTGATGGAAGTGATTCCCGCCATTGGCATGGCTTTGTTTGCTGGGCATATTGTAGATCAAAACGAAAAAAAGGGCATTTTGATCAAATGCATTTTGGCCTTTTCGGCGCTCACCCTTGCCCTGTTTTTGCTCACTTGGGAACCAGTAGCGCAACAGTTGTCGGCACCTACCATCTTGTACAGTTTTTATGCCTTGGTTTTTGCAGGCGGAATTGTTCGGGCCTTTATTGGGCCGTCGTTATTTTCATTTTTGGGATTAATTGTGCCCAAAAATCTATACAGCAATGCGGCTACTTGGAGCAGCTCGGTTTGGCAAATGGCCTTTTTTTCGGGATCAGCGGTGGCTGGAATTATCATCAATTGGATTGGGGTAAACGGCTCGATGATTTTTGTTTTAAGCTGCTCTGTTATGGCTTTGTGGGCTTTGTCTAAAATTCCAAAACAACCCGTATTGAATGCCAAAATAGGCGAACCAATTTTTCAGAGTTTGCGTGAAGGTTTGTTGTTTGTTTTTCAAAACAAGACCATCTTGGGCGCCTTGTCTTTAGATATGGTGGCGGTTTTATTTGGCGGTGCCGTTTCGTTGTTGCCCATTTTTGCGCAAGACATATTAAAAGTAGGCCCAACCGGGTTTGGGATTCTAAGAGCCGCACCTGCCGTTGGCGCTTTTGTCACCATGCTAATTGCTGCTTATATTCCGCTCACACGAAATGCCGGACTAAAATTACTCGCTGCCATTTTTGCCTTTGGCCTGTGTATTGTGGGATTTGGTTTGTCGACAGTGTTTTGGCTGTCGGTTGTTTTATTGTGCTTGAGTGGAGCTTTTGACGGAATTTCGGTGGTGTTGCGCTCCACGATATTGCAGTTGTATACCCCCGATTCGATGCGTGGACGCGTTTCGGCAGTGAACTCTATTTTTGTGGGTTCGTCTAATGAATTGGGCGCCTTTGAAAGCGGCTTTACTGCTAGACTGATGGGCACCGTTCCCGCAGTAGTTTTTGGAGGGTGCATGACCGTACTCTTGGTGAGTGGAACGGCTGTTTTTTCGCCCAGTTTCCGAAAATTGGATTTAGAAAAAGACGGAAACGAAGCCTAATTCCATTTCTTTAATTCGAAGGATTGTCCGTCAAATACGCCATAGGTAAAATACCCAATCCAGTCGCCCAGATTAATGTAGTTTGAATCGGGTCCAACCTCTATATTCATAGGCAAATGCCGGTGACCAAAAACAAAGTAGTTGTAGTGTTTGCTTA
Source organism: Flavobacterium psychrophilum (assembly GCA_945869365.1). Classification (GTDB taxonomy): domain Bacteria; phylum Bacteroidota; class Bacteroidia; order Flavobacteriales; family Flavobacteriaceae; genus Flavobacterium; species Flavobacterium psychrophilum_J. The sequence goes on along the minus strand of CAMBOW010000020.1, from coordinate 7,896 downwards.
GTAATTTTCGTTTGGCGTATTGCACCAGCCATTCGTTTTCTTCGCCCAGAAATTTCACGTCGGATTCCCCCGAAATCAATTTGTTTTTTACCGATAAATATTGCGCCAAGCGCACGCCAATATCCGGATGCAGCCAGCGGAAAATCCATTTGGAAACAGGGTGAATAAACAGCTTTTTCATGCGCTTGTAGCCTTTGTCTCCGGGTCCTTTTCCGTCGCCGTGGCCAATTAAAAACGTACGATCATAGAAGGTAAATTCACGATTGTCGTGGTATACCGGAATTTGAAGTTCGGTTTCAAAATAATCATTCATCCACAAATCGTGGTTGCCCACAAAAAAATAAATGGGAATGCCCTGGTCGCGCAATTCGGCCAATTTGCCCAACACGCGCACAAAGCCTTTGGGGACTACTTTTTTGTATTCAAACCAAAAATCAAATAAATCACCCAGTAAAAATATCGCTTCGGCATCGCCTTTGATTTCATCCAACCACTGCACAAATTTTTGCTCCCTCGGATAACTTAACGCTGCTGTGGGTGCTCCAAAATGTTGGTCGGAAGCGAAGTATATTTTTTTAGAAGTAGATGTTGACATGGCAGATCTATTGGTTGTCACTCGCAAACCATTCGGCAAACGAAGAATCTGTTTCTTGCAATTTTAAGGAATGCAATTGTATGGTTTTGGGCAAACGCCTTGTTATTTTTTCGGCAAAATCAATCACCATATTTTCGCTGGTGGGTTGGTAATCAACCAAAATAACATGATGTCCGCGGTCGCTGAGTTCTTTGGCCAAAGAAACGTGTGGAGTTGTTTCATTAAAAACCGTGGCGTGATCAAACTGATCGACAATTTCTTCTTTCACAATTTTTTTTAAATCGGTAAAATCAATCACCATCCCAAACTTGACATTGTCGCGGTCGGTGATGGGAGTTCCAATTACCGTTACCGACAATTTGTAGCTGTGTCCATGCACATTTTTGCATTTGCCGTCATAGCCATACAAGGCGTGCCCGGTTTCGAAATTGAATTGTTTGGTAATGCGGATGCGACTCATATAGTAAATTTACTGGGCAAAAATACGATTTATTCTAAATCCATTTGGTTTTTGGATCCGTAATACGACTAATGGCGTTCCTTATTAATACCTCTACATTTTCGATTCAAATACCAACTATATTCCTTTATGGAGTACAAGTTTGGTTTTGATTGAAACTACCCGCGTGAACCAAGTCTAATAATTTTTGAAAGTCACTCAATTAGACAAAAAAAATCACCTCAAATACAGCAGTCTATTTTTAAGGATTTACTTGAAAATTCTGATTTTCATTGGCGTGAGCCGCTCTTGCATTAATCGCTTTATTGTCGTCAGCTCGGATTACAAAAGCTACAAAACTAATGTTATCAGGATTGATTTGAGGAATGTTGCTAAAACTTGGAGGAGAAGTAACAGTTGGAATAGGAATCTCAAACTTTTTTTCAAATGTTTCTCCTTCATTTATCGGACTAATCGGTTCTCCCAATATATCGGTAAGGGATGCGCGTAACACATGATTGTGCTCAAAACTAGGAATTGGATTTACTCCGTTGTATAAATCGAGGTTGTAGTTGCGTTGCAAGAAATACAACTTATCTTCCAACAAATAGACTACCAATTTTAAATTCGAGTAATCTTCTAAACATTTTATTTTAACATCCAGTTTAATTGTGCCATTTGCTACTATTGAACTCATTGCAATTCCTATCGTAGTATTGTTACTGGTTAAGTCAATAACCTGTTGCACGTTGGATGTTTCTGGGAAACTCCATACCTCCATTCGGTTGAGTCGAGAAACCGGTAAAGCAAGAGGAGAAGAGGGTAAAATTAGGTTTTTTAAAGGCGCAATTCCAGGAAAATGATACGGATCATTGCCGTTATGAATGGCTACAGGAATAACTTTATCCGAAATTGCTTCGGCTTCTTTCATTGCCCATGACACGCGAGTACAGTTGCCACACCATGTGCCCGTGTAATCTTCGACTAACACATTTTTCTTAAAAAAACCGCTCACAGCTGGCGCAGAAGAAGATCCATCAGGAAGGTTTTTAATGATGTTGGTTTCTTGACAAGAAATCAATAAAATTGATATGGCAAAAAGTGCGCTTAAAACCTTTGTTTTCATAGTAAATCAACGTAATAGTTTTCTGTCCACAAATAAAAAGAAAAATACTTTACTTTTCGTAAGATTATTTATTCATTTGCACAAATATTCAGTTCTATTATGAAAAAACTAGCTCTGCTCCTTTTCTTTTTTTGTACACTCGCAAAAGCGCAAACCACATTACCTGATGTTGCCCTAACCAATTTAGAGGGCAAGCCTGTTTTCATGAAAAAAGATTTTTCTGAAACAGACAAACTATACCTTATTTCTTTTTGGGCAACTTGGTGTGGTCCTTGCATCAATGAATTGGATGAATTAAATGAGGTAATCGACGACTGGAAAAAAGAACTTAATATGGAAGTTATTGCTATTGCAACCGATGATGCACGCACCCAAAAACGGGTTAAACCCATGGTGAATGGAAAAGGGTGGGGGTATACTATTTTGTTAGATACCAATCAAGATTTAAAACGTGCGTTAACCATTGTAAACATTCCCTACACTATTGTAGTAAAAAACAACCAAATATTACACATTCAAAACGGCTATGTACCGGGCAGTGAAGTTGAATTATTAGCCAAATTGAAGCAGTTGAAATAATGACCAAAAAATGCCTTACAAGTGCCTTTGTTGCACTATTGACTTCTGTAATCAGTGTTGCACAAACCGAAAATCAAACCAAAGATAAAGGAATCTTTAGTGGAGGCTTCGAATCGAATGCCCAGTGGTATTTAAATGACAAGGGCCTGAAAGACATTGATGGTAATTCAACGGTTCATCCTCCCGAGCCTCTTCGTTCCAATTCGTATTTATTTGTCAATTATTCGCGTAAAAAATGGGTAGCTGGGATACAGGGCGAAGCGTATGAGCAAAATGCGCTGTTAAACATGAATCCAAAATACAACGGAACCAATGTAGCCACCTATTTTGTGCAGTATAAAGGAGAAAAAGTAGACGTTACCGCTGGTTATTATTATGAACAGTTTGGAAGCGGCTTGTTGTTTAGAACCTGGGAAGATCGTGCTTTAGGAATTAACAATGCTTTGCGCGGAGGACGTATTATCTTGAAACCGAGTCCTTTTTTTACCACCAAATTGATTTATGGCAAACAGCGTACAGGCTTTGACGTGGCACAGTCTGAAATTTTTGGTGGCGATTGGGAATGGAATGTTTCAAAAGCATTAAAATGGAACACCACCGATTTAACCTTCGGAGGGAATTATGTGGGGCGCTATGAAAAAACAACAATCGAAAATCCCAATTTTGATGCCTTGACCAATGGGGTTTCTGGGCGTATCAATGTGACACACAATTCGGTTTATTTTTCGGCTGAATATAATTACAAAACAGAAGATGCTGTGGTGCAGGCTCCTGGTCAAGTGGATAATAATTTGATTAAGCCGGGCAGCGCATTATTATTAAATTTAGGATATTCTAAAAAAGGCTTCGGGGTTGATGGTTCGTTTCGCCGCATGGAGAACATGAGTTTTTTCTCTGAACGAGGAGCTAAAGGAAACATTTTTAATGACCGAATTATGAATTTTATTCCGAGTTTAACTAAACAGCACCACTATAATCTAGCCAATATTTATGTATACCAGGCACAACCCAACGTGCTTTTAGCTGGTTCGAGCTATGTAAAAGCGGGAGATATAGGGGGCCAAGTTGATTTGTTTTATGACTTTAAAAAAGGAACCCAATTGGGCGGTAAATACGGGACTAAAGTTGCACTGAATGCATCAAATTTTAATGGACTAAGTGGAGACTATTACATTTACAATCCGCAAAATTATAAAACTGATTTTTTTGGGTTTGGAGAACGATTTTATTCGGATGTCAATTTTGAAGTCACTAAAAAATGGTCGCCCAAGTGGCAAACTATTTTGAGTTACATCAATCAATACTATAACAAAAAATACATCGAAGATGCTACAGGTGAAGTGAATGCCCATATTGTTGGGGGAGACGTAATATATAAATTTGACAAAGGGCAATCAATCCGTTTTATGGGAGAGCACATGTGGGCTGATTATGATCGTAAAAATTGGGCAGCGGCTACTTTTGAATATAATTTTAACTCCAAATTTTCGATGTATGTGTATGATTTGTACAATTACGGAAACGACACAGCCTATTACCGAAATCATTACTATAATCTTGGGGGATCGTTTCGTAAAAACGCCACGCGCGTATCGTTAAATTATGGCCGACAAAGAGGTGGTTTAGTTTGTGTAGGCGGTGTTTGCCGATTTGTTCCTGAAAGTTCTGGTGTTTCTTTGTCGTTAAATACATCTTTTTAATATATTTGCAGCCAAATGGGGGATTAGCTCACTTGGCTAGAGCGCTTGCCTGGCAGGCAAGAGGTAACCGGTTCGATTCCGGTATTCTCCACAAAAAAGTCGAAACGCGAGTTTCGACTTTTTTTGTGTTCCTGCCAAATCCGATGGTTGGGACAGAATTTCTGAGTACCAAAACTGTGCGTAGTATATTTTACAAATCAACACCCGAGTCCCGAAGCTTCGGGACGAACTAGCGAAGCAATCAAACATCAAAAATCAAAAATCAAAAATCGTTTCTCTTCCTGCATCAATTAAAAATACGCCCGCAACTGCACCGACCCAATATGCACCACCGGGCTGTTTTCGCTTTTGCGGCCTTGGTAATTCAAGTTGAGTTCCAAGTATTGGGTGAGGTTTTTTTGAGCCAATAGGCGCCAAGTGCTATTTTTACCCGGTTGTAGTCCTTCTAACATCTGAAACGCCGCTGGAGTGTAAGCATTGCCTGTAAATGCATTGTTGTAGTAGGAATATTCCCCATTGAGTGTTACTTTTTTTTCTCCTGAATAAGTAAACGAACTGCCTATACGGGTTTGTTTGAGTTGCTCCAAATCGCCTAGTTGATTTTGTTTGTTTTGCTGTTCTACAAAAATATCTAGGCTGGCATTTTGCGAAAAAATATAGGACAATTTGGGCGATACAAAATAACTATCTATGGTATAATTTCGGGCAATATAGTCGCTCACGCTCAGGCTCGAGTTGGCTGTTTTTGCTGTAAACCCAAGCAGCCACGTTTTGGCTATGAGGTGGTTGTACTGCAATTGGTGTGCTGTGTTTTGGCTGGATTGGGAGCCAAAGGACAACAAGTTTTGCACCTTGCTTTCCAAAAAAGTATAGGTTATCGAATGGTTTTGTTTCCCCCGATTGATAAAAAAGCTATTCCTGAAATTTTGTTGCAAACCCAACAAATTAGCTCCCGATGAACTAAATGGATTTAGATTAAACTGATCGCCGTTGCGTTCCAATTTTCGGTCAATGCTAAAGGCCGTTTGGTTGTACAAGTAGGAAAGCATCCGTTTAAATCCGGATGAGGTTCTCCAAATCATGGGGTTCCAGCTCACCGATTCCGAAAATTTATTTTGGTGGGTTTGTAAAAAAACTTGTGACGGCAAATACACGCGCACAAATTTGGCTTGGTCTGGAAACGGAGCTACTTCAAATTCTTCGAGTTCTTGAATCCCATTGCCGTTGTAATCAATCCACGCATATACGCCTTGTCCGGGAGGCACTTCGATGTAGGTAAATTCCTGTTGCGCAATGGCACCCGAAGCAGTCTCATAGGCGGTGGTGGTTTGCACCAATTTATCCCCAAAATTGTCGTTATACAAAATTCGGGAGTTGAGCGAAGGTTGATTTTTTTTGGCGGGTTCAGTAAATTCTAGTCTGCGGTAATTGATAAAAACCCCCAAATCCCGTTCGTCCGATTGCAAGATTTTTGATTTCAAGTAATACGAATGCGATCTACTTGCCTCTTTCAGTAGGCCATTTTGTATACTGTCGGTGCGTCGGTTTAAATAGCCTAATTGCGCATAGACTTTGGTGCTGTCGCCTCGGCCCAGAAACGCACCCCATTCGGTAAATCGTTGACTTAAAGGGGTTAAAAGCCGCGGAGTTTTTAGCTGTTCTTGGTTGTTTTCCAATCGCAAAGAAGAGCCAATCCAGTTTTTGTTGCGCTGCCATTTGGTTGTAAGTTGCTCCCGAATAAACGTGGTTGTCGCCAATTGGCTGTCGCTTTTCATGACACTTCCTTGCTGGTGAATGCTCCAAGTGCCCAGCTGAAATGCTCCGCTTAGTTGGTGACGGTTGCCTGTAAAATTGTTTGTCAACCCCAAATTTTCATATTGATAGGCCAAGTTTCCTTTTTTGGGCAACTGGGCGTCAAGCTTAGCGCTGAATATGCTTTGGTTTCCCGTAAATAGACCCAAATTCCAATCGCGGGCAAACTCTATGCTCGTAAGTCGTTCGATAGTTTTGAAATTTTCTTGCACATATTGAAACGAACTACTGGCGTCTAGTTGCCATTTTTTAGAAAGCAGCCGTTGTTTGAGGTTCCATTTTCCCGCCAAGCCTTTGTTGTTGTTATCATTTTGGCTTGAAAATAAATTGGCATCGTTTTCGCTCAGTGCCAATTCCCAATCAAAGGTAGTTTTGTCATTTGGATGAATAGCCCCTGTGACTGTGGCGATTTGTAATTTGGTAGGTGGCACCAATTTAATCACTGGATCATAATTTCCTTGTTTTACCCCATTGATAGGCGCGACATATTCAAATAATTTTCCCACCACCGAGGCATTTGTGAGCACATAATCCCCTTGATTGGGCCCAAGCAAGGTGAATCGCACATTGTACAAAACATCTTCAGCATTATTGGAATAGACAAAGTAGGTCACGCCATTGGTCGTTGTTTTTTTGTACAATACCTTTGATGCAGCATAGGTGTCTACATAGGCCGAACTGGCATAGGTTGATGCAGCATCATCGCCGGCAGTTTGCAAAACAGCGAGTTGTTCTTGGGTGAGTGTTTGTTGTAAGGGTTGATTTTTCAAATCACTTTCGGCATAGACTGCCGTGCTGATGTTCCATTTTTCAGCGGTCACACTTCCGCCGGCATAGGTTACAATTCGGTTGTAGCTCCGCTCGGAATATTGGTACTCTACCGCTATACGCATTTCTGAAGTAATTGGAAACACCGGAGTAAAAAGCAATTCGCCGGCATTGTAATCGATGGTGTAATCGTTGTTTTCTCCGCGTTCTAGCAAAACGCCGTTCACATATACCCGTTCAGAACCAGAAATCACTAAAACATACAATTCGCCATTGGGACCTTTAAGTTTGTAGGGTCCTTGGTTGCCTTCTCGGCCTGTAAAATTGCTTTTGGCGTATTGGCCTCTCACCAAGGCAGCTGTAGCAAATAGGGAGGTTTGCGTGGTTTCGTCTGAGCCAAAGTTAAAGCGCGAGGAAAGTCCTTGTACTTTTTTATTGAAATTTAAAAACTGGGATCCCTTATTTTCTAAAAATAAATCTCCTGCCCGAATGGCCCAGCGATCGCTAAACAATTCCATGAATACTTGGTCAAATTCATCCAGTTTTTGCGAATAACCACCCTCCTGCAACGGAATATTGTTGTCTTGTATGGAGGCCCGTAAACTCACTTTATCCGAGATTTTTCCGCTGATTTGCAAGTCTAAATTCGAATTAACTACAGGGTTTTGGTTGTTGCCCACGGTCATTCCCCGCGTAATACTACCCGAAGTATTCAGTCCGTCAAAAGGCACAAATCGATTGGCAGTTACCGGAGAAAGACTAAACAATTTGGGTTGCCGAATGTTGGTGGTGAGCACACGCGCATCGTCGTAAATGCTGTATTTTTTGGTGAGGTGTTCCGGAAATTTTAGGTACCGAATGCGAATGGAATCGGGAG
>CAMBOW010000019.1 GCA_945869365.1 Flavobacterium psychrophilum | reverse complement strand
CCCCAGTAGGCTCGTAAAACAACAAACCGGCTGCAGCGCCCAAAACCACTAAAAATCGTATTGTTTTCATGTAAATAATTGATTTAATTTGTACCGGGCTTAAAAGTACTAAACTTTGGTTTAGCTTTTGTTTCAAACCACCACATCATGCATATAAATCGCTTTTTATTGCCTTGTTTAAATAAAGAACTATTCGGTATTGATTGTTTAGGTTGTGGATTACAACGATCTTTAATTCAAGTTTTTGAAGGAGATTTTAAACTGGCATTTTTACAATTTCCAGCGGTGTATTCTACGTTGCTGTTTTTGGTTGTACTTGGATTTCATTTTACTGATCAATCCAGGAATTATAGCAAAGCACTCATTGCATCAGCTGTTGTAAATGCGAGCATCATGCTGGTTGCCTATTTTTACAAAATCAATTTAAGTTTATAACATCATGCTCAAACAAAAATTACCCAACGCCAACACCATTTTAATCTTAAGTGTTTTATCTGTAATTACCTGCTGCCTGTATGGCGTGGTAGGGATTGTATTGGCTGTAGTCGCGATTCAAAAAGCCAAAAAAGAAGAGCAACTCTACTGGGAAAACCCGGAGCAATACGCCAGTTTAGGAACCGTAAGTGCTGCTCGTGTTATTGCTGTGACAGGCCTTATTCTAAGCACTATTTATTTGATCTTCACGCTTTATATTTGGATTGTAGTTGGCGAAGAAGGCATGGCGGCATTTCAGCAAAACCTAATCGAAAAGGCCCGCTACCAAGAAGAAATGAACCAATAAAAAAAGGAGCTACTGGGCTCCTTTTTGGTTAGTTTTCAAACTGTTGCAGCGTCTTTGTTATGATCTGCACACAATCGAGCAGCTGGATTTCTGTCATTACTAAAGGCGGAGCAAACCGAATGATGTTGCCGTGGGTGGGTTTGGCCAATAAACCATTCGCCGCCAAGGCCACACAAATGTTCCAAGCGGTATCGCTTTCTTCGGTATCATTGATCACAATGGCATTGAGCAAGCCTTTTCCACGGACCAAACTCACAATCGTACTGCCTTGTATGTATTCATTTATTTTCTTACGAAATAACTTTCCTAAGTTGCGCGCGTTTTGAGACAATTGCTCGTCTTTTACCACCTCAAGAGCGGCCACTGCTACTGCGGCGGCTACTGGATTTCCGCCAAAAGTAGATCCGTGTTGTCCGGGATGTATCACCCCCATTATCGCATCATCGGCCAACACAGCCGAAACGGGATAAACTCCGCCAGATAAAGCTTTACCTAAGATCAATACATCGGGTCTTGCATAGGTTGCTTGGCGTTCGCAGGCATGCTCACAAGTACAATTTCCACAAACGGCCAACAAAGAGCCTGTACGGGCAATTCCCGTTTGAATTTCATCGGCAATAAACAAGACGTTGTATTGGTTACAAAGTTCCTTTACACGCATCATATAGTCATCTGCTGGCGTATACACCCCTGCTTCACCTTGAATGGGTTCCACTAAAAATCCAGCCACATTGGGATTGTTTTGCAACACATTTTCTAATGCATCTATGTTGTCATAGGGAATCGAAATGAATCCTTTGGTATACGGGCCAAAATTGGTTCGGGCATTGGCATCATTAGAAAACGAGATGATGGTGGTCGTGCGTCCGTGAAAGTTTCCGTCACAAACCACAATCTGAGCTTGTTGTTCGGCAATGCCTTTTACTTCGTAGGCCCACTTTCGGCATATTTTCAAAGCAGTTTCTACGGCCTCAGCGCCTGTATTCATAGGCAACACCTTGTCGAATCCAAAATAGGAAGTAAGAAATTTTTCGTAAGGACCCAATTGATCATTGTAAAAAGCACGAGAAGTAAGTGTGAGGGTTTGCGCCTGATTCACCATCGCTTGAATGATTTTAGGATGACAATGGCCTTGATTTACCGCCGAATAGGCCGATAAAAAGTCGTAGTACTGCTTGCCTTCGACATCCCAAACGTATACGCCTTCTCCGCGTTGCAACACAACGGGTAAAGGATGGTAATTGTGGGCGCCATACTGTTGTTCTAAATCGATAAAATGTGCGGGGGATTTGGCTGAATGGGTGGCCATGAAAAAATGCGGTTTAATTTGGAAATTCAGTATTCCTACTTGCGGAGAGAAATCATCCATTTATGTCACAAAACTACATAATAAATTGTGGAAATAATAAAATTACCCGCCACTTTTATGGGTTTGTAAATTAATTCACAAAATTTTTATTTTTTAAAAACAACTAGCAAAGCATTCGCTTATTTTTGCGCCATGGCAAAGAAAAAAACCGAACGAATTGTATTTGATCATATCGAGATCCTCGACGCAGGTGCCAAAGGTGTTTGTGTAGCAAAAGCCCCAGACGGCAAAATAATTTTTATCCCCAATGTAGTGCCCGGCGATGTGGTTGATGTGCAAACGTTCAAAAAAAGAAAAGCCTACTACGAAGGCAAAGCGATACGATTCCATACCTATTCACCTCAGCGTGTAGATCCGGTGTGCATTCATTTTGGGGTATGTGGCGGCTGCAAATGGCAAAACATGAACTACCCGCAGCAATTGCTTTACAAACAAAATGAGGTGAAAAACCACTTGCAACGCATTGGGAAAATTGAAATTCCCGAATTAGAAACCATTTTAGGTTCAGAAAAACAATTGTTTTACCGCAACAAGATGGAGTTTGGCTTCTCGAATTCCCGTTGGCTCACCGAAAATGAAATCGATCAACAGAACACAATTGAAAATAAAAATGCATTGGGTTTTCACATTCCCAAAATGTGGGACAAAATTCTAGACATTACCCACTGTCATTTGCAAGCTGATCCTTCGAATGCCATTCGCAATAGCATCCGTGAATTTGCCAATGCCCACAATCTCTCGTTCTTTAATCCCAGAAATCACGAAGGTTTGTTGCGCACGCTCATGATCCGAACCGCCTCAACCGGCGAAATCATGGTGTTAATTCAGTTTTTTGAAGACGACAAATCGGCAAGAGAGTTATTGCTTAATTATTTGGACGAGACGTTTCCCTCCATCACTTCCTTGCAATATGTGATCAACAGCAAACCCAACGATACCATTTATGATCAGGATGTTGTCTGTTACAAAGGCCGAGAGTATATATTGGAAGAAATGGAAGGACTGCAGTTTAGCATCAATGCCAAATCCTTTTACCAAACCAATTCGGCGCAGGCCTACGAATTGTATAAACTCACCCGCGAATTTGCCGGACTTACCGGACAAGAAATTGTGTATGATTTATACACCGGAACGGGAACCATAGCCCAGTTTGTTTCCAAACAAGCGTTGAAAGTCATTGGAGTCGAAAGCGTACCCGAAGCCATTTTGGACGCCAAGGCCAACGCCAAACGCAACAACATTGAGAACTGTCACTTTTTTGTGGGCGACATGAAAGTCGTATTTAATGACGCCTTCATCGCCCAACACGGGCAGCCCGATGTAGTAATTACCGATCCGCCGCGCGACGGCATGCACAAAGAGGTGGTGGCACAATTACTCAAAATTGCGCCCCAACGCATTGTATATGTGAGTTGCAACTCGGCCACGCAAGCTCGAGATTTGGCTTTATTAGACGAAGGATATAAGATAACACGCGTTCGACCAGTAGATATGTTTCCGCAAACACATCACGTAGAAAATATTGTACTTTTGGAAAAACGTTAATCGGCCGCCCATGAACAACTTAAAAAAAATTCCTGTTATACTATTTCTGGCTTTGCTTTGGGTTTCTTCGGGCTGTGAAAAGGACGACATTTGTGATCCGGCTACTGCCACTACGCCCCAATTGGTTATTGATTTTTATGACATAACCAATCCGACTCTAACCAAAAACGTGACCAACTTATTGGTGTTGGGCGAAGGAATGGATACGGGAATCCTATTTAACGGGAAGAACACCATAAAAATCCCCTTAAAAATTACTGCCGATTCTACGACATTTCAATTTATCTTAAACTACGGAAACACAGTAACGCCCTCGTTGGTAAATTCGGATGTGTTTCAATTTAATTACAGCCGAAACAACCTCTATGTTTCTCGGGCTTGCGGCTACAAAACCTTGTTCACCTTAGACGACGCCAATCCCTATGGGTTGAGCGAACTAGACCCTTTGGGCACAACTTGGATAAAAAACATCATTGTAAACCAGTACCAAATTACCAACGAAAATGAGACGCACTTCAACGTATTTTTTTAGTCTTTGCTTCATTGGTCTTGCGATCGGTGCTGTAGCGCAAGAAGCCAAAAAAGACAGTGTGGCGCCAAAAACCTATCGGTATGGATTGCGTGTGGGTGTTGATTTATATAAAATAGGGCAATCGTTGCGCAACAACAACTACAAAGGAATTGAATTTACCGGCGACTACCGATTGACAAAAAACTACTACCTCGCGGGTGAAATTGGCAATGAAAATACCACCGAAAATGATTACCTCATCAACTTCACCACCAAAGGTACATACATAAAAGCCGGTTTTGATTACAACTTTTACGAGAATTGGCTTGATATGGAAAATATAATTACGGTGGGTCTACGCTATGGTGCCAGTTCTTTTTCGCAGACGTTAAATTCCTACAAAATATACACCACCAACCACTACTTTGACGAAAACCCTGTATATTCTTCGGGTACAACAACCAACGGTTTATCAGCTCAATGGCTGGAAGTTGCGGTAGGCATGAAGGCCAAGGTAATTCAGAATTTCTATTTGGGGTTTAGTTTCCGAATGAATAAATTGTTCAGCAACAAATCGCCCGATAATTTTGAGAACTTATACATTCCCGGATTTAATAGAACCTATGGCGGCAGTTTCGGGGCCGGATTTAATTATACCTTGTCTTATTTGGTGCCGATTTATAAAAAGAAAGAACTGATTCCTGTTAAACCCTAAAATAAATATGAAAAAATTAGTATTTCTTAGCGCTCTATTTATTCAAACTCTGGGTTTCGAACAAATTCTTAATGGCAATTTTGAGGACGTAAAACCCAATTTATTGGCCAACAACTGGGGTATTAATTTTTCGGTACCCCTGAGCATCAATACCGAAACTGGAGAATCCACAACTGATAATATTTGGTTTGGTAGTTGTATCCCAAGTTTATGCAATTCAACCACAGAAGCCTCCGAAGGCAATTTTGGCTTTGAAATTTCGAATGCTTTTAATGAATCGCAAAAACACTGTAATTCGTGGCGGAGCTCAATTATTTTGGGACAGTACCCAAGACAGTCCCGGCTGGAATCCTGGGGTGCCCCAAGTTGGAAACGAATCTATTGATTGGTATAACTTTATGTACAAATTTATTGCGATTGGGACAGAAATAGCCGAAGCCAAGCTGATTATCCTAAATGAGGATGGAATCGAAATGGCTAGCGGAATTTCTGATTTAGTAGCAACGGACGATGCTTTTCATTTTATTTCTATACCTGTTACCTATTCCGAAACGGGTATTCCTACCCATATGTATGTAGAGTTTACTATGGCTAAAGAAGGCACCGAACCTCAGTATGGATCTCGATTGGTAATTGATGACTTACGTGCTGGCTCTTTGTTGCAAACCACAACATTCGACAACCAGGCATTTACCATTTCTCCAACGCTAGTAAAACATGAAATGAATGTAAATTGGGCCACCAATTTATTGACTGACAATACCTATCAAATTATCAACCAATCCGGGCAAATTTGTCAATCGGGTTTGTTGAACGCCAATCAACAAAATACGCTCGAAGTAACAGACTTAGCTACAGGAGTTTATTTAATTAAAATTAGGAATACCACGAGAAAGTTTGTGAAAATAGAATAGTTTCAGGTTTCAAGTTTTAACTTTAGGCTAGCGCCTACGTTTTTGTTTCAAGTTGTAAAAATCTGAATTGCTAAGCGGTTTATAATTTTTTTCAGTTGATGTGTATAAAACTTTAACCTGAAACTTGAAACCTGAAACAAAACTATATCTCCTTCACCCCTTTTACAAAAATCCAACTCACAAACAAACGCTCGCCGTCCTTGGTCTTTACGGCTTGAAATTTGGGACTAAGAAGTGTGCCGATTACAAAGGCTGTAAACGGATTCCAAAATCCGGATAAAGACGAGTATTCATCCAACAGATATCGAAACAAAATAAACAAGACAGCAAAACTGCCCAATTGGTATAAAAATGCGCGGAGTTGTAATTTGGTCATACTTAGTCGATTTCGGTTTGTTGAAATTTGGTGCGTTTGCTGCCCTCATACATTTCGTATTTCACCAAACGAGCTTCCAAACTTCCGTTAAATAATTTAATTTTTCGAGACGGTTTGAGGCCCACAAACTTCAAAGCTTCTAAATTCCCCGTAATGAACCAAGCATTGGTCCCTGGGTAACTTTTCTTGAGGGTATCCCCTATTTCGGCATAAAAACGCTCCATCTGAATGTCCAATCGTTCGCCGTAGGGCGGATTAAACAGCATATGCAAAGGCCCTTCAGTAGTTTTTTCTGTATCAAAAAAATTGCACTCTTGTATCGTGATGTAATCTTGTAAATTGGCATTTTTGATGTTGTCTTTGGCTTTCAATACCACACTAGGCGCTTTGTCGTAGCCGGTAATCGTATAATGAAACTCCCGAACTTTATTGAGCAATGATGTTTCGATGGCCGCAAACAAATCGGGATCCCAATCGGACCATTTTTCGAAGGCAAACTCTTTGCGGTTGATGTTGGCTGGAATTTGACACGCAATCATGGCAGCCTCGGCAAGAATGGTTCCACTGCCACACATCGGGTCAATAAAATCGCCTTGTCCATCCCAACCCGAAAGCAACAACATGCCCGCGGCCAAGACTTCGTTAATCGGGGCAATATTGGTTGCCGTGCGGTAGCCCCGGTGATGCAACGAAGCGCCCGAAGTATCCAATGCCACCGAAACTTGGTCTTTGGCAATGTGGATGTTGATGCGCACATCGGGATAATCTTTATCAATACTGGGGCGCTGACCGGTTTCGTTTCGAAACTGATCGACTATGGCATCCTTGCATTTTTGGGATACAAACTGCGAATGCTTGAAGTAATCTGAATGTACCGTGGTGTCAATTACAAAGGTTTGGTGCGGCTGGAGGTAGTTGTTCCATTTGATTTTGGCAATGCCGGTATACAAATTCGTTTCATTGGTCGCTTTAAAATAAAAAATTGGTTTCAATATTTTTAAAGCCGTACGCAAGGCCAAATTGGCTTTGTACATAAAACCCTGATCACCTTTAAAAGCAACCATTCGAATGCCGGGTTCTACTTCTTGCGCACCCAATTGTTGCAGTTCTTTTGCCAATAGTTCTTCGAAGCCAAAAAAAGTTTTGGCGACCATTTTAAAATTTTCCATCTCACGGTGTAATTGCCTCGTTATAAAATGCATTTTCAGTCGGCAACAATTTGGTTTTATTGAAAATGCTTGGCAAAAATACAGTATTTTTGAGGTTCAAAATACTGTAGTCGCACAAATGTCACAATCGCAACAATCGGATTCAACTCAGCCAGCAACTTGGTTTGCCTCCTGGTTTGACACTCCTTATTACCCTATTTTATACAAAGACCGCAATTACCGGGAGGCGCAATTGTTTATGGATACGCTCACGCACTACCTCAATCTGCCCGAAAAAGCCACGGTACTCGATTTGGCTTGTGGAGCCGGACGACATGCGATCTATTTGAATCAGTTGGGATTTAAGGTAACAGGCATCGATTTATCGGCCAATAGCATTGCCACGGCCCAACGCAACGCCAACACCAATTTGGATTTTCGCGTGCACGACATGCGCCAAGATTTTGGCCAATCGTATGATGCGATCTTCAACTTATTTACCAGTTTTGGGTATTTTGAAAACGACGAAGACCATTTGCAAACGCTACTTAATATCAAAAATAATCTAACCGAATACGGCTTTGGCGTAATTGATTTCATGAATGTGAATTACGTCCTCAATCAGTTGGTCGCCGAAGAAGAAAAAACCATCGACGGCATTTGTTTTAAATTGAAACGCTACCTGAAGGATGGCTTTATTTGCAAAGAAATTGACTTTGAAGACCAAGGACAGTCCTATCATTTTACCGAAAAAGTACGAGCCTTTACCCTAGCCGATTTTCAAGAAATGATGGACAAGTCAGGCATCTATTTATTGGATGTGTTTGGCGATTACAAACTAAAAAAATTCCATAAAAACGAGAGCGAACGCCTCATTATGATTTTCAAATAATGAATTATGTATTACCCTTCATATCGGTGCTTTTGGGGTATGGTATTGCCCTTTTTCTTGAACCCAAAAACAAGAAAAACCTAAAATTACTCTTGGCCTTTAGCGGGGCATTTTTATTGGCGCTCACCGTATTTCATCTATTACCCGAAGTCTATTCTGCCTCATCTCCTTCGATTGGTATTTTTATCATGCTGGGCATTTTGTTTCAGATCGTGTTGGAAGTTGCGTCCAAAGGTGCCGAACACGGGCATGTACACGGCCACGATGCGATTACTCAAATTCCCTGGTTGCTATTCATCAGTTTGTGCATTCACGCCCTATTAGAAGGAATTCCAGTGAGCCAACATCCTTCATTGGCTTTTGGAATAGCTGTACATCATTTGCCCATCGCGATTATTTTGGCCACTTTTTTTCGAAAAGGAAATTTGAATGCAAAAGCCTTGTTTGTGTTTATGTTGGGCTTTGCACTCATGACGCCTTTGGGAACATTTTTGGGTGGATCAGCGCTTTTTATCAACCAATATGCCACCGAAATTACTGCAGTGGTAATCGGAATACTGTTTCATATATCGTCGACAATTATTTTTGAAAGCAGCGAAGGGCACAAATTTAACGTAGCCAAAATCAGTGTAATTGTGCTGGGAATGGCAATGGCCTATTTGCTTTAACAAATTAGAATATGCAATTTACAAAGACTACCGAACAAGCTTCCTACTACCAACATTTAGAACAAATGTCGGTACATGAGTTGTTGCACAACATCAATAACGAAGACAAAACAGTTCCGTTGGCGGTAGAAAAAGCGTTGCCGCAAATCGAAATTTTGGTGCAAGAAATTGTAGCCAAATTAAACTTGGGCGGACGATTATTTTACATAGGAGCCGGTACATCAGGTCGATTGGGAATTGTAGATGCTTCTGAATGTCCTCCAACATTTGGTGTACCCTTTGATTTGGTAATTGGAATTATTGCTGGTGGCGATGTAGCCATCCGCAAAGCAGTCGAAAGTGCCGAAGATAATCCTGAGCAAGCTTGGATCGATCTTAACGCCTATACCTTAACAACAAACGACGTGGTAATTGGAATTGCTGCCTCGGGCACAACACCTTATGTAATTGGTGGATTAGAAGCATGTAATGCCACTGGAATTTCTACCGGTTGCATCACCTGCAATGCAGGAAGTCCATTGGCGCTCACCGCAAAATTCCCTATTGAAGTGGTGGTGGGACCCGAATTTGTAACCGGAAGCTCCCGCATGAAAGCGGGTACGGCTCAAAAGTTGGTGTTGAATATGTTATCCACTGCAACAATGATTCAGTTGGGAAAAGTGAAAGGCAACAAAATGGTCGACATGCAACTAAGCAACGCCAAACTCGTAGATCGCGGTACCAAAATGATTATGGACGAAACCAATGTTGATTATCAAACTGCAGAACACTTGCTACTCACCCAGGGCAGCGTGCGCAAAGCAGTCGATTTTTACCAAAATCAAGTAAAAGCATGAAAACCAACCGGGACGTTTTAGCGCAGGGAATCAAATACATGGCTTGGGCCTTACCCTTATTATTTGTTGGGCCAACGTTGATCTATAATGCGTTTATCAACAAACAAAACAATTGGCATTACTTGGTATTGGCCATTGGAATTGGCTGTAGCATTGGCGCTGTATATTTGGCTTTTAAAGGCTTGCAAACCATCATGAAAAGTTTATTTGGATACTAATGGAAGAAGTATATTATTTCCAAGAAACATTTACTAAAGTTGTAGCGTTACAGCAATTTTTGACCAACAAAGAATTTGATGATTGTTTGTTTACTAATTGTGATTTTGCCAACAGCCATTTCTCGAGTTCGAGTTTTACCGATTGTACGTTTACCGACTGCAATTTATCACTGGTTCAACTGAAAAATTCGGGGCTAAAAAATGTTCGTTTTATAAATTGTAAACTCATTGGGATTGCTTTTCACGAGGCCGATGATTTTTTGTTTCAAGTACAATTCACCGATTGCATACTCGATTTTGCCTCGTTTTCCTATAAAAAAATGCCTAAAACACAATTTACACGTTGCAGTTTGAAGGAAGTGACTTTTCAAGGAACCCAGTTGCAGCATGCGATTTTTGATGAGTGTGATTTGCAAATGACCTTATTTAATGAAACCAATTTGAGCGGGGCTGATTTTACCAACGCGCGAAATTATTCCATTGATCCCGATTACAATACATTAAAAGACGCCCATTTTTTGGCCAACGGTTTGGCTGGATTATTAACCAAATATGACCTTAGCATTATCCCCTAAATATGAAACCATACGTGCTCCTACTTTGTTTTGCGCTACTTGCCACAAGCTGCTATGAGGCCAACCTGGATTGTAAATCCTTCAGAACCGGCACCTATATTTCTGAAATTAGCATACAGGGCAAAAAACAGCGCACCACATCCATTCGTACAGATAAGTTGGTGATAGAAACCTACAAAGGAAAAACCGATACGGCCAGCATTCGGTGGGTGAACGATTGCGAGTTTATCTTAACTAAATTACACCCAAAAAGCATGGCCGAACAGCATGCGGTTTCCATTCGCATGATCAGTACAACCAAAAATTCGTATGCCTTTGATTTTGGAATCGTGGGCAATCCGCAACGCCAAAAAGGAACAGCAACCAAATTAGCAAATTAACACACCATGATCGAATTACTTTCAAATCCAAATGCTTGGATCGCCCTAGTTACCTTAACCTTTTTAGAAATTGTGCTGGGAATTGACAACATTATCTTCATCTCGATAGTAACGGGGCAATTGCCGCCAGAAAAAAGAAAAAGAGCCACCAAAATTGGGATGTTCTTGGCCATGTTTATGCGCATCACGTTATTGTTTGGTATCACGTTATTGATTGCCATGAAAGAACCTTGGATATCAATTCACAGCAGCTGGATCAGTGCCGATATTTCGGGACAGAGTTTAATATTGTTGCTAGGTGGTTTATTTCTAATTTATAAAAGCACCAAAGAAATTCACGAAAAAGTCGACGAAAAAGGACAAGAAGAAAAAGAGCTTAAAACCAGTGCTGCGAAGCGATTTAGTGCGGTGATAATGCAAATTATCCTGATAGATTTGGTGTTCTCTTTTGATAGCATTCTAACCGCAGTAGGAATGACCAATGGCGTAGAAGGTGCCTTATATATTATGATTACCGCCGTTATAATCTCAGTTTTAATTATGATGCAATTTGCGGTACCGGTAGGCACATTTGTCAACAAGCATCCTTCTATTCAAATTTTGGGCTTGTCGTTCTTAATTCTAATTGGGTTTATGTTGGTTACCGAAAGTGCACACATTGCACAAGCCTCCTTTTTTGGCAATCACGTAGATGTGGTGCCCAAAGGCTACTTGTATTTTGCTATTGCGTTCTCCCTGGTTGTAGAATTACTGAACATGAAGGTGTCCAAAAAGAAATAAGGATTCTCTTGAAATTTAAAAAAAATGGCGCTACTGTATAGTTAGCGCCATTTGTATTAAAACAAAGTGATTTGACCGTCTTCGTCGAGTTGAATATCCTCATCTGCTTCACTAGACGTCTGCGCTGGTAATTCTTGTTCCTCTTGCTCAGGGACTTCTTCTACCGGTAGTTCGTATGGCAACGGCGCTAGTAAATTTACTTGCTTTATTTTATCGGTGGTGAGTTGATTGCCTTGTGCTTTAAATCCTTTTATTGTGATAAATCCTTCTATATCAACCAAAAGGTTTTCTTTTTGAACGCCTTTTATTTTAGTGAATACCACCTCCGCTTGCGGTCGGTAGGCGGTAGAAACAACTTCCAACTGTGAATTGGCGTATTCGGATATAAACACATCTTCCTTGGTTTCGTTTTCGACCAAAAAACGCTTGATGTAATAGCGCTCTTTATCGCCGTCGTAATAAATGGCCGAAATGGGTTTGTTGGGGATCCATTTTTCGAGTACTACCATGTCTTCGTCAAAATGGGTAGTGAGTTCGGGGATAATCACTTTTAATTTCCCAGATTGGGAGATGATTAAAATTTTATCGTTGGGTTTAAATTCACCCAATAATTCCCCACGGGCTTCGGTATTTAATTTTTGAACGGTCTCGTCAAACCAAATTTTTCGGGGCAAAAGAGTCGAAATACCTTTTTCCTTGATTTCGATTTTCTTGATTGGGTATTTGGTCACTAAATTGCCTTTGGAGGCACGGCCTTTTATGGCAATTGAAGCAAAATCTAGATCCCATTTTAGTTTTTTAATGTTGCCCAATTGACGCAATAAAACGGTTATCACCTCGGCTTCTCCATTTGGATTGCAGGTAAAATACAGCACTTGTGATCCCGCACTTGCATTGGTTAAATCATACAATTTATCTCGCGTGACACCTGATACATTGAAGCGTTTAATGTAGGCTGGTCCCGATTTTCCGTCGCGGTAAATGAGGTTGTATATGGTGCGTTTGTCGCTTTTGTCAAAAATGGCCACGTGAATGATGTCTTTGCCCACAAATTTCTTGTCGTCTACTTTGCATATCATCATGTTTCCGTCGCGCAAAAACACAATCACATCATCAATATCAGAGCAATCAGTCACGTATTCGTCTTTTTTGAGTCCGGTTCCAATAAATCCTTCTTCGCGGTTCACGTAGAGTTTGGTATTGCGTAGCACCACTTTGGTGGCCTCAATGTCATCAAAAATGCGCAACTCGGTTTGGCGGTCGCGGCCTTTGCCATACTTTTCTCTAAGCTTGGTAAAATAGGCAATGGCAAAATCGGTAAGATTAGCCAAGTCGTGTTTCACTTGCAGAATGTCGCCTTCTAATGCATCTATCTTGTCTTGGGCTTTGTTGCTGTCAAACTTCGAAATACGCATAATTCGGATTTCGGTGAGGCGAATAATGTCGTCTTCGGTAATCGCGCGTTTGAGCGGTTTAATAAAGGGTTTCAATCCCATATCAATAGCAGAAATAACGCCTTCTTTGGTGGTTTCCTCCTCGATTAAGCGGTAAATTTTGTTCTCGATAAAGATGCGTTCCAACGATAAAAAGTGCCATTGTTCGTCGAGTTCATCCAATTGGATTTCCAATTCGCTTTTCAGCAACTGTACCGTGCGAACCGTAGACATTCTGAGCATATCCGAAACCCCAATAAACAAAGGCTTGTTGTCTTGAATCACACAACCCAATGGCGCTACCGAGGTTTCGCAAGCGGTAAAAGCAAATAAGGCATCAATGGTTTTATCGGGCGACACACCGGGATACAAGTGGATCAGGATTTCTACCTCAGCGGCTGTATTGTCTTCAATCTTTTTGATTTTGATTTTGCCTTTCTCATTGGCTTTCAAAATACTGTCAATGAGCGTCGTAGTATTGGTCGAAAAAGGAATTTGCGTAATCACCAAGGTGTTTTTGTCCAATTGACCAATCTTGGCACGCACGCGTACTCGGCCACCACGTAAACCATCGTTGTAGTTGGTGATATCGGCAATTCCTGCTGTCTGAAAATCGGGGAATAACTGAAACGGTTTGCCTTTCAGAATCTTAATCGAAGCCTCAATGAGCTCGTTAAAATTGTGCGGTAATATTTTGGTCGAAAGTCCAACGGCTATCCCCTCGGCACCTTGGGCCAAAAGTAAAGGGAATTTTACGGGTAAATTATTGGGTTCTGCCCGACGACCGTCATAGGAAACACCCCAATCGGTAATCTTTGGACTGTACAATACTTCTAAGGCAAATTTGGACAAACGCGCTTCAATGTATCGCGAAGCCGCTGCGCCATCTCCCGTGAGGATATTTCCCCAGTTACCTTGGCAATCAATCAATAATTCTTTTTGACCAATTTGCACCATGGCATCGCCAATACTGGCATCACCGTGCGGGTGGTATTGCATGGTATGTCCTACCACATTGGCCACTTTGTTGTATCGGCCATCGTCCAATTCTTTAAGCGAATGCATGATGCGGCGTTGCACCGGTTTAAAACCGTCTTCGATAGCCGGAACCGCACGCTCCAAAATTACATAGGAGGCATAGTCCAAAAACCAGTCTTTGTACATCCCGGTTACCTTGGTTATGGTATCTTGCCCCTCATCGGTGTGCTCATAAAAATGAGTACTAGAAGTTGCTTGTCCTTCGTCTAAGGGTTCTAAAATTTCTTCTTCGTCCATATTAGTTGGCGTTTACTCTTGCTATTCGGTTTAGGCCTCGGCCAAAGCGTCTAATTCTACTTTCAAGTTGTTGATGATAAATTCTTGTCTATCGGGGGTGTTTTTGCCCATGTAAAAAGACAACAACTGCTCAATTGAGGTATTTTTGTCGAGCATAATGGGATCCAAACGAATGTCTTCTCCGATGAAAAACTGGAACTCATTGGGAGAAATTTCCCCCAATCCTTTAAATCGGGTGATTTCGGGTTTGGGTTTTAATTTTTCGATGGCGGCTCTGCGCTCTTCGTCCGAGTAGCAATAAATGGTTTCTTTTTTGTTGCGCACCCGAAACAAAGGAGTTTGTAAAATATACAAGTGCCCATCTTTGATGAGTTCGGGGAAAAATTGCAAAAAGAAGGTAATCAACAACAAGCGAATGTGCATCCCATCTACATCGGCATCGGTGGCGATGACAATGTTGTTGTAGCGCAAGTTTTCCATGTCGTCTTCAATATCCAAAGCCGCTTGCAGCAAATTGAATTCCTCGTTTTCGTACACGATTTTCTTGGTCATACCATAGGAATTCAAGGGTTTCCCGCGCAAACTAAACACCGCTTGGGTATTCACATCGCGCGATTTCGTAATCGAACCCGATGCCGAATCTCCCTCGGTGATAAATAACGTGCTTTCTAAACACCTTGGATTCTTGGTGTCCATGAGGTGCACGCGACAATCGCGTAGTTTTTTGTTGTGTAAGCTCGATTTCTTGGCGCGGTCTTTGGCCAATTTACGGATGCCCGACAATTCCTTGCGCTCGCGTTCGGCTTGCAAGATTTTACGCAGTAAGGCATCGGCGGTTTCTGGATTTTTGTGTAAAAAATTGTCGAGTTTGTTTTTCACAAAATCATTCACAAAGGTACGCACCGATTGCATTCCAGGTTCGGAGCCCATCTCGGTAGAGCCCAATTTGGTTTTGGTTTGCGACTCAAAAACCGGCTCCATCACTTTGATGCTGATCGCGCTCACAATCGATTTGCGCACATCTGAGGCCTCAAAACCTTTGTTGTAATATTCGCGTATGGTTTTCACCACCGCCTCGCGAAAGGCCGCCAAATGCGTTCCACCTTGGGTAGTGTTTTGGCCGTTTACAAAGGAGTGGTATTCTTCGCTGTATTGCGTTTTACTGTGGGTTAAGGCAATTTCGATGTCCTCGCCTTTCAGGTGAATAATGGGGTACTCTAAATCATCGGCGTGGATGGTTTCTTCGAGTAAATCTTTTAAGCCATTTTCAGAAAAATACTTTTCGCCGTTGTAAATAATGGTCAATCCATTGTTGAGGTAACAATAGTTTTTGAGCATTTTAATGACATACTCATTTCTGTATTTATAATTCTTGAAGATGAGTTCATCGGGCACAAAGGTTACTTTGGTTCCTTTGCGCTTGGTGGTTTCGATGATATCTTCTTCTAATACTAAATTTCCTGCATTAAACTCGGCCGCTTTTTGTTTGTCGTCGCGCACCGATTCTACTCTAAAATAATTGGAAAGCGCATTAACCGCCTTGGTTCCTACTCCATTTAATCCCACTGATTTTTTGAACGCCAAGGAATCGTATTTACCTCCGGTATTCATTTTAGAAACCACATCGACTACTTTGCCCAAGGGAATTCCACGGCCAAAATCACGTACAGACACCATTTTGTCTTTGATGGTCACTTCAATGGTTTTTCCGGCGCCCATTACAAATTCATCGATACAGTTATCGATTACTTCTTTGAGCAGAATGTAAATTCCATCATCGGGAGAGGAGCCATCTCCGAGTTTCCCAATGTACATTCCGGGACGCATGCGGATGTGTTCTTTCCAGTCGAGGGAGCGTATATTGTCTTCGGTATATTGATTTTGTTCAAGCATGATAAGCACTAACGAATTTGCGCTAATATAAATTAATGCGCCGCACAATCAAAGGGGGCAACACATAAGTTATCAATAATGATATTGACAATTTAAGACCACGCGAAAACTTGTTTTTAAAGGAAATTGGCGTACTTGTGCAGCTTCATGTTGAGCTCTTTGGGATTGAAGGGCTTGATGATGTATTCGTTGATGCCAATTTGCAATGCCCGATCCAAATACCCAAACGAAGCCGATGCCGAAAGTGCAATAATAGGAATCAATTTGTCAGTTTTTCTGATTTCAGCTGTCGCTTCATACCCGTCCATTATTGGCATCGATAAATCCATTAGGATAATGTGGTATTTATTGGCTTTAAACTTCTCAATGGCCACTAGGCCATTTTCAGCCAAATCAACCTCAACACCCCATTTTTGAATGATTTTCTGAGCAATTTTGATGTTAATTAAATTATCTTCAACCAACAAAACTTTTAAGCCATTCAGGTTAATTTCTTCGTAGGTGTCTTGAATTTCATGCGAATCAATGGTTTGCGAATGAGACAGGATGGGCAAACTCAAGGTGAAATAAAAATTTGAGCCTTTCCCCACATTAGATTCAAAGGCAATATCAGAGCCCAACAAATGCAAGAGGCGTTCAGTAATTACCAAGCCCAAGCCTGTACCGCCATATTTTCGAGAGGTTTTATTGTCAGCTTGTGAGAATTTTTTAAATATTTTCTTGAAGTTGTCTTTATCAATTCCAATTCCGGTGTCAATAACTTCTACTTTGAAGGTAGATATTTTATTCGAAAAGGCAATTTGGGAAATCTTAACCTGCACCTTTCCTTTGGACGTAAACTTCAAGGCATTTGACAGTAGATTATTAATTATCTGGCTAATCCTTAAGGGATCGCTAATGAGATTGGGCATAAAATTATCGTCAATCAAGACTTCCAATTGATTCAAGTTTTCGCTGGCGCGCACCTCAAATGATTTGGCAATTTGTAACACCAACTCTTTAAAATTGAAGTTTATTTTTTCTAATTCTATTTTACCCGCTTCAATTTTATTAAAATCCAAGATGTCATTAATCAGCAAAAATAAATTTTGGGTAGAATGTTTCAGTGTTTCTAAATTTTCTTGCAAACTCTCGAGCGTATTTTCCTGCTCCATGATGTAGGTGAGTCCAATAATTGCGTTGAGTGGTGTGCGCAATTCGTGACTCATCATCGACAAGAAATCTGATTTGGCTTCGTTGGCCAATTCTGCGTTTGATTTGGCTTCTAATAATTGGGTTTGGTATTGTTTTTTGAATTCAATTTCTTCGGTGAGTATCGTGAGCAATCCCAGTAAATCATCATCCTCGCTATTGGCGGGACTCGATTCGTTGTCGCTCAATTGCTTGATGGCTTCGACCAATTTGGCTTGAAAAAATTGCTTGCGCTCGAGCTCCTGTTTGATGCGCAAATTGATGGCCGTGTACTCGAGATCATTCAATTTGGCCGATTGTTCAAACAACTCAGCATCTTTGTCGTAATTGATGTAAGTTTGGTTTATAATCGCAATAAAATCTTCCATTTCAGGACTTTGCGCAATAAAATCTGGCGGCAAATATTTGGTGATTTGGCGGAGTAAATGGCGATGAATGGGGGGCGTTTTCATAGCAATTATGATTCAAATAAGGTCGTGATGGTCATGGTTTGGTTTTGCAAATCGCAGCCCACTTTCTTGGTGTTTGGGGTGATTTCACCGTAGGAATAAAACCCAAATAATAAGACGTCTTTTCCTAGCACTTCGCGCACGGCTTCGATTTCTTCTTCTACCCGGTCGCCCAATACAATTTTTCTACCCACACAACTAATGAGAAGGGCCATTTTGTTGGTTTCTTTTGAGACTAATTCTGAACTGGTCGCGGCTTTATAGGAAGCATCAATTAATTTATCAGAGTTGGCTTTCATAAACTTTACTAAAGCGCCTTCGGGGAGATTTCCGGCAAATGTCATGGATTTTTCTACTTCGTCGATAGACAAAATGGTACGAACCACGGGCTCAGATTCGGGAAATTCTTTCATAGAAAGCGGAAAGTACAAGGATGATCCGGGAAGTTCCTCGGCGTATTTACCCAAATACTCTTTGTAAATATCTAAGGCATAGCGATCGCCAATTTTAAATACTTTGTTCTTGGCAGACATCGTAACTTCACGTTCGGGACCAAAATCGCTCCATCCACCCTCTGAACCAAATCCAAATTGCAAACGGTTTCCATAAAACCCAATAATTACAATCGTATTGGTTACTGCATCGCGGTTAAGTCCTACAATTGTTTTTTCAAACAAAAACCCGTCTCCGGCAATTCCACCAAAAATGGGTGTTTGGTGATTGGTTTCGGCTCTCAATTCTTCAATAAGATCGGTTCCGTTCACAAAACTACCTTCAGAAAGAACCAATAAAGCAGTGAGTTCGGTTGTAACTAATTCGTTTTTTACCCGTTCACCCAAATAGGATTTCGTGTGGGTGGGATCTACCTGAATTTCGATCGCTTTTAGAGGGGTATGTTCAAATTGAATAGCGGTAACCACCATTTTCTCTTCAACTAGTGTACAGTTGGATATCTGACCCGATGCTGAAGAAAGTACAATTGAAGCATTGGGAAATCTTTGTTTCAGTTCTGCATAGGGTTTCAAGGTATCCAATGTAGTTCGCTCGGCAAAGGCCAATACTAAATTGGCTTGATCTGCCTGAAAATCAGTGCTCGAAAAAAGATCTTCTTTCGCCGAATTAAGATCTATAATGTATTGACATTGTTTCATCTGAAATACGTTTACCCGGATTAATATGTTCTAAATGTAAAAAAAAATACCTTATTTTGACAATAAGGCATTTATAATGGTGAATTTTTTCTACTATTTTCTTATACATTGAAGCGAAAATGCATCACATCGCCATCTTTTACAATGTATTCTTTGCCTTCTACCCGTAATTTTCCGGCTTCTTTTACTTTGGCTTCCGATCCAAAAGTCGAAAAATCCTCGTAGGCAATTACTTCGGCACGGATAAATCCTTTCTCAAAGTCAGTATGAATTACGCCCGCTGCTTTGGGTGCGGTATCGCCAATATTGATGGTCCACGCACGAACTTCTTTTACACCCGCGGTAAAATAGGTTTGCAGTTGCAATAATTTATAGGCTGCACGAATTAAAACGGCCGATCCAGGCTCAGACAGACCCATATCCTCCAAGAATACTTGGCGTTCTTCATAACTTTCTAATTCGGTAATATCAGCTTCTGCCCCTACCGATAAGACAATAACTTGGGCGTCTTCGTCTTTTACCAATTCACGCACTTGGTCTACATAGGCATTTCCGTTTACGGCTGAAGCTTCGTCTACGTTGCACACATACAACACAGGTTTTGAAGTGATCAACTGAAAATCAGCCAGTAACTCTTCTTCGTCGTTGTTTTGTGGAGCAACTGTTCTCGCCGATTTGGCTTGCAACAAGGATTCGCGAATGCGGTCTAAAAAGGCTTTTTCAACCTGGGCTTCTTTATTGCCGGTTTTGGCCGCACGGTTCACTTTTTCTAGGCGTTTTTCTACGGTTTCTAAATCCTTTAATTGCAATTCGATATCGATGGTTTCTTTGTCGCGAATGGGATTTACATTGCCGTCTACATGTACTATGTTGTCGTTATCAAAGCAACGCAACACATGAATAATGGCGTTACATTCTCTAATATTTCCTAAAAATTGATTTCCCAACCCCTCGCCTTTGCTGGCTCCTTTCACCAATCCGGCAATGTCTACAATATCTACGGTAGCCATTTGCACGCGTTCGGGCTTTACCAATTCTTCTAAGCGCACGATGCGCGCATCGGGTACGTTCACTACGCCTATATTGGGTTCGATGGTGCAAAACGGGAAATTGGCACTTTGCGCTTTGGCATTCGACAAACAATTAAATAAAGTTGACTTTCCTACATTGGGTAATCCTACAATTCCTGCTTTCATCGCTATAAATTAGGGTTCTTTAGTTGTTGTGTAAAAACGATTGTCGGTTTAACAAGGTTTCTTCGCTTTCTACGTGGTTTTCATCGGGTATACAACAATCAACCGGGCAAACGGCTGCGCATTGGGGCTCGTCGTGAAACCCTTTGCATTCGGTGCATTTACCAGGTACGATGTAATAGATATCGTCTGACACTGGAGTTTGAGCGGCATCGGCATCGATTTCTTCTCCCGAAGGCAAAACGAGTTTTCCAGATAATTTAGTTCCGTCTTTGTAACGCCAATCATCGGCGCCTTCGTATATTGCGGTATTGGGACATTCGGGCTCACAGGCCCCGCAATTAATGCATTCATCGGTAATTACAATCGCCATACTTTTGTATTTAATGGGTAGAATAAGCAGAAAAATAATTTATCCGAACCTCTCCTAATATTCCTACTCGTTAATAACTTAATTTTGCGCAAAAATACATTCAAAACAATTCATATACAACAAAGAAATGGCAGCAAAAGATACAATTCGCGCTTTTGTAGAATTAGGTAAATTTTTGAGTCAATTTTGCAGTGATCCCGTTCAAAAAATCGAAGCGGTTTTGCACAACGATTTGCATTATGATGCTTTTGAGGCACTCATTCTATTGTCGCAATCCCACAACGGTTGGTTTACGCCTGCTCAGGTGCGTTTTGCCTTGGGTTCTTGGGGCGATGCGTTGACAACAGAAAATTTGGAACAATGGCTTTCCAACTACCAAACACCGGTTGATAAGCCTAAAACGATTGGGTTGGTATTGGCAGGAAACATTCCTTTGGTAGGGTTTCATGATTTGCTTTCGGTATTGCTTGCCGGACATAAGGCCTTGATAAAAACATCGAGCAACGATCAAAAATTATTGCCTTTTTTGGTTAATTATTTGCAACAAGTCGATCCAAGTTTGGGCAATAGAATTGTATTTGCCGAGGGAAAATTAGAAAATTTTGATGCCGTAATTGCTACAGGCAGCAACAATACAGCGCGGTATTTTGAGTACTACTTTAAGGACAAACCGGCTATTATTCGCAAAAATAGAAACTCAGTTGCCGTGTTGAGCGGTCAAGAAACGACTCAAGAGTTGGTTGCTTTAGGCGAAGACATCTTTCGCTATTTTGGGTTGGGCTGCCGCAATGTATCCAAGCTATTTGTGCCACAAGGTTATGATTTTACTGCTTTTTTTGAAGCGCTTTTTGTGTTCCAAGATGTGATTCACTACGAAAAATACGCCAACAATTACGACTACAACAAGGCCGTTTTTTTGATGAGCAATTTCAAATTATTAGATAATGGCTTTTTAACCCTAAAGGAAGATCCGAGCTACGCCTCACCCATTTCGAGCGTGTTTTATGAATATTACGATGCTATTGACAACTTGCAAAGTCGCTTGTCAGCAGACGATGACCAATTGCAATGTATTGTTTCGACTTCAAAAATTAAAGACAGTATCCCTTTTGGGAGCACCCAAAAACCAGCGCTTTGGGACTACGCAGATCAGGTGGATACCCTTAAATTTTTACTGACGATTTAGCAATTTCAATTTGTAATGGCGTGCTAAATCGTTTTTGTTGATAACATCTCGCGATTTCTAATAAATTAAGTAGAAACTTCCCTCTCTATTTGCGAAATTTGCTCCTTCATTTTTTGAATCTGAAAATTACTTCTATGAAAAAACATAATTATAGCGCAGGACCTTGCATTTTACCGCAAGAAGTTTTTGAAAAATCGGCTGCAGCCATTCTCGATTTTAATCAATCCGGTTTGTCAATTTTAGAAATTTCGCACCGCAGTAAAGATTTTATTGCCGTGATGGATGAAGCGCGTGCCTTGGCTTTAGAATTATTGGGATTAACCGGAAAAGGCTACCAAGCCTTGTTTTTACAAGGTGGTGCCAGCATGGAATTTTTACGTGTACCCTACAACCTCTTGCCGCAAGATGGGCAAGCAGCCTACTTAGACACGGGAACTTGGGCCAACAATGCCATCAAAGAAGCCAAACTTTTTGGCGACACCGTTGTAGTGGGTTCTTCTAAAAATGACAATTATAACCACATTCCAACTGATTACACAATTCCTGCAAATGCCAGTTATTTTCACTGCACCAGCAACAATACCATTTTTGGCACCCAAATCAAATCGTTTCCAGAAACTAATGTTCCAGTAGTCTGTGACATGAGTTCGGATATCTTTTCTAGAACCTTAGATTTCTCAAAATTTGATTTGATCTATGCCGGAGCACAAAAAAATATGGGTCCTGCGGGAACAACCTTAATTATCATCAAAGAATCCATTTTGGGCAAATCAGGCCGAAGTCTGCCGAGCATGATGGATTATGAGAAACACATCAAAGCCGACAGCATGTACAATACGCCAGCGGTATTGCCAGTTTACTCTTCCTTGCTCACCTTACAATGGTTAAAAAATCAAGGAGGGATTGCCGCCATCGAGCAACTAAACGAAGCCAAAGCTGCTTTACTGTATGCGGAAATTGATAGAAATCCCTTATTTAAAGGAGCTGCCGCGGTAGAAGACAGAAGTTGTATGAATGCTACTTTCCTATTAAACGACGAAAGTCATGCACCTATATTTGATGCAATCTGGAAAGCAGCCGGTATTTCTGGATTACCAGGACACCGTTCGGTAGGTGGATACCGGGCCTCCATGTACAATGCATTGCCGCTAGAAAGCGTGCAAGTGCTGGTAGATGCGATGCAAGAATTAGAACGACAAATACAATAAATAGTACCCTTAAAATACTTACACATGAAAGTCTTAGCCAACGACGGAATTTCAACCAGTGGAATTCAAGCCTTAGAAAAAGGAGGATTTGAGGTAATTACCACCAAGGTAGCCCAAGAGCAAGTGTCCAATTACATCAACACACACCAAATTGCTGTGGTGTTGGTGCGTTCGGCAACCAAAATTAGAAAAGACATTATTGATGCCTGTCCAGGATTAAAAATAATAGGCCGCGGCGGCGTGGGAATGGACAACATTGATGTAGAATATGCAAGATCAAAAGGCATACACGTAATCAACACACCTGCTTCCTCATCAGAAAGTGTAGCCGAATTGGTTTTTGCGCACCTGTTTTCAGGGGTACGATTTCTGCACGATTCCAACCGAAATATGCCTTTAGAAGGGGATCAAAACTTTGATGGCTTGAAAAAGGCCTACGCCAACGGCATCGAATTGCGCGGCAAAACCTTGGGTATTATCGGCTTTGGTCGAATCGGACAAGCGACCGCCAAAATGGCGTTGGGTTTGGGCATGCGCGTCATTGCAACCGACGGATTTGTTCCCAAAGCAACCATCAGTGTAGATTTTTACAACGGACAACAACTGGCTTTCGAAATTGAAACCATCGAAAAAGAAGCCTTGCTCCAACAAGCCGATTTTATTTCTTTACACGTTCCGGCACAAGCTGACTATGTGATTGGAAACCCTGAATTTGAGCTCATGAAAGATGGCGTGGGAATTATCAATTGTTCGCGCGGCGGTATCATTGATGAAGTGGCCTTGATTGCGGCCTTAGATAGCGGAAAAGTTTTGTTTGCCGGCTTGGATGTGTTTGAAAACGAACCCACACCCGAAATTCAATTGTTGATGCACCCCAAAATCTCCATGACCCCACATATTGGGGCCGCGACACTTGAAGCCCAAGATCGAATTGGCACCGAATTGGCTCAACAAATCAAAGAGTTGATGGGTAACTAATCCATTTCATACTACCGATTAAGCCAACAAAATTTGTTGGCTTTTTTTATGCAAATGAACCCCACTGAAAAGGCATATTCGCTATATTTGTGTTGAATTTTCAAGTCATGAAAAAACTCAAGCAACGTTGGAATGTCACTTCCAATTTTCAACTCACCGTGATTTTTGTGGTTTTTGCCCTTACCGGCTCTGCCTCGGCTTGGCTATCCAAACCCTTGTGTGAAGAATTGGGTATTTCAAAAGAGTTGTTATCTCATTGGTACACGCCTGTTCGTTTGCTTATTATTTTTCCCATATACCAAGTTTTATTGGTAGCCAATGGGTTTATATTTGGTCAATTTACCTTCTTTTGGAACTTCGAAAAGAAACTGTTGCGTAGCCTCAAATTGGGATTTTTACTACCCAAAGAACCCCAATAACTTCGAAAAATTGTTAGTAAAAAGTTTGTTTCTTTGTGCAAATTGAAAATCCATGATCCAAGCCCTAAACATCCATAAATATTACGACCAACTCCATGTACTAAAAGGTGTTGATTTACACATTCAAAAAGGGGAGATTGTTTCTGTAGTTGGTGCTTCGGG
>CAMBOW010000018.1 GCA_945869365.1 Flavobacterium psychrophilum | reverse complement strand
ATTCCCTATAAAGAAGAAGAACGTTTTGTAGAACTCTGTAAACAAAACCAACTTTATCCACAAAAAATTACCCGAGTAAAAGGACATGCACAAAGCGACATCATCCGCAGCTTATTGGCTTTTGGCCGAATTACCCTAACTGAAATCCCCACAGACGAGTTGGTCATTGAGACCGCTCGACACCACTATACTTCTGAATATCGTGCACTTACACGCGATTTTTACCTCAAGATGAACTAAAGCTGAACTAGAAAATATAACGATTGTTCATACGTTACTCAAAATTGTTTACTTAAATTTGCAAATGTTTTCGAAAGAAAAACGGTTCAACACTAATCAAATACACTATGAAACCTGATTTATTTCAAGCTCCTGATTATTACAACTTAGATGATTTATTAACCGAAGAACACAAATTGGTTCGCGATTCAGCTCGTGCCTGGGTAAAGCGTGAAGTCTCTCCCATCATTGAAGACTACGCTCAACGCGCCGAGTTCCCTAAACAAATTATCAAAGGACTAGGTGAAATTGGTGGTTTTGGCCCGTATATTCCAGAAGAATATGGCGGCGCAGGTTTGGATCAGATTTCGTACGGTTTAATTATGCAAGAAATTGAACGCGGAGATTCGGGTGTTCGATCTACCTCATCGGTGCAATCCTCTTTGGTAATGTATCCGATTTGGAAATTTGGAACAGAAGAACAACGCATGAAATATCTACCCAAATTGGCCACCGGCGAAATGATGGGATGTTTTGGATTAACAGAACCCGATCATGGATCAAATCCAAGCGGCATGACCAGTAACTTCAAAGATATGGGCGATCATTATCTATTGAATGGCGCCAAAATGTGGATTTCAAATGCCCCGTTTGCTGATATTGCTGTAGTTTGGGCTAAAAATGAAGAAGGTAGAATTCACGGACTGATTGTAGAGCGTGGAATGGAAGGATTTACCACACCAGAAACACACAATAAATGGTCACTTCGTGCCTCAGCAACTGGGGAATTGGTTTTTAACAACGTTAAGGTTCCAAAAGAAAACCTAATGACGGGCAAAACTGGATTGGGCGCGCCTATGCAGTGTTTAGATTCTGCTCGATACGGCATAGCTTGGGGTGCCATTGGTGCCGCCATGGATTGTTATGATACCGCTTTGCGTTATGCCAAAGAACGTATTCAGTTTGACAAGCCGATTGCGGGAACCCAATTGCAACAAAAGAAATTGGCCGAAATGATTACCGAAATCACCAAAGCCCAATTGCTTACTTGGCGTTTGGGTGTGTTGCGCAACGAAGGCAAAGCCACAACTGCACAAATCTCAATGGCCAAACGCAACAACGTGGACATGGCAATACATATCGCTCGCGAAGCCCGTCAAATTTTGGGTGGAATGGGAATTACAGGAGAATATTCAATCATGCGCCACAGCATGAATTTGGAATCGGTAATTACCTACGAAGGAACGCACGACATTCACTTGCTGATTACAGGGGCCGATATTACCGGAATTCCTGCGTTTAAATAATCGTCAACAAGTATTAAAAAATACCTAAAATCACAAAATAAGCTTCGCTGAAAAGGGAAGCTTGTTTACTTTTACGGCAAAATTCACCCATGGACATTACGCGCATCAATCAGCAAATTCAACCACAAAAAGACGCTTTAATTCAGCATGCACTTTACCAAAAAGTGCAAACCGTTGCTGATTTGCACGTGTTTTTAGAACAGCATATTTATGCCGTTTGGGATTTTATGTCTTTGCTTAAAGCCCTTCAGATCAAACTCACCTGCACATCTACCCCTTGGATGCCGGTTGGAAATTCAGCCCTGCGCTATTTAATCAATGAAATAGTAGTAGCCGAGGAAACCGATTTGGCTTTTGACGGCAACCGGCAAAGTCATTTTGAAATGTACCTGGATGCCATGCAACAATGTGGGGCTTCAACAGCCAATATTTCTGCGTTTTTAGAAACCGTACAACGCACCCAAAATATTTTTGTCGCCATTAAATCGGCCGATTTACATCCCAATGTCAAAGATTTTTTGAACTTTACTTTTCGTGTGATCGAAGAAGGAAAAGCCCACAATATCGCTGCCGCCTTTACCTTTGGCCGCGAAGATTTAATTCCGAGTATGTTTACCGAAATCTTGCGTTCGTTTCAAAGCAATTTTCCAGAAACCGATTTGAGTAAACTGATTTATTACTTTGAACGCCACATCAAATTGGATGCCGACGAGCACGGTCCGATGGCTATGCAGATGATCCGTGAATTGTGTGGTTCTGATCTTCAAAAATGGGAAGAAGTGGCGCAAACCTCAGCCGAAGCCTTAGAAAAGAGATTGGGACTTTGGAATGCAATCGAAGAGCAAATCCTATCTGCTGTCGCAATGGCTTAAACCCATTCGGATTGAAGCAAGGGAAACAAAATTAAAAAAACGAACCTATGAAATGGCTGCCTAAACTTTTATTTTTATTTAGCTTTGGCAGCTTGATTTGCAGTTGTAATCCACAACAAACACTGCCGTATTATTTTGATAATCCAAATAATAAACAACTCAATTATTTGGCGTTGGGCGACAGTTATACCATTGGACAAAGTGTATGCACCACTTGCAGATTTCCCGAACAATTGAAGACGCGTTTGCAATCCACTTTTTCAACTAATCCTTTTCTGCTGCAAGTCATTGCCAAAACAGGCTGGACGACTACCAATTTAATTTCTGAAATTAATCTGGCCAATCCTTCTACAAATTTTGATTTGGTTACCTTATTAATCGGCGTAAACAACCAATACCAAAACAAACCTTTTTCGCTGTATGAACAAGAATTTCCTGCCTTGGTAGAAAGAGCGATCCAATTGGCCAAGGGCGATAAATCAAATGTGATTGTAGTTTCGATTCCCGATTATGCCTATACGCCTTATGGCCAAGGTTCGTCAACAATTAGTAGCCAAATCAATGCGTACAATACGTTTGCACAAAACTATTGCAGCCAGAATCAAATTGAATTTGTGAATATTACCGACATTACCCAACAAGGATTAATCAATCCTGCACTTGTGGCTACTGATGGGTTGCATCCTTCAGAATTGGCCTATGCACAATTTGTAGAACGAATTTTACCTAAGGCCATTTCGGTGCTCGGTCAATAAATCAGAAAAGTTTGTGGAAAATTGGATTAGGATTCTGGTGCCAATTCGACAGCCAATCCATCGATGACTTCCGTGAGCTGAATTTGACAACCCAAGCGGCTGTTTGGTTTCACGTGAAAGGCTTCTGAAAGCATCGCCTCTTCTTCGTCTGATTTTTCAGGAATTTCCACCTCGTTTAACACATAACATTGGCAGGAAGCGCACATGGCCATGCCGCCACAAATGCCTATAGTACCTTCTTCAGCGATTTCATAGGCACGCACCAACTCCATGATGTTCATGTTCATGTCGGTGGGGGCTTGTACTTCGTGAACCAGTCCGTTTCTGTCTGTAATTTTAAGCGTAATATCCATGTTAATCAATCGATTTAACTACCGCTTTTTCGGCTTCTTTTCGGGTTCCGTCAAACCCATCTACACCCGAAACAGTGGTGTATTTGAGCACGTATTTTTTGCCGGGATTCAAGCGTTGGTAGACACTTTGGCACATGAGTGTAGCTTCGTGAAATCCGCACAAAATGAGTTTTAATTTGCCCGGATAGGTATTCACATCACCAATGGCATAAATGCCTGGGATATTAGTTTGATAATCGAGCGCATTATCAACTTTGATGGCATTTTTCTCAATTTCCAATCCCCAATTGGCAATGGCACCCAACTTGGGCGTTAAGCCAAATAATGGAATGAAGAAATCAGTTTCCAACACTTGCTGCACCCCTTCGTTTTCTAGGGTGATGGATTGCAAATGGCCTTGACCTTGTAGGGCAACTACCTCGGCAGGTGTAATTAAATTTATTTTTCCGGAATGTTTCAATTCTTGTACTTTCTCTACCGAATCCAAGGCGCCTCGAAATTCGTTTCGGCGATGCACCAAGGTTACTTGTGAGGCTACTTCGGCCAAGAAAATACTCCAATCTAAGGCAGAATCTCCTCCTCCGGCGATCACAATTTTTTTGTTTCGAAACAATTCGGGGTCTTTTACAAAATATTCTACGCCGCGTTCTTCGTAATTTTCAATCCCTTCAATTAAGGGTTTGCGAGGTTCAAAAGTGCCCAAACCGCCAGCAATCGCTACTGCTTTGGCTTGGTGTTTGGTTCCTTTGTTGGTGGTAACTATAAAGGTACCATCATCCAATTTATCTATAGTTTCAGCGGTTTCAGTCAAGGTGAAGCCCGGCTCAAATTGCTTAATTTGTTCCATGAGGTTGGCAACCAATTCGCCTGCCAAAACAGTCGGATACCCCGGAATATCAAAAATGGGTTTTTTGGGATATAATTCGGACAATTGTCCGCCAGGCTGTGGCAAGGCATCAATCAAGTGGCATTTTAATTTGAGTAATCCCGCTTCAAAAACGGTAAAAAGTCCGGTAGGTCCGGCGCCAATAATTAATAAGTCTGTTTGAATCATCTTTCTCAATTTCAAAGCTGCAAAGAAACAAGCTCGCTTGGGTTTCTACTATGATAATTATCAGTAAACTAAGCGATATTCTCTACGGTCTCTATTTGTGGGGCATATTTTTTTATTGTGGTCTCTACGCCAGCTTTCAAGGTCATTTGGTTTACACTGCAGCTAATGCATGCGCCTTCTAAACGTACTTTTACGTGCTTTTCCTCTTCTATAGAAACCAAGGAAATATCGCCTCCGTCAGAATTTAAGAACGGTCTAATTTCGTCGAGTGCTTTTAAGACATTTTCGGTCAATTGTTCGTGGGTCATAACCTAAGTCAGTTTTAGTATTAGCTTGTTTATTTATTTTTTTACGGCAGCACAACCGGCCATCGTGGTAATTTTTATTGCTTCAGTTGGCGGCAAAGTTTCGTTGCGGCTTACCACTTCTTGCACCACATTTCGAGTAATGGATTCAAACACTTTGGCTATAATAGAATCTTCTTGCATGGCTGCAGGTCGACCATAATCTCCGGCTTCACGCACCGATTGTACCAAAGGAACTTCTCCCAAAAAGGGCACTGCCAAATCTTCGGCCAGCTGTTGGGCACCTTCTTTTCCAAATATATAATACTTGTAGTTGGGTAATTCCGCAGGAGTAAAATAGGCCATGTTTTCGACTATTCCCAAAATGGGTATGTTGATGCTGTCGGATAAAAACATTGAAACCCCTTTTCTGGCATCGGCCAAAGCCACCGCCTGTGGAGTACTCACTACAACGGCACCAGTAATTGGCAAGGATTGCATGATAGACAAATGAATATCTCCCGTTCCGGGTGGTAAGTCGATGAGCATAAAATCTAACTGGCCCCAATCGGCATCAAAGATCATTTGGGTTAGGGCTTTAGCCGCCATAGGTCCGCGCCAAATAACCGCTTGACTGGGCGCCGTAAAAAACCCAATGGAAAGCAACTTGATTTCGTAGCTTTCGACGGGTTTCATTTTTGATTTTCCATCCACTTCTACCGAAATGGGTTTTTCGTTTTCTACGTCAAACATGATCGGCATCGATGGGCCATAAATATCGGCATCTAAAATCCCAACCGAGAATCCCATCTTGGCCAAAGAAACCGCCAAATTGGCCGTAACAGTAGATTTGCCTACTCCTCCTTTTCCTGAGGCAACTGCAATAATGTTGCTGATGCCGGGAATGGCTTTTCCTTTTATGGCTTGGGAAGCACTCGCTGCAGGCGCTTCGACCTTAGTATTTATTTTTACGACAGTCGCCGCTGGAAATTGTTCGTGTATTAATTTTTTGATATCTTCTTCGGCACGTTTTTTCGTGTGCATAGCTGGCGAATGGATCACCAAATCTACTACCACTTCATCGCCAAAAACAACTACATTTTGTACCGCACCACTTTCGACCATGTTTTGGCCTTCACCAGCAATCGATATGGATTCTAGGGCTTTTAAAATTTCTTTTCTGTCTAATTTCATAGGGAGAAAACTTCGCATTAGTGCTCAAAATTTTCGTGCACAAAGATAGGCCGAAAAGTTGAAATGCGTATGCCTGTCAACTAAAAGTTTATGGAGCTAAACCGGTAAAAATCATTTGGTTTAGCGCGCTATTTCGGGTGTCCAAAAGTGCTTGTCAAAATCTAGAATTTGGTTATCCTTCACCTGAATTCCCTCGTTCTCGAGTAATTGTTGCATGAGAGAAGTCCCCTGAAAATGGTGCTTTCCGGTGAGCAAGCCATTTCTATTCACCACGCGATGAGCAGGAATGTTGGGCAGATTGTGAGAAGCGTTCATGGCATAACCCACCATTCGCGCCGATTTTCCAGCACCAATTGCGCGGGCAATTGCCCCATAGGAAGTAACTCTTCCTGCTGGAATTTTTCGTGCGACTTGGTAAACGCGCTCAAAAAAAGACAGTTCGGTGTGAAGTAAATCGGTCATTTACCAATAATAAATAATCACGTGATATAAAGCCAACAATGCAACTAGCGAGGTAATACTGCCCATAATGACATTCATGTTGCGTATGATGTAATCTGTTTTGGACCGCAAGCGATTAAACACCACTACATAGGCATAAAACACGGTTAATGAACCCGTTAAAACCCCAAAAACAAAACTGTAGATTTCGCTTGGTTGAAAACTAAATTGGCCATAAGAACTTAAAGCAATACTTACAATTACATAATAGGGAATAGGAAATAAATTGATGGCCGAGATAAATAAACCCAATAAAAAAGCAGATCGACTGGTTTTTCTAACCAAACTATTTTGT
This sequence comes from Flavobacterium psychrophilum, assembly GCA_945869365.1. Taxonomy (GTDB): domain Bacteria; phylum Bacteroidota; class Bacteroidia; order Flavobacteriales; family Flavobacteriaceae; genus Flavobacterium; species Flavobacterium psychrophilum_J. The sequence continues at coordinate 19,235 of CAMBOW010000018.1, read as the reverse complement.
GAGACTAATTCGGGTTTCTTGGCTAAAAAGAAAAAATAAATACTCGCTAAAACAAAAATAACTAAGCCTATTTCACGTAAAATTAAATTGACCTCGTGGTGGCTATCAATGTATCTGGCGCTGTACACCGAGATAAAAGTCTGCACAGCTATAACTGCCAAAGCACCCGAAACAAATCCCATGGCGCGTGATTTTCCGTCTTCTAAACTTAGTTTGGCGGCAGTCATGTTTATTAATCCCGGAGGAAAAATACCCACAAATGCTGCCAAATAGCCCGCAATAAATGAAAACAACAAACTCATCTACTTGATTTTGAAACGAATATACGTAATTGCTTTGTTGATTTCCAAATATTGTTTTTCATAAAAGGTTTGAATCGCTGTGACTTCGTCTGGACTTCCTTCGTTTTTGTAGATGTTGTGGTTGGCATATTCTACGGTATGCCCCTCACCATGCAACAAGCCAAGGGTGTAGCCGTGCATAAATTCGCTGTCTGTTTTTAAGTGAACAACTCCCGCTGGCTGCAGTATTTTTTTATACAATTGCAGAAAAACCGGGTTGGTCATGCGGTGTTTGGTGCGCTTGTATTTAATTTGCGGATCGGGAAACGTAATCCAAATTTCGGCCACTTCTCCAGGAGTAAACAAATGGTCAATCAATTCGATTTGGGTGCGCACAAAAGCTACATTGTGCATCCCGCTTTCTACTGCTGTCTTGGCTCCTCGCCAAAATCGCGCCCCTTTGATGTCAATGCCAATAAAATTTTTGTCGGGATAACGTTCGGCCAATCCCACCGTGTATTCTCCTTTTCCGCAGCCCAATTCTAAGACAATTGGATTGTTGTTCTTAAAAAAATCAGCCCAACAACCTTTATACGGGAAGGCATCAGTTACCACCTCTTCTCGGGTAGGTTGAAACACATTGACAAAGTTTTCGTTTTCTTTAAATCTTTTTAACTTATTTTTACTTCCCACGATATAATTTAATGTTTTGGCAAAACTAAGGAAATATAGTAGACGTTTTTTGTAATTATCTTGCTGCTTTTTACCCCATAAAAATCTCCCCCCGTTGACCTCAAAATCTTACCCTAATGCTGTGCTAGTTGCTCCCTTAAATTGGGGATTAGGACATGCCACGCGTTGTATTCCTATAATTAACGCTTTACTTGAAAACAACTTTACACCAATCATTGCCTCAGATGGTGTAGCCTTGCAATTGCTTAAAAAGGAATTCCCAAGTTTACTTTGTTTAGAATTGCCGGCGTACCAAATAGAATATCCCGAAGAAGGCGCCGCGTTTAAATGGAAAATGATCCAGCAGTTGCCAAAAATTTTGGAAGCGCTAATGTTCGAAAAGAAAATCGTGAAAACTTGGGTAAAAAAATACAATTTATGTGGCATACTATCGGATAATCGCTTGGGTGTGCGGTCTAAGAAAATTCCGTCGGTTTTCATCACCCATCAAATACAGGTATTAACCGGATCAACCACTTGGTTTTCCTCGACTTTACATCAAAAATTTATGCAAAAATTTGATGAAATTTGGGTGCCTGATTTTGCCGATGAAATCAATCTATCTGGTAAAATGGGGCATACAAAAAACGAATTTCATCACACAAAGTACATTGGTCCCTTGAGCCGATTTACCAAAAAAGAAGTGCCTATAAAATATGATATAATGGTGCTTTTGTCTGGCCCTGAACCGCAAAGGGGGTTTTTAGAAATTCAACTGCGGGAACAACTGCAAGAGTATTCTGGTAAATTGCTGTTTGTGGGAGGAAAGGTAGAAGCCGAACAAAAAAAGTTTGTCTTGGGATCACACACGTATTTTAATTACATGACCAGCACGCAACTTGAACAAGGCTTACAAGAAAGTTCACTGGTGCTTTGTCGTTCGGGCTACACTACCATAATGGATTTAGTAAAATTAGACAAAAAAGCGTTTTTTATCCCTACTCCTGGACAGTTTGAGCAGGAATATCTTGCCAGAAAATTAAAGAAGGCAGGGGTATTTCCTTTTGCCAAACAAAGTCAGTTTAAGTTAGAAAATTTGTTAGAAGTTAATTTGTATAAAAATCACAATTGGAACGACCAGCCAATTAACTGGAAAAATTTATTGTGCCTTTTTGAGCGTGAATGAAAATTCGGAACCCATACCTGGCTCACTTTCTACATAGATTTTTTGTTCGTGCGCTTCGATAATGTGTTTCACAATTGACAAGCCCAATCCAGAACCTCCAGCGTCGCGTGACCCAGAAGTATCAACTCGGAAAAAACGTTCAAATAAACGAGGGATGTGTTGAGGGGCAATTCCTTCTCCATCATCTTTTATGCGGACCAACAATAAATTTTTAGTGAGTTGTTCGACGCCTACTTCAGTGGTGCCTTTGTCTTTTCCGTATTTTATTGAATTTACGATCAAATTGATCAAAACTTGTTCGATTTTTTCTTTGTCAGCATCTACATAAAAGGACTTACTGTATTTCATGTCAAACATCAGAATAATGTCTTTTTTGGACGCCTTCATTTCGAGTAAGTCAAACACGTCTTGCACCAGCGGTATTATGTCAAATTTGGTAGTATTGAGTTCTACATTACCCACCTCTAGCTTGGTAATCATGTCTAAATCTTCCACGATTCTGATGAGCCGTTCAACCCCTTTTTCAGCGCGTTCCAAATAATTTTGTCGGATTGTTTTGTCTTTCATTCCGCTGTCAATGAGGGTGGAAAGATAGCCTTGCACGGTAAAGAGTGGGGTTTTTAATTCGTGGGACACATTGCCTAAAAATTCTCGGCGGTATTTTTCTCGCCCCTTGAGCATCTCAATTTCTAGCTTTTTGTTGGTAGCAAATTTCTTTACTTCTCGGCTCAACGTGTCCATATCGGTAGTCACAGATACTTTGCTAAACGAGGTAGAATCGAGCAGACTAACGTCGTCGTATATTTTCTTTACTCGCTGATAGATAAATCGCTCCACGCGGAACTGAATGATAAAAGCAGAAACAAGAAAAAGGAGAAAAACAAATAGCGCAAGGGTATACGCAGAAAGCGGAACTAATTTAAAACAAATTAATCCTAATAAAGCACTGGTTATACTGAGGTATAGTGCAGTGATTACTGCAAACCTATATGTTTTTGAAAGTCTTAACACCTATATTTCAAACTTGTACCCTACTCCCTTTAATGTTTTGAAATATTCTTCGCCTATTTTTTCACGTAATTTTCGAATGTGAACGTCAATGGTTCTTCCGCCTACTACAACTTCATTTCCCCATACTTTTTCTAGAATTTCTTCTCGATTAAATACTTTTCCGGGTTTTGAAGCCAGTAAATAAAACAATTCAAACTCTTTTCTAGGCAACACAATTTCGGTTTTGTTGTGCACTATTTTATATTCTTCCCGATTTATTTCGATAGAACCAACAAATAAGGTTTGGCTGTTGGCTGCCTCGTTTGATTTTAAACGACGGAGTAAGGCTTTCACCTTGCTAACTAGTAATTTAGGTTTGATAGGCTTGGTGATGTAATCATCGGCACCGGCTTCAAATCCAGCTACCTGGGAATAATCTTCACTTCGCGCTGTTAGAAACGTGATGATTACCTGTTCCATTTTAGGCAATTTGCGAATTAATTCACAAGCTTCAATTCCTTCCATTTCTGGCATCATGACATCAAGAATGATCAATTGTGGCAATTCTTTTTTAGCCATTTCAACGGCTTCTTTTCCATTTGATGCCGTTATGATTTTATACCCTTCTTGACTTAAGTTATAGCCAACAATTTCGAGGATATCCGGTTCGTCATCTACCAATAATATTTTGATGTCTTTCTTTTTCATGGGAAGTCAAAATTGCTTTTTAGTGAGTGTAAATATACATATTATACAAGTTGCCTATTATGCTTAACAGTAATTTAATCTTGTAACCTTTTGATAACAAAGTCACAAGTTTTGTAGAATGTAAAAAAACGCCCAACTCATCCTGCGTTAACACTTAATTTTATATATTTGACCCAATTAATTTTTCCCATGGCTAAAAATATTTTTTTAATCCTTTTACTTTTGCTAACTGGCAGTTTTGCAGCGTTTGCTCAAGAAAACAAACTGCAACCCGGTGTTGCCGAAGGATTGAGTTTTTACCCCAATCCGGTGAACAACGGAAAAATATACCTGACTTCTAAAACTTCTTTAGACAAAGAAATCATCATTTTTGATGTCTTGGGTAAAAAAGTTTTTCAAAATACCGTCTCTTCCAAAGAAATATCACTGGCCAATTTAATGCCCGGCGTGTACATTATCAAATTGCGCGAAGGCGAGCTTACTACTACTAGAAAGTTGATTATCAAATAATCATCCTAAAACACACAACAATTTCTTGTTTATATATTCATACAAATCACAAAACTATGTTGAATTTGTTATTATCTTTATTGTCTAATTTTTTAAAATTTCATTAAAATGAAAAAACTTTACTTTCTTGTTTCATTGGTTATTAGCACTGTGACATTTGCACAGACTTTCTACTCAGAAAATATGGGAACGCCAACTGCTACTACAGCAATTAGCGCACATGTATTTCAAAACGCTTCGCCGATAGTTTACACCGGTACAGCAGATGCACGTACTTCACTTCCATCATCTGGCTACAATGGTGCTTCAGGAAATGGCAACATCTTTATCAATGCCATTGATGAATTTTTTCAAATAGATGGACTGAATTCTTCCGCCTATCCTTCCTCTGATTTGCGACTTAGTTTTGGGGTAAACACACCAACAAATGTGAGTAACGTGCTTATTGTTGAAGTGAGCACAGACGCTACAAACTGGACCGCCATCAATTATACTACTACCGGAACAGGCTGGACTTTAGCAACCGTTAGCGGTGGAGTTATTCCATCATCGGCTACGCTTTCTATCCGATTTAAATCCTCAACCACCTTACAATACCGTCTTGATGACGTGAAACTAAGCAGTGTTTCTGCTTCTTGTACCTTAGTATTAGGTACAGTAACGGCAGCCTGCGACGTATCGACTTTAGGAACGGACACCTACACAGCCACAATCCCTTACACTGGAGGCGGAAATGCAACCTATAGCATTGTGCCCAATACAGGAACTGTGGGAGGAGACAACCCAACCTCATTAGCCGAAGGGAACATTACCGTTTCAGGAATTCCAGAAGGAACTGCTTTTAGCGTAACCATCACAGGAGGAACGTGTAACTTATCGGCCAATATTCTTTCCCCTGAATGCAAACCGATCAATCCATTACCCTACAGCGAACCATTTAATTATGCCGTAGGCAGTGCCTTAGGCAGTTCACAAAAATGGGCCAACCAAAATTCTGGAGATGCTATTGTTGTAGCTGCAGGTAATTTAACTTACCCTAACTTTACAAATGTGAGTGGAAATTCAATCACTTTTTCAGGAGCTGGAATTGATTGTTTTACTCCTTTTACCGCTACTACATCAGGTACTGTATATGCTTCATTTATGCTAAACATTACTGATATGGCCAATGTAACTGTTGATCTTACAGAGACCTATTTTGTTGGAGTTACAGATGCTACTAAATTATACAAATCAAGAATGTTTTTCAAGAAAAATGGTTCCCAATACCAATTAGGATTTGATACGTTGAATACTACAACCAATTATGACGCGGCCGTATACAATACAGGTGACGTATTATTTATTGTTATGGGGTATGATTTTGGAACCAACCTGTTAAGCGCTTGGATCAATCCAAATTTAAGCACATTTACTGCGGCTACTCCTGCAACCTTAACCGCTACTCCAGCGGTGGCCTTTACAGATTTGGGCGGGTTCATTATTCGTCAAGATGACAATGCAAAAACACCAACCATGATTCTTGACGAGTTGCGTGTCAACACAACCGTTGAAGGATTATTAGCGGTAAACGCACCTGCAATCAAAGGATTAAAAGTATATCCAAACCCTGTTACAAACGGAAGATTATCCATCGAAACTAATGCAAATGCTACAAAAGCTATCGCTATTTTTGATGTGTTAGGCAAACAAGTTTTAGGAACGGTAACCAACGAAAACAACATTGACGTAAGTACTTTACAAGCTGGAATCTATGTAATTAAAATTACAGAAGCTGGTAAAACCGCTACACAAAAATTGGTTGTAGAATAACTACTTCCACTATACCTAGTAAAAGCTCCACTGATTGTGGAGCTTTTTTAGTTTTAGGCGTTAGCTTGCGTATATTTGCACCTGTTAAATAGATCATTGTGACTACAGCTCCCGATATTTTTTCGATTTATAACCAAAAGCAATTTGAAAAGATAGCGCTCAAGATCTTTCGGCACCAATACGATCATAATCCGGTGTATCAACAGTGGTGTACATTAGTCAAAGCCGACAAGCAATCGGTTTCAAGAATCGCCGATATTCCGTTTTTGCCCATTTCCTTTTTTAAAACCCATCCGATTATTACCGGAGAGGCTCCTGTTGCGCTTACTTTTCAAAGTAGTGGCACCACTGGCATGAATACTAGTCAGCACCTGGTTACTGATATTTCCCTATACGAAACCAGTTACCTCAGCGGCTTTACTCAATTTTATGGCGACATCGAAAATTACACCATTTTGGCGTTGTTGCCTTCCTACCTCGAACGCGAAGGCTCCTCGTTGATTTACATGGTAAACGATCTCATTCAAAAGTCAAACAAGCCAGATTCTGGTTTTTACTTACACAACTACGATGAGCTCATTCAAACCTTAATTGGGCTAGATGAGTCGGGTGAAAATGTACTATTAATTGGTGTTACTTATGCTTTATTAGACCTCATCGAACAGCAGTCTTTCCAGTTAAAAAACACCATTATAATGGAAACCGGCGGCATGAAAGGCAAACGCAAAGAACTCATCCGAGAAGAGTTACACGAACAACTCTGTAATGGATTTGGGGTATCGACTATACACTCAGAATACGGCATGACCGAATTGTTGTCTCAAGCCTATTCTCTGGGCAATGGCGTTTTTGAATGCCCCGCTTGGATGCAAGTTTATATGCGGGATACCGAAGATGCCCTACGCTATGTTGCCAATGGAAAAACGGGAGGCATCAACGTTATTGATTTGGCCAATTACAATTCATGCTCGTTTATTGCCACGCAAGATTTGGGCAAAAAATACGACAACGGCAGCTTTGAAGTCCTAGGTCGTTTTGACGCCAGCGACATTCGAGGATGTAATTTGATGGTACTTTAATCGAGTGTTTTATACCACACGCACAATAAAGTAGTTTTTCTTTCCGCGTTGCAACAACACAAATTGATTGTTGATTAGATCTTGGGTTGACAAGACCACGTCTTCGGATACTTTTTCACGGTTGACGGCTATCGAATTTTCGGCCAACGCACGGCGCGCTTCACCATTTGATTTTAAAAATCCGGTTTTTTCGTTCAAAACGGTTACAATATCTAGCCCGTTTACCAACTCATCAAGGGAAATTTCGGCTTGAGGCACTCCTTCAAACACCTCTAAAAATGTGGCCGAATCGAGGGCTTTCAAATCATCGGCAGAAGAATTTCCAAACAAAATTCCCGAAGCTTGAATGGCTTTGCTTAAGGCTTCACTGCCGTGTACAAAAGTGGTCACCTCTTCGGCCAAGCGTTTTTGCAATACACGCAGGTGTGGTGCTTCATGGTGTTCAACAATCAGTGCTTGAACGGTAGCTTGGTCTAGAAATGTAAATATTTTAATGTATTTCTCCGCATCCACATCGGTGGTGTTGATCCAAAATTGATAAAATTTATATACCGAGGTTTTATCGACGGTAAGCCATACATTTCCGCCTTCGGTTTTCCCAAATTTAGAACCATCGGCTTTGGTAATTAACGGACAAGTCAAGGCAAAGGCTTTGGCCCCTTCGCCCGAATGATCGGGATTCATTCTGCGCACCAACTCGGTACCCGTGGTGATATTTCCCCATTGGTCACTGCCACCCATTTGTAGTAAACAGGCGTAGTGTTTGTGCAAATAATAAAAATCGTAACCCTGAATCAATTGATATGTAAACTCGGTAAACGACATCCCCTCGCCCTCGCCAGACAAGCGTTTTTTGACCGAATCTTTGGCCATCATGTAGTTTACAGTGATGCGTTTTCCTACTTCGCGGGCAAAATCAATGAAGGAAAAGGTTTTCATCCAATCATAATTATTCACTAAAACCGGGGCATTCGGACCTTGCGCATTGAAATCTAAAAAACGACCCAAAACTGCTTTAATGCCGTTGACATTGTGGTTAAGGGTAGCTTCATCGAGTAAATTTCGTTCGTCTGATTTTCCAGAAGGATCGCCTATCATACCCGTGGCTCCTCCCACCAAAGCAATGGGCTTGTGTCCAAATTTTTGCAAATGTACCAACAAAATAATGGGCACCAAACTGCCAATGTGCAAGGAATCTGAAGTGGGGTCAAACCCAATATAAGTTGGAGTTGATTCTTTGAGTAATTGTTCTTCTGTGCCAGGCATCATGTCGTGCACTAAGCCACGCCATTGCAATTCTGCAATTAGGTTTTCCATTCGGTTAAGGATTTGCGCAAATATAGGTTTAATTGCATAATTTGAAAATGGAATTCCGGTAAAAAATAGGCCAAACTCGTTATCTTTGCCGCATGATTTTAGTCACGGGTGCCACCGGTTTAGTAGGGGCTCATCTCCTGCTCCATTTGCTTGAAAAAAAGCAAGCGGTTCGTGCTATTTATCGCAACACAGCATCGATTGCGAAAACCAAAGCGCTTTTTAAAAAGCTGTATAAACTCACCCTTTTTGAGCAAATCGATTGGGTAGAAGCAGATATCACCAATTTACTTCAATTAGAAATTGCCTTTCAAGAAATAAACCAAGTTTACCATTGCGCCGGATTGATTTCGTTTGATCCATCAGACGAAGAAAAATTGCGGAAAATCAATATTGAAGGGACCGCCAATATGGTAAACCTATGCTTGGCAAACGGGGTAGAAAAACTTTGTTTTGTGAGTTCGATTGCCACTATTGGCGTTTCTCCTCTGCCAACAATAGCTTGTGACGAAACACACGAATGGAATCCTGAGTTACCTCATACCGATTATGCCATATCCAAATACGGTGCCGAAATGGAAATTTGGCGCGGCTATCAAGAAGGGCTAGCGGTTGTGATTGTAAATCCAGGAGTGATTTTGGGCCCTTATTTTTGGGAATCGGGCAGCGGAGAATTGTTTGCCAAAGTGGCGAAAAAATTTCCGTTTTACAGCATCGGCTCTACTGGTTTTATAAGCGTTTCAGATGTGGTACAACCCATGATTCAACTCATGGAAAGTGCAATTTCTGGCGAACGATACATATTGGTTTCCGAAAACAAAACCTATGAAGCTGTACTCAAAGAAATCGCCGCCGCCTTGAAAATTTCAATTCGTTGGATGGCTACTCGTAAGTGGATGATTGCCTTAGCATGGCGTGTGGAGGCCTTGGCGGGAATTATTTTTGGGAAAAAAAGAAGGCTAAGCAAACAATTGGCCCAAACTTTATTTGATTCTACGCAGTATTCGTCAGCAAAAATCTCAAAGGAGTTGGGTATTCGATTCAGCTGTGTCTCGCAGGTTATTCAGGAAATAGCAAGTGTATATCCCAAAATTTAATTTGCTTTAGATTTTTGATCTCCGGCTTTTAAAACCGCCGCTTCGTATTTTTTCTTCTCGGCCTCTAATCGCTGGTTTACTTTTTCGAACATTTTTTTATACCGCACCATATCAGCCGCATAATAGTGGTTGTTTTGTGCAAATTGCAAACTGTCCACCTGGTATTTTTTTTGTATATATACGTAGGTATTTACCGTATAATCGCGGGTAGTATTCAAGCTGTAGGACTTAATGGCATCAATCACCGCCACATCATACAAAATTGAAATCATTTTGTCTTCGTCAATGAATTTTTCTGGTTTTTCAGGGCCGTTTGTACAAGCCCCTAGACTCATTGCTAGTACAAATACTATTGAAAATTTTCTCATTTTACTATCGGTCAAACAACAATCGTTTTCCTGCTTTAATTTCACTCACTTGGCCGTTGGCATAGGCCAAATGTCCGTTAACAAAGGTATGGGTAATTTTAGCTTTAAAAGTAGTTCCTTCAAAAGGCGACCAGCCGCAATGGTATAAAATATTGTCTTTGCTCACTGTCCAAGGATCGTTTGGATGAACCAATACCAAATCGGCAAAATAGCCCGGTTTAATAAAACCTCTTTTTTCTATTTGAAACAAGATGGCCGGGTTGTGCGCCATTTTTTGCACCAATTTTTCTACCGATATTTTTCCTTGAAAATGGGCCTCTAGCATGGCCACCAAGGCGTGTTGCACCAAGGGTCCGCCAGAAGGGGCCTCAGTATACGGTTTGCTTTTTTCTTCTAGGGTGTGTGGCGCATGATCGGTGGCAATCACATCGATGCGGTCATCATTGAGCGCTTCCCAAAGTGCTTCACGGTCGGCAGCGGTTTTCACGGCTGGATTCCATTTGATTAAGTTGCCTTTGGTGGCATAGTCGTCATTGTTAAACCACAAATGATGCACACAAACTTCGGCGGTAATTTTCTTTTCGGCTAAAGGGATATCGTTGCGAAACAAACTCATTTCTTTTGCCGTCGACAAATGAAACACATGTAAACGCGCTCCTGTTTTTTGGGCCAAAGCCACGGCTCTTGACGACGACAAATAACAGGCTTCGTCGCTGCGAATCAGGTGATGAGCGGTAACTGGAATAGCGTCGCCGTATTGTTCTTTGTATTGGGCCAAATTGGCTCGTATGGTGGTCTCATCTTCACAATGCACATCAATTATGAGTGGGGTGGACGAAAATATTTGCTCCAACACTTCGGGATTATCCACCAACATGTTTCCGGTTGAAGATCCCAAAAACAACTTAATACCCGCTACGTTTTTAGGGTTTGTTTTCAAGAGTTCGTCCAAATTATCATTGGTACCGCCCATCAAAAAAGAAAAATTGGCATACGATTGGCTTGCCGCGATTTGGTATTTGTCTTCGAGTAAATCTTGTGTTACCGCATTGGGTACTGTATTGGGTTGCTCCATGTAGGAGGTAATTCCGCCGGCTACTGCAGCACGAGATTCTGAAGCAATGTTGCCTTTGTGGGTGAGTCCGGGTTCTCTAAAATGCACCTGATCATCGATAATTCCGGGCAATAACCACAAACCTGTGGCGTCAATAACTTGGGTATTTGCTGCCGGAACTATATTTTCTTGCACCGCGAGGATTTGATCGTTTTCTACCCATACATCGGCAACAAACGACTGGCCTTCGTTAAAAATAGTAGCGTTTTTGATGAGAAAATTAGGCATATTATAATCGATTTATGAGGTGACGCAAGCGCAAGGATATTACACCAAAAATAGCTTCTTTGATGATGGCATTACTCATTTTGGATTGTCCTTTGGTGCGATCAGTAAAGATGATGGGCACTTCTTGTATGTGGAGCTTTTTGACAAAAGCCCGGTATTTCATTTCGATTTGAAAGGCATAGCCAATAAATTTTATTTTCGACAAATCGATAGATGCCAAAGTGGCTCTTTTGTAGCAAATAAATCCAGCAGTGGCATCGTGGATGTGCATGCCCGTAATCCAACGTACATAGACCGAAGCAAAATACGACAGTAACACCCGGCTCAATGGCCAATTGACCACATTTACACCCGTTACATAGCGCGAGCCAATGGCTACATCGGCGGTTCCAAAATGACAGGCTTCATACAATTTAATCAAATCATTTGGATTGTGCGAAAAATCGGCATCCATTTCAAAAATATAGTCATACGAGCGTTGCAAAGACCAGCGAAATCCATGTACATAGGCCGTGCCCAAGCCCATTTTTTTTGGGCGTTCTTCCAAAAATAGTCGATCGGGAAATTCGTGTTGAAGATCTTTAATTTTAGCTGCAGTTCCATCTGGAGAGCCATCGTCCACGAGCAACAAATCAAAGGCATGCGGCAGGGTAAGCACCCTGCGAATCATGCTTTCGATATTTTCTATTTCGTTGTACGTGGGAATAATTACGATGCTATCGCTCATGGGCTAACTGAATGTGCGACCAAAAATAATCTTTTTATAGTAGTTGGTTCTAAGGAAAAAGTTAATAAATGCGATCCCCTTATAAAATAAAACTATCCCGTGTCTAAGAAAAACAAAAACGAACGGCCGTTTACGGAAAAATTCTGCTAATTTTGCGACCGATGATCGAAGCAACTTTACATCCTAGAGTCTTAGAATCCACTGATTGGACCACTTTTTTATTTGTATTGACGCTGGCATTGATAGCTGTTTGTAAATCGCTATTTGAGCCACGATTTGCCGAATTTATGCGTCTCATCGTTTCTGATAAATACCTCAAAGTTTACCGAGATTCCTCCCACTTGTGGAGTGGTTTTACGCTGCTTTTATTTGCCATACAAATGCTGTCCTTTGCTTTTTTTATTCAATTAGTCGCAAGTCAGTACGGGTATACTACAAAAACAAATGGGCTTGTATTCATTCAAATTATCACCTACCTCAGCGTATTTGTCTTGGGTAAATTTTTGGTCGATAAAATTATCGGAACCGCTTTTTCTATGGAAGAATTTGTTGAGCAATTTAATCTCCAAAAAGCCAGCTACCGAAGTTACATTGCCCTGCTCCTTTTTCCCATAAATGTGGTGCTTTATTATAACTCAACGGTGCCAAATTTTATTTTTAACGCGTTGATTTTTCTTATTTTAACAATTAATCTCCTTACCTATTTGGCTTCGTTGAAGAATTATCAAAATTTATTGACAGGTAAGTTGTTTTATTTTATTTTATATCTTTGCGCACTTGAAATAGCCCCTTATTATTTCTTGTATTATTGGTTTACAAAAAGATAGCAATACAGAACATGGCACAAATGAAAGTGAAGACAATTTTGGTGTCGCAACCAGAGCCTAAGGTAGAGAACTCTCCCTACTTTGATTTGCAACAAAAACATAAAATTAAAATTGATTTCAGGCCTTTTATCCACGTAGAAGGTGTAAACGCAAAAGATGTTCGTCTCCAAAAAATTGACCTCAACAACTATACGGCAATCATTTTGACGAGCCGTAATGCGGTAGATCATTATTTTAGAGTTGCAGAAGAAATGCGCTATAAAATCCCCGAAGGACTCAAATATTTTTGCCAATCAGAAGCCATTGCGTTTTACCTGCAAAAATATGTGGTGTACCGCAAGCGAAAAATATATGTGGGTCAGAAAGACTTTGCCGATTTGTCTCCTTTGATTAAGAAATACAAAGACGAAAAGTTCTTGTTGCCGGCCTCTGATCAATTGAATGCCGATGCGCCGCAAACGCTTAATAATTTAAAAGTCAACTGGACACAAGGCACATTTTACAAAACCGTACAAAGCGACTTGTCTGATCTAGCCAATGTATACTTTGATGTATTGGCGTTTTTCAGTCCAACAGGAATTAAATCCTTGTTTATGAACTTCCCCGACTTTAAACAAAATGAAACCCGAATTGCGGTATTTGGAAGCACCACACAAAAAGAAGCTTTAGAACACGGCTTGCGGATTGATATATTGGCGCCAACGCCAGAGACACCTTCTATGACAATGGCTTTAGACAAATACATTACCGAAGCCAATAAAGGAAAATAAGTTTCCAATTGTAATATAAAAAAAGAGTCGCTACAACTAGCAACTCTTTTTTTTACAGGTGTGGCCCCGCGTCAAGCAATCGATGGCCTTCAGGGGTGTCGGTATATTGTTGGAAGTTTTTCACAAACAACCCGCCTAATTCTTTGGATTTTTGGTCCCAAACTTGGGGGTCGGTATAGGTTTTTCTCGGGTCAAGTATTCCATTTGAAACCTCGGCCAATTCGACAGGGATTTGAAAATTAAACACCGGCAAGATGTGCATTTCTGCCTGATCTATAGACCCGTCTAAGATGCGGTCAATTATGGCACGAGTGTCTTTGATAGAAATGCGCTTGCCTGATCCGTTCCATCCTGTATTGACCATATAGGCTTGGGCGTGGTGTTGCTCCATTTTTTTTACTAATTCTTCGGCATATTTTGTAGGGTGCAAGGACAAAAAGGCTTTGCCAAAACAAGCCGAAAAAGTAGGCTCTGGTTTGGTTACTCCGCGTTCTGTACCCGCCAATTTGGCCGTGAATCCCGACAAGAAATAATACTTGGTTTGCTCCGGCGATAATTTGGCTACTGGAGGCATTACGCCAAACGCATCAGCAGTAAGAAATATAACTTTATTGGCATGACCTGCCTTAGAAACTGGATTAACTATATTGTGAATGTGATTGATCGGATAGGAAACCCGTGTATTTTGAGTAACCGATCCGTCGGCAAAATCTATTTTTCCATTGGCGTCAACGGTGACATTCTCTAACAGTGCATCGCGTTTGATGGCTTGGAAAATATCGGGTTCGTTAATTGGACTTAAATCGATGGTTTTGGCATAGCAGCCTCCTTCAAAATTAAAGACGCCTTCGTTGTCCCAACCGTGTTCGTCGTCTCCAATTAACTCGCGCTTAGGATCAGTAGACAAGGTGGTTTTCCCGGTGCCCGACAGGCCAAAAAAGATGGCTACGTCGTTGGCTGAACCTTTGTTGGCGGAACAATGCATGGAGGCAATTCCGCGCAAAGGCAAATAGTAATTCATCATCGAAAACAAGCCTTTTTTCATTTCGCCTCCGTACCAAGTTCCGCCAATCAACTGAATTTTTTCGGTCAGGTTAAACGCCACATACACTTCTGAGTTCAAACCGTGCGCTGCAAAATCTTTGAATCCGCTTTTGGACGCGTTCATCACCACAAAATCAGGTTCGCCAAACTCGGCCAATTCGGCTTCAGTAGGACGAATAAACATATTGGTTACAAAATGCGCCTGCCAAGCAACTTCCATAATGAAGCGAACTTTGAGTCGGGTATTGGCGTTGGCGCCACAATAGGCATCAACTACATAGAGTTTTTTGTTTGACAATTGCGCAACGGTACTTGCTTTTAGGGCGTTCCAGGTGGTTTGCGAAATGGGCTTATTGTCGTTTGGCGCTTTTTCAGAAGGCCACCAAATGGTATCTTGGGTGATTGCGTCTTTTACGATGTATTTGTCTTTGGGTGATCGGCCGGTAAAAATTCCGGTCATTACATTTACAGCTCCCAATTCGGTAAGTTGACCTTTTTCGAAGCCAACTAATTGATCATTAAGTTCTTCTTGGAATAAAAAATCGTAGGTAGGGTTGTGGTGAATTTCGATTGCATTGTCAATGCCATAATCTGTCAACGAAATCGATTTCGTAATTGAGACGTTTTTGTCCATAAACTTGGATTTGTGTTTACTATTTTATTTCGATTACAAAAGTAAAAATTAAATAGTTTCGTCACCAAAAAAAATGATTTATTCGTTTTTTTTCTTGTAAACGCCTATAAATAGTACAATCCAAGCACTTATGAGTAAGGCTCCTCCTAGTGGTGTGAACCATCCAAAAGGAGTAAATTCAATTCCAGTTAGCGCCGAAGTAGCGAGCAAATAGATGGAACCTGAAAAAAACAACACGCCAAAACGTGTCATGGAAAAAATTTGTTTTTTTTGTGCATCATCCACTAAGGAAGTTGTGGCTACAAACAACAAAAACAGCGCGTGATATAATTGGTAACGCACGCCAGTTTCAAAGGAAACTAAAGCATCGGGAGTTAATATTTTTTTGAGGGCGTGGGCGCCAAATGCTCCTAAAATAATGGCCGTTGCGCCAAAAACAATTGCTGTTAAAGTTATTTTTCGTTTCATTTATTTGTAGAATTATACTAAGGCTCAAATTTAGGAGTTATGTTGGTACTAATTCTAATTCACAATGAAAAAGTTACTTCTTATACTAATACTAGTAAGCCAGTGGTTTGGAACAGCACAAAAAAGTTCAATCCCGGGTGGTGAAAAATTAGTTTATGCTGCCTCCTATAATATGGCTGGGCTCATGACCCAATTGGCTCAAGTTACCTTAAGTACAGAAGTGGTGAGCACGTCTACAAAAAATCTGCTTCACCTCAGTTGTGAAGCCGCCACCTATAGCAAATGGGACTCTTTTTTTAAGATTCGCGACGCCTACGAATCCTATGTTGACCCTGTTACATTAAAACCACTCTTGTACAAACGCGATATTTTTGAAGGTGGTTTTACCAAAAAAGAAAAATACAAATTTCACAAAACGGGAAAATCAATTGAAAGTACGCTACAGAAAAAAAAGAACCCCGAAACCAAATCTACCGTTGCAATAAAACCGGTTACACAAGACATTGTGTCGCTCATTTACAAATTGAGAACGGTAAATTTTGCACAACAATCCAAAGGACAAATCACTCGATTTTCTGTAATTTTTGACGAAGAAGAATTGGGTGTAGCTGTAAAATACTTGGGTACCGAACGCATCAATGCCGGCATTTTGGGAGAAAAAATGTGTTACAAATTATCCATTGGCGCGCATACCTCAGTATTACGAGGCACCGATAAAAACCTAATTTGGCTTACTGCCGATGCCAAAAAAATCCCCTGCCTCATTCGGTTTAGCATTCCCGTAGGTACCGGCCAATTAGTATTAACTCAATTAAATCAAAAGTAATAAGATGCGAAAAATTGTACTCCTACTTGCCTACCTGTTTTGCGCCTTGAGCGTTTTATTTATTGTACTGCCTATGGGAACCTTAGGATTGATTCCAGTGGCATTAACACTTATATTAAGTGGATTCGCCTGGGTTAAATCAAATGCTACACACAAAAAAATCCCGACCATTTTGTTTATTATATCTATAACAATACTAGTATTTATTGTGGTGCGTAGTTTAATTCCCGACGAAGTTGCGCCCGACAAACAATTTGAACAGCGCAAAGAAATCAACAAGAAACAAGATTTGGAAGATTTAGAAAATCTCTAACTGTGACTGAATTTTGATTTTTTTCGGCAGATTTTTTTAACCGACACAAATTGATACCTTTGGGCGTTAATAGACCGGTAGAACATGAGAAAAATCCTTATTATTGGTGCTGGCCGCTCGGCAACTTCCTTAATTCAATACTTAATTGACAAGGCAGTAGCTGAACAATTGCAGCTATTTATCGCCGATTTATCCTTGGAATTGGCCCAACAAAAAACCAAAAATCAGGCCCATACAACAGCCTTGGCCCTAGACATTTTTAATGCCGAAGATCGTGCAGCTGCCATTCAACAAGTTGATTTAGTGATTTCGATGTTGCCGGCACACTTGCATATTGAAGTGGCCAAGGATTGCCTTGCCTATAAAAAACACTTGGTAACCGCTTCCTATATTAGTGCGGCGATGCAGGAACTTGATCAAGAAGTTAAAGCCAACAAGTTGATTTTCATGAATGAAATAGGCCTTGACCCTGGTATTGACCACATGAGTGCGATGAAAGTCATTGATGAAATTCGGGAACAAGGCGGAAAAATGCTACTATTTGAATCATTTTGTGGGGGCTTAGTGGCGCCCGAATCAGACACCAATTTGTGGAATTACAAATTTACTTGGGCACCCCGCAATGTGGTGTTGGCCGGACAAGGTGGTGCCGCCAAATTTATTCAAGAAGGAAAATACAAGTACATCCCGTATCATAAATTATTTCGCCGTACCGAATTTTTGCACGTAGAAGGGTATGGGAAATTTGAGGCTTACGCCAACCGAGATTCCCTAAAATACCGCTCGGTTTATGGGTTAGATGATGTGTTAACTTTATACCGTGGCACCATTCGTAGAGTAGGATATTCTAAAGCTTGGAATATGTTTGTACAGCTGGGCATGACTGATGATTCGTATATATTAGACGATTCCGAGCACTTGAGTTACCGCGAATTCACCAACTTGTTTTTACCCTATCATCCCACCGATTCAGTCGAAATTAAAATGCGCTTGCAATTGGGCATCGAGCAAGACGACAGCATGTGGGACAAATTGGTTGAATTGGACATCTTTAATCCGACCAAAAAAGTAGGCCTTAAAAACGCTACACCGGCTCAAATTCTAGAAAAAATTCTCGCCGATCAATGGACGTTGGCACCACTAGACAAAGACATGATTGTGATGTACCACAAATTTGGGTACGAACTCCACGGCCAACAAAAACAAATCGATTCCAAAATGGTGTGTTTAGGCGACGATCAACTGTATACGGCTATGGCCAAAACCGTTGGGCTTCCGGTTGCCATGGCGGCTTTACTCATTTTGAACGGCAAAATCACTACGCCTGGCGTTCAATTGCCTATGCGCAAAGAAGTCTATGAACCCCTATTGCAAGAATTAGAACAATACGACATTCATTTTGTAGAATCTGAAATTCCGTATGTAGGCTATAATCCCGACAAAGTAGTGGTTGCCTAAATAGACATTAGATTGCAATAAAAAAGGGAGTGTTACGCTCCCTTTTCTCTTTTATTTTCGATTCAGATAAATCATCACATAATAAATCAAGGTTCCCACCGAACCAATGGCGGCTACCACATAAGTACGGGCGGCCCATTTTAAAGCGTCAGCGGCGCCTTCGTGTTCTTGTGCAGTAACCACTTGACTTTTTTCTAACCAAGCCAAGGCACGATTACTCGCATCATATTCAACGGGCAAAGTAATTACCGAAAAAATCGTAGTGGCGGCAAAAAGCAAAATGCCAATCAATAGCAATTGAGGAAAGGAATTCACCATCAAAATACCAGCCAATAAAACCCATTGTACATAATTGGAGGCCACCGAAACGATGGGCACCAATTGCGAACGCAACGTAAGCATCGAATAGGCAACGGCATGTTGCACGGCGTGTCCACATTCGTGTGCAGCAACCGCAGCCGCAGCCGCATTGCGTTGGTTAAATACACCTTCACTCAAATTCACGGTTTTGTCAGCCGGGTTGTAGTGGTCGGTGAGTTGACCGGGTGTCGAGATGACGCGCACATCGGTAATCCCGTGATCGGCCAACATTTTTTCGGCAATCTCGGCACCGCTCATTCCGTTTTGCAAATGCAGTTTGGAATAGGTTTCAAATTTGTTTTTCAGTTTGTTGCTCACGAGCCAGCTGGCCAACATGATTCCAATTAGTAGTACAAACATAATTTCTGTATTAAAAGTTAGTATTCCTTCCCGTACAAATTACAGGCCATTTTTCGGAAACTGAATTCAACTGCATTTTTGTCAGTTTA